>PBKS01000001.1 GCA_002722155.1 Chloroflexota bacterium
AGTACGAGAGGACCGGGAAGGACAGACCTCTGGTGTACCGGTTGTTCCGCCAGGAGCATAGCCGGGTAGCCATGTCTGGATGTGATAAGCGCTGAAAGCATCTAAGCGCGAAGCCAACTTCAAGATTAGATTTCCCTTTGTGGCTTCGGCCACAAGTAAGGCCCCCTGTAGACTACAGGATTGATAGGCCGCAGGTGTAAGGCAGGCAACTGCTTCAGCTGAGCGGTACTAATCGGCCGAGGACTTGACCTACATTAAGACAATTCTATTGTCGGACTCGTATATAAGACAGAATTCAGGAGTTTTAACGACGCGGGGTGGAGCAGTGGCAGCTCGTTGGGCTCATAACCCAAAGGTCGCAGGTTCGAGTCCTGCCCCCGCTACCACTCAATCGTGACTAAAATCCCCTCTTTTACCCCCTACCCCATTTTCGAAATTAATGGCGACTAATAATTAGCCTACTTGCAGATCCGTCTGATGTGGATATTGTATGATTGGCCGGTATATCGAAAGATGAAATACAATCGCCAATTAAGAGGTCAGATTGAAGAACAATTAATGGATTTTAGTTCAACTTAACACATGCCAGATACACCAATTATATTTGCAAATTTAGGTTTCGCGATTGTCTTGCTAGCGCTAATGTTTAGAGACATTTTATGGCTGCGTATTGTTTCTGTTTTGGGAACTCTACTCATTGTTCCAATGTATATATTCGCCACTGAAGTCGGATGGACGAGCCTAGGTTGGAACTCTGCTGGGATTATTATAAATCTAGTACAAATAGTGATACTGATTTTAGCCAGAAGGCCGCTAGTCTTGAAGGGTATAGAAAAACAAATCCATGGGGAGGTGTTTTATGCCCTTAACCCCAGAACTTACCGTAGAATTTTTCAATTAGCCCAATTAGAGAAATATCAAAAAGAAACTATACTCATTGAAAAAGGCGAAGTTGTTCATAATTTATATTTAATTGTCAGCGGTCAAATTAAAGTGATCCTATCTGACGGGACCCCAAAGGTAATATCCAATAACACTTTTATAGGTGAACAGGCTTTCATTACCGGTGAAAGTGCAAGCGCAACAGTTAGCGTTTTATCTGAAGAAGCTGCGATATTGAAATGGGAGAATATAGAACTACATAAATTGTTGGATAAAAGTGATGTCACATTAAGCAATACCTTTGACTTAATTCTTACTACAGATATCATCCATAAATTGCGCCGTATGGCCGATTGAAATAGATTAAGGGAGCAAAATGGGGTTCGTCCTGCCCCCGCTACCACTCATTCATGACTAAAATCCCCTCTTTTTACCTATCACCACACTTGTTAGAATAGTGCGTGCTGACAACTATTTAATCCCAGAGTAAAAATTAAATAATGCATAAGAGAATCAATTATGAGTGAAAAGAAAAATATTATTCATAATCACACCCATTCAGATGATCACGCACATTCACAATTGCCTTCGGATCCCGAACTAAGAGTAAAAGCTCTTGAAACTTTGCTTATAAATAAAGGTTTAATAGATTCTAGAACTTTAGATGAATTGATTGACACCTATGAAAATAGAATAGGTCCACAAAATGGTGCAAAAGTAGTTGCAAAAGCGTGGGTTGATAAAGAATATAAAAAAAGACTTCTGAATGATGCAACATCAGCTATAAGGGAATTGAGTTACGAGGGAAGACAGGGCGAAAATATGGTTGTTGTTGAAAATACACCTAAGGTTCACAACGTGGTGGTTTGCACATTATGTAGTTGCTATCCATGGCCAGTACTCGGTCTCCCGCCAACGTGGTATAAAAGTGATGAATATAGATCTAGAACAGTACGAGAACCTAGAAAAGTTCTTTCAGAATTTGGTTTATCTCTAGATCCAAAAGTTCAGATAAAAGTCTGGGATTCAACTGCAGAACTAAGATATCTAGTGTTACCAATGAGACCTGATGGTACTGAAAATATGGATGAGAGTGAACTTGCAGAGTTGGTTACTAGAAATTCAATGATAGGCACAGGGTTACCAGAGGCACTTAAATGAGTAGGCTGCATGACATGGGAGGACGTTTTGGAGATGGACCGATACCAGTTCCAAGAAACAACAAAAATGAAGTCATTAATTTTGAGCCTACTTTTAAACATAATTGGCAGGCAAAAGCGTGGGCAATTACACTTGCTGCTGGTGCTTTAGGCGAATGGAATCTAGATATCAGTAGACATTATAGAGAATGCTTGCCATCCAAAGATTATATAAATTTCTCTTATTATGAAAAGTGGCTGGCGGCTCTAACTAATCTGTTAATAGATAAAAACCTTATTTACTTAGATGAATTAAAAGAATATGTTGCTGCTGCTAAGAAAGGTAATTTAGATAAGTTCTCTAAACAAAATGTAATGCTTGATGATAGGGCCTGGTTAGCTGAAGATGTTCAAAAAACATTAGGCTGGGGAGGGCCATCAATTAGAGATACAAATGTAAGTCCTATTTTTAACATAGGGGATAAAATTATTACTCAAAGTTATGGTCCAAATGAAAATGAAAATGGTGGACACACCAGATTACCTAAATATGCTATGGGAAGAGTAGGTACAGTTTATTCTTATAATAAAAATCATGTTTTCCCTGATAAAAATGCTCACGGGTTGGGAGAAAGTCCCTTACCTTTATATACTGTAGAATTCAAATCCTCAGAATTATGGGGGATCTCATCTGAACATGAAAATGACAGCATATTTTTGGATTTGTGGGAACCATACTTAAATCATTATAAAGATTAAACTTTTATAAAAATATGACAATGAAATCTGATTATAGTTTACCTTTTACAAATACAAATGAAGATCAGGTGGTTTTCGAGAATCCTTGGCATAGTCAATTATTTGCTATTACTGTTCAATTGTCAGAAAAAGGAAATTTTAGTTGGACGGAATTCGTTACAGTTTTTGGGGAAGATCTTAAAAAAGAAAGCTTATATACAAAAAATTTAGATGGTAGTAATGATTATTTCTCCTGTTGGTTAAATGCCTTAGAAAAAATTCTAATAGAAAAGAACATCAGTAATCAAAACACTTTGATTCTGTTAAAAGAAGATTGGACACAGGCTTACTTATCTACACCACATGGTAAGCCCGTACATATTAAAAATAGGAATGCCTAAATGTCAATCATGTGTAAAACTGAGGTCTCATAACCCAACGGTCGCAGGTTCCGATCCTGCCCTCACTACCACTCAATACGTGACTAAAATCCCCTTTTTAACCCCTACCCTGCTTTTCAAATTAGTTGCTCCAACTTAACTTATAATATGGAGTTTGAATCCATTATTTAATAGCTGGAAATATATTAATTGTTAAGAGCCAATAAAAAATATTATTTCATCATAATTCTCTTACCACTATTTCTGTATTTGTTTCTTTCAATATTCTCTTCGGTTGCAACTTTTAAAGTTTCCAGCGAAAAGTCATCATTAAGCCCAATATCCATTGGTCTGGAATTTCAAGAAATAGAAATCACTTCAAATAAAAAGACTATCTCTTCATGGTGGATTCCCAACGATTCTGACAAAACTCTCCTAGTCTTACACGGCCTTCGTAGCCAAAAAAGTGATGAACTAATTTTAAATTTTATTAAAGAGTTCCATACATTGGGTTTTTCTATAATTGCGATTGACTTTAGAAACCATGGAAAATCCTCAAAAGGTGATTTCACTTTTGGTTTAGATGAGATTAACGATGTTTACATAACCTTAGATTATTACTATCAATCCAAAGGAATAAGACGTGTGGGAATTTGGGGATTTAGTTATGGTGCAACAACGGCCATTTTTTCAGGGCAAGAATACGATCAAGACAAAATGACACCTGAAATTGTGGGAATATTTTCTGATACCCCTTATTTCAGTCTGACTGACATGATCAGTGCACAGATTTCTAGAAGGACACCACTAAACTTATTCATGGCGAATTTATTAAAACCAGGAATTCTACTGTTTACTAATTTGTTTTACGGGTTTGATTTCAATGCTATAGAACAAAATTACGTCGAAAATTCCGACATAAATATTCCTACAAAAATTATCGGATGTACTGGCGATAAAACCGTGCCTTTAGAGCAATCAGAAAAGGCCCACAAATCATTAGGTAAAAACAGTAACTTGGTAGAATTTGAAAACTGCCGTGTACACGGCGAAGCTTTTGACAGTGATCCTTTAAGATATTTGCAGGAATTCGAAAAACATTTTATGGATTTGTTTTAGATACTTTTCTGAAATAAGTCCTCTGTCTTATATTTTTAATAGATCAGCTAAGGATTTGTACTGGCGTATTAACAGATTTTTTTAGGCATATATGTCCCAAATGCTGCCTTATAAGTACCAATGTTTGCCACCGTAGCAGATGACTCATATACAAGCCATTTATACTGCAAATCATATTCCCTAACGCTGTCTGAATCATCCATATGGTATTCAATCAGAGTGACTTCCCACACCCCATCACCTAAATATACCGGTGAAAACTTAGCTAAATCCGTGGAGGTAATTAAAGCAAACTCCAACATAAGACAGGACAACCTTAGCCTTTCCCCAATACTAGGAAGTTTGTCAGCCGTAAATATATCTTGAATGCCCTTGTCTTCCACCAACGATATTACTTGATTTTCGACAAAAAGTGGCTCATCGGTAGAAATTGGTACAACAGCTGTTTCCGATGATTGTTCAGTACACCCAACCGTCACTAAAAAAACCAACGATATGAGAAATATCTTTTTCATGGCCACATAATACCAATTTGTCGGAAAGAGGATTGATATGGAGTTGTCGTATACCCACATTGGCAATATATTGTCTTCTCAGGAGCAGTCTGAATAACCGTTTGTTCGATTAAACAGTAAAGAAATCGCAAATTTACGGGTATTCCAATCTGGCAGCTGGGATTAAATACAAGTTAATATCTATCGCATTGCATTTAAATTGGAGCCCGCAAAATGAAAGACTATAAAAATTCGAATCTGAAATTTTGGGATTCTATAGTCCAAGAACACGTTCAGTCAGATTTCTACGATGTCTCTGGTTTTCTTAAAGGAAAAACCTCTTTGGATTCATTGGAGTTGGAAGTGGTAGGAGATATCAGTGGTCAAACGCTATTGCACTTGCAATGCCACTTTGGACTTTCCACCCTATCCTGGGTGAGATTGGGTGCCATTGCTACAGGGGTTGATTTTTCCCCGGCTGCAATTTCTGCCGCCAATGAACTATCAAAGAAATCAGGACTTTGTGCGCGATTTATCGAATCAAACATATACAATATTTCAAGTACTTTAGATGAAAAATTTGACATAGTGTTTGCCTCATATGGAGTACTTTGCTGGCTTCCTGATCTTACGAACTGGGCAAAGGAAATTGCACAGTGTATGAAAATAGGTGGAAGATTCCATTTAATAGAATATCATCCTCTTATGACCGCTCTGGACGCTGGTTTGGGAAACGACGTCGTGCTTAAAAACTCTTATTTTAATGAAGGTGTTGAAATTCTTGAGGCTCAAGGATCCTATGCTATTCCAGAGAGTTCCATCAAAAACCACACCTATGAATGGAGTCACTCTATAGGTGAAGTCATAACATCACTACTTGAAGCGGGTCTTCATCTAGATAATTTTATGGAATACCCATATGCAACAGAGGGCAGCTTCGTTAGTTATCTGCGCAAAAGTGACGATGGAAAATGGAGGGCTCCAGATCATAAATGGGGCGTTCCGCTATCTTATTCGTTATCTGTTTCCAAAAAGTAGTTTTAACCATTGCATTAAATGTGTATCAAAAGGGTATAATCTTGCGCTTCTCTAGGAGAAAACACCTTATACCGGTTAACGAGGTCTCATAAACCAAATACCTCAGATTAAAATTCTACCCCGCTGACACTAATTCCTGAGTCAGAGACCCTCTTCATTCACCATAACTAGGTCTTAAAAAAACTAATAAGATTTGATATCGTCCATGCAGTTCCAGCTAACAATTGTAAATAATCACCTAGAGTAAATGACCCATAAACGAAAACTGAAGCGACCCAGGAGGTACTTGCGATCAATTGGCATAACCAAAGAGTACTTATATTGGATTTATATTTTTTATTATTACTTATTAGCATGCGCACTCCTCATCGCAACCGGATAAATCATCCAAATAAAGTCCATCGTCGCGATATTGTTCTAGAAATGATGTATCCATACCCAATTGTTCGCCTATCGCATTTGCTACAACTCCAAACCGCTGTCTAAATTTATAAATAAAACAAAAAATCAGATTTTCATGCCGTACTTGTGGACCGGTAAGAAACAATCCAGGAGTTTTCGTGGATTCATCATGTTCATTCAAAAGACAATAAGATTTACTTTCGTCCCAAAAAAACAAATCTTTAACCTTTACCAAACTGCTTTCAAACCCAATCGCAGAAACTGGTTGTACAGCGCTTTCATAAGGGGTTGAGTTACCTTCTACATATATGAAATATTTATCATCTTTAAACTTTATATCTTTAACTACAGACTCACCCTTAAGATCAATTCTTTCACGAGGCATTTCAAAAGCTAGACGATCAATTGTAAAAGGCGACAAATTATCGCTTGGATCAGTTGTCTTAACATCCCAATCTGGATTCCCAATTAACACATGCACCTTCTTGCCCAGTCTACTCAAATGGATCGCCGCATCTATGCCACTTTCATTCCCACCGATCACATATACCTCTTCACCTTCTACGTGTTCCCAGCTTTGAATTTGGCTATTATGTAAACACAATTCAGACCCCGAAAAAGTATTTGTCCTAGGATACTGAAATTCTCCGGCAGCCCATATCAAAAAACGGCTTTGAATGTACGTACCATTTTCAATCTCAATTTCAAAGCCTTCCTGACCCTTATTTACCTTTACCACGTTCGTGTTTTCCCTAATGGGCAATTCAAGGTGATCAGAAATTAACCTCAAATACCTTCCATACCTTTCACCAGTAGGGTGTTCTGTATCAAGGGAATAAGCAGGAGAAGTTCCTGACGCAACGCCGTTCAGATCTATATGCCCCCAGCCATTTGTTGTAAATGAAGGGGTGATGAATTGCATTTCTTTCGGCCATTTATCAAAAGATGCTCCCACATTCTCTCTTTCGATAACAAGCATATTGTCTAAGCCGAAATCCTTTAACATGGCGGCAATACCTATCCCCGCAGCACCTGCGCCAACAATAACAACATCATAATTTTCCATTTTCTCTCCAATGCTTTAAAAAAGAACGTAATTCAAAGATAGTCAGTTTAATTCCTAGATCATGCTTCTTATTTTCATATACGTAGTGAGATCCAGTCGCAATAAAAGAATGTCATACTTTCTATTTGACTTTGCTATATTGCTTTTAATGAGACCTAGTATCATTAGCTGTTTACATTGTAGAGATGTCCCGGGAAACATGTCAATCTTGATAGGCGGCTTCCAATTGAATGAATTCAAGGAAATCATGCAAAGCAATATGGATATATATTCATCAAATGTATAGGAGAAATGGATACTTTTGACTAGACGGGGAAATGACACAATTCAAGTACTGATAGACAGGCTGCTTACAGCCTATTACTCACTTCTTCTATCTACAAAACTAGACAGTATCTTATAGAATCGGCTCTTAAGAATACATAATCCACTTGTAAGGAGAACCAATATGTCTCTATTTATCGTAGTTCATGCTTTATAAATCGATTCTGAACAATTCTCAGAGGCAATGGCAGGACCAGATATCTTGGAATTCGCAAAGGCGATGTCCTCAGGACAAACCCCCGCAAAATGCGTGAAAAGTTGGGACCCTATCCCATATGGCAATACAGACACCTTCGTCTGTTTATGGGAAGCTGATAATCCTGAAGACATTTCATCAACACTAGGTGACGACATGCTAGCTATGATTACATGCGACCCGATGGAAGTAAATGAAATTGATTGGGCTGAGGTTGCCAACTCGGGTTAATGACCTAGTCCTAAGATCACTATTAAATTAATCCTTGGATTAATATACAGAGAATTGGATTAGCAATGGCGTTATTGGGTCCAGGAGATTTTAAATCTGAAGTGTCTGGAAAAGTATGGTGGTATCTTTGAGCCACTAGAACAAAGGACAAATAGAAGGTTTATTCAAAGATTCATTAGCCATATAGGTATTAACTTATGCAATAACATTTCATCGAATCGTTTTAGACACTTCATTTGAGGAGGAATCCACATGAGACTGGAAGGAAAAGTTGCCCTGATAACTGGTGGCGCAAGAGGCCAAGGTGCAGCTGAAGCAAAATTATTTATAAAAGAAGGAGCCAAGGTTGTAATAGCAGACATCCTTGATGAGGAAGGTAAAAAGTTGGAAGCAGAGATTATCGAACTTGGGGGAGAATGTTTCTATACTCACTTAGATGTATCCAACTCCGCAAATTGGAAAAATACTGTCGCGACAGCAGTAACCCGGTTCGGAAAAATAGACATACTTGTAAACAATGCAGGTATTGCCGTCTGGGGTACTAATGACGATACAACCGAAGAGATTTGGGATACTGTTATGGATGTAAACGCCAAAGGGGTTTTCTTGGGAACCCAACACGTAATACCGGAAATGAAAAAGTCAGGTGGAGGCTCCATCATCAACATTTCCTCCATTTCTGGGCTAGTTGGACAGCCGACTATACAGCCAGTTTACAATGCCTCGAAAGGAGCTGTCAGAATATTCACTAAATCCACAGCTGTGCAGTACGGAAGCTATGGAATCAGGGCTAATTCCATTCATCCCGGTGCTATTAACACAGATATGATCTCTCACAGAATACAGGGCGAGGAAAGTAGAAAACGCATAAAAGAGAATGTCCCTCTACAAAGAGTAGCGGATCCTATAGAAATAGCTTACGGTGCATTATTTTTGGCCTCGGATGAATCGTCGTACATGACCGGAAGCGAGATGGTAATTGACGGCGGGGTTACCGCTGGTGCTCCCAATACAAGTTCTACTTCGCAGTAGGATCGCTATGAGTATTTAGGCAACAAAGATTTAGCTATCCTTCCAAATAGGATGTCTCTTTTCTAGAAATGCCTGGATTCCTTCTTCAGCATCATCTCTGAGTATGTTTTCCACCATTATTTTGGAGGCGTATTCGTACGCAGAAGATAAATCTAAGTCAGATTGACCGTAAAAGGCATTTTTCCCTATAGATACTGTCATTGACGATTTACTAGCAATTTTGTTTGCCAAAAGCATAGTTTTATTGCTCAACTCAGGCTCAGGAAAATAATTGTTAATCAAGCCAATTTCCTTTGCCTTTTGAGCTCCGATCATGTCTCCAGTCAAAAGCATCTCCATCGCATGTTTCTTATTCACATTTCGAGAGAGCGCAACCATAGGAGTTGAACAAAACAAGCCTATATTCACCCCTGGCGTAGCAAATTGAGCTGACTCTGAGGCGGTTGCAAGGTCACAACTGGCAACTAGCTGACACCCTGCAGCTGTAGCGACCCCTGACACTTCAGCAATCACCGGTCTGGGACAGGCAACAATCAATTTCATCAACTCTGAACACGTTTCAAACAGTAAATGGAAATATTTTTCTCCAAAATCATTCTGCTTTCTAGCTATAGAAATTTCTCTCAAGTTATGCCCGGCACTAAATACCGAACCATTGGATGCAATTATTATGACTCTAACAGAATCGTCAGAAGAAGCTTTTGTTAACTCTTCGATCAAGGATTTCATCATCCTTTCCGACAGGGAATTACTAGTATTTTGATCGTCCATTGTGAGACGAATCACCCCTCCGTCAAGGTGGTCAACGTGTAATATTTTAGAGTCAGATTCCATAAAAATTAAATCCCGTTTAGTTCTCTTTTACCAGTCCGTATAGACCAAACCCCAGGAGCCAGATACGGTTTAGCCAATTCCATTTTTGGGCATCGATCCATAATCACTTTTAGCCCAGCTTTTTCAGCAAGATTGGCTGCCTCTATATTCACAATATCTAGCTGGGTCCATAATACCTTAGATCCGATTTCTATAGCCTCCTGGGCGATACCCATAACAGCATCGCTTGAACGAAAAACATCAACCATATCTATGGGTTCATTTATAGATGTCAAATCAGCATAGAAAGTTTGTCCCATTATATTGTTTCCGATCTCATTCGGGTTTACAGGTATTACTCTATATCCGTACTCCATCAACCTTTTTACTACTTTATAACTGTCTCGATGAGGTTTTGAACTAGCTCCTACCACGGCGATGGAGGTCACTTCATTTAGTAGCTCTCGTATATATACGTCAGAATAATTCTTAACCATTTCTCCCCCCTTGTGCTGGCCTATTTTAATATCACACCTTTGCCTTGATTCCGCCAAAAAAAGTAGTTATTTATAAATTAGGCATAGGAATATGGCCTGCATACCTCAAGACATCAAATGGTAATCGGAATATATTTCATGTCTTGAAAGCATTTTGGCTTCATGGCCCATGACATTTTTTATATTTCACGCCACTACCACAAGGACATTTGTCATTTCGACCAATCTTAGTCGAAGCGTTAATTTTTATTCGATTGGATTCCTGACATTTTGCGCAGGTGCAGGCAATGGGATGTTGCTTATGCCAATTTGTACGTGAGGTCAAAATATTTTCCTACATAGTGGTAGTGAAGGGCCTACCATATTATTGACTGGGTCATGGTTTTCCATAACATTATCACATACCATGGAGCGATAATTTACATTCACTTACGGGAGGATCAATTGCCTGGTCCATTGGATGGAATAAAAATCATAGAGTTTACCCAGATCATAGCTGCCCCTTTTGGTGGCATGTTACTAGCTGATATGGGAGCCGAAATAATTAAAATAGAACCTCTAGCAGGTGAACCATGGAGACTACACTCTGAATTTCTACCAAAGGAGAGTAAAGTCTTCATTGGGCTAAACCGAGGAAAAAAAAGCCTACCTCTAGATCTACGTCATGAAGAAGGACTTGAAATCGCCCATAAACTCATTTCAGATGCAGATGCTGTGATCATTAATGCAAGACCTGACGTTCCCAAAAGCCTCGGAATCGACTATGACACCTTGTCCAAAATTAATCCACAATTAATATACTGCGACAACACGGCCTTTGGACGGAAAGGCCCTCATGGATACAGGCCAGGCTATGATCTAATAATTCAGGCAATGAGCGGGTTATTAGCTGCTGACAATAAAGTTGTCGACGGTGTTCCCCAACAGGTTACAGCTACCGCTATCGCTGATTACACAACTGGAGTCGCAATTGCTTGGGGAATTAGCGCTGCCTTGTTTGCTAGAGAAAGGACAGGTAAAGGCCAAAAAATTGATACAACCTTACTTTCCACATCTCTCCTTATACAGGGCGGATTCACTGAGATAGAAGATCACGGTAAGGAAGAAAAGGATGAGTTGGTTGAGACACTTGGTGCATTAAGGCAAGCAGGTATGCCTTATGAAAGTCTCTTAGAACAACAGCAGATCAACTCTTCGTTTAACACGGCATTTCGAATCTATTACACCACATATCAAACTTCCAACGATGTTATCGCAATTGCCTGCTTAAGCAATAGTCTCAGAAAAAAAGCAGCGGATGCCATCGGGGTGGAAGACCCGAGGCTATCAGACGACTATGATCCTGAAAAATCTACCTCAAATGCTGCAATCGAAGAACTGTCAGAAAATATCAAGGCCATTCTATTAACTAAAACTTGTGAGGAATGGCTCTCAATTTTTGATTCATGTGGTGTCCCTGCAGGACCTGTCAGGTTTATACAAGAGCTTACTAATGATGAACAGGTTATCGCCAATGACATGGTGGTCGAAGTTCAACATACGCTTGCCGGAAAAATTAAGATGGCAGGTCCTATGATACAAATGAGTGAGACCCCTCTGAATGCTAGATCCGCCTCTCC
The DNA here is from genome assembly GCA_002722155.1 of Chloroflexota bacterium. Classification (GTDB taxonomy): domain Bacteria; phylum Chloroflexota; class Dehalococcoidia; order Lucifugimonadales; family UBA826; genus UBA11996. The sequence continues at coordinate 11,971 of PBKS01000001.1, forward strand.
TGCCTTAGGGGAACACACTGACCAAATCCTGCTAGATTTAGGTTATTCCGAAGACAAAATTGCTGACCTTAAATCAAGTGATGTAACTTTATAGGCCGTTGCCCGCCAAACATTCATATGTAATTGGTGATTTCCGCATTGAAGCCAATTAAGGTACACGATATAATTTTATCTGGTTCCTAGAGGAACCTTTTGAGCTAAGACGAGGAGAACAAACAAACCGATGACTTATATTATTGCCGAACCCTGTATCGACGTTTTGGATAGAGCCTGCACAGATGTGTGTCCCGTAGACTGCATATATGAGGCAGAAGAACACAGCATGCTGTTGATAAATCCCGAAGAATGCATCGACTGCGCTGCATGTGAACCAGTTTGCCCAGTATCGGCTATATTTGCAGAGGATGACGTTCCTGCAGACTGGGACAAATACACGAATTTAAATTACGAATATTTCGGACAAGAGAGATAAAACTCTACGGCCCCAAGGGCCTTCCATAAAAAACGCCGCAATCTTCACCTTTCAGCAATCCCTGATTTGCACTATGGTGACTGTGGCTGGGGCTTTATTAAATGAAGAAAACTCGTTAAGGTTCCAAACACGTCAAATCTAACAATTTCGGAGATGTGCTCCCATGAGTGAAAATTCAAGTCCCTCAGATTTAATCTCAAAGCAGATACTGCAAACACAATCCAGCTCCTACACATATTATTCTATTAAATCTGTGCAAGATGCAGGCCTTATGGATATAAATAAAACTCCTTATTCAATAAGAGTTTTACTGGAAAATGTGATCCGCAATGCTGACATTGGTCCAGCCACAGAAGACCACATTAAACTAATTTCCTCATGGAGACCTGACAACAAGCCAAATAGTGAATTCCCTTATATGCCTGGTAGGGTACTGCTTCAGGATTTCACAGGGGTCCCAGTAGCTGTCGATATTGCAGCTATGAGAGATGCCGTCAGAGAACTGGGGGCAGACGCATCCATGATCAATCCGATTGTAAGATCGGACATGGTAATCGATCATTCAGTACAAGTAGATCATTTCTCTACACCTGACGCCCTGAATCTGAACATAGAAATGGAATTTGATCGCAATACGGAAAGATATCAGTTGCTTAAGTGGGCTCAAAATGCATTCGATAATTTCAAAATAGTCCCACCTGGTACCGGTATAGTTCATCAGGTAAACCTAGAATATTTGGCCGAAGTCGTTTTAAGTGAAGACGACGTAGTGAATCCTCTGGCTTTTTTGGACACCTGCGTAGGAACAGATTCACATACAACCATGGTAAATGGGTTAGGAGTACTGGGGTGGGGAGTAGGAGGCATCGAGGCTGAGGCTGTCATGCTAGGTCAGCCCTATTATATGGTCGTTCCCGAAGTAGTGGGAGTGAAACTGACAGGCACTTTACCAAACGGGTCCACCGCTACTGATTTAGTACTATCAATAGTCGAAATGTTGAGAGAAGTGGGAGTAGTCGAAAAATTTGTCGAATTTTACGGCCCCGGACTCAAAGAGTTAACTCTAGCTGACAGAGCAACAATAGCAAATATGGCTCCCGAATATGGGGCAACTTGCGGCTTTTTTCCAGTAGATCATCAAACCTTGAGATACCTGAGAGACACTGGACGTGACCAATCAATTGTAAATTTGGTCGAAGAATACTCCAAAGCTAACGCCTTTTATTACGATGAGAAAAATGAACCTGAATACAGCACACAGTTAGAATTTGACATATCGACAGTAATACCTTCTATGGCTGGCCCCAAACGACCGCAGGACAAAATCTCTCTGGAAAATATTTCTCAAAATTTCACAGAATCTTTTTCAGAGTCATCCAGAAATACACATACCATTGAAATAAACGACGAGAAAATTGAGTTTGGAGATGCCGCCGTGGCAATTGCTGCAATCACTAGTTGCACCAACACATCCAATCCTTCCGTAATGGTAGGCGCTGGGTTACTGGCACGAAATGCAAGAGAAAAAGGTCTTGAAAGAAAACCATGGGTGAAATCAAGCCTTGCTCCAGGTTCTACAGTAGTAACTCGATATCTGGAGTCTGCAGGATTGAACCAAGACTTAGACTATTTAGGGTTCAACACGGTAGGATATGGATGTACGACTTGTATTGGTAATTCGGGTCCACTTCCACAACCCGTTTCCGAAGCAGTATCAGATAATGACCTTACTGTTGCTGCAGTGTTGAGCGGCAACCGGAATTTTGAAGGTAGAGTCCACCCTCAGGTAAAAGCTAACTACTTGGCCTCGCCAATGTTAGTTGTGGCTTATGCTTTGGCTGGCAGGGTAGATGTAAACCTTTTGAAAGATCCAATAGGGCAGGATAAATCAGGCGCCGAAATCTTTTTACACGATATATGGCCAAGCCAGGAAGAGATAGCCAATACAATAGCCAGCTGCCTCACCCCTGATATGTTTCGAGAACAATACAATGAGGTTGTAAATGGTCCGAAGGAATGGCAGCAACTAGAAACTTCATCCACACTTAATTTCAACTGGGACAAAGAATCTACGTATATTCAGAAGCCGCCTTATTTTGAGAATTTCTCAGAAAACCCGTCGGAAAGATCCGAAATATCGGAGGCCAGAGTTCTTGTCTACCTTGAGGATTCTGTAACGACTGATCATATTTCACCTGCCGGCTCAATTCCTCCGAGTGCTCCAGCAGGCCAATTCTTACTGGGAAATGATGTCCCTCGTAGGGAATACAATTCTTTTGGTTCCAGAAGAGGCAATCACGATGTAATGGTGCGAGGTACTTTTGCCAATATAAGGCTTAGAAATAAATTGACTCCTGAAATGGAGGGAGACTGGACTATACACCAGCCTTCTGAAGAAGTAATGCGAATATACGACGCTTCCGAAAAATATAGGGATGAGGATGTTCCTTTAATAATTCTGGCCGGAAAGGAATACGGTACGGGGAGTTCTAGAGATTGGGCAGCCAAAGGACCTATGCTACTCGGTGTAAGAGCGGTAATAGCAGAAAGTTTTGAAAGGATACATAGATCGAACCTAATCGGTATGGGAGTTCTACCATTAATGTTTACAGACGGGCAATCGGCGGTATCTCTCGGGCTTGATGGTACTGAAACATATGAAGTACCTGATGTCGCAAACAGTGTAATCCCGGCCTCTATCATTGAAATAACAGCAACCTCAAAAACAGGTAAGGTAACCAAATTTAATGCTCTAGCCCGTATCGACACCGATATCGAAAATGAATATTATAGGCACGGAGGTCTTTTGCCTTATGTGCTTCGTCAAATGATGACTAAGAATTAAAGATATCTGATGGTGCTGATTGAACGATATAGTATCTAAACCACGCTAAAATCTGTCAACAATTGTTCGAGCCTTGTTTTTAAGCCTTTGTGCTCTATCAAGGAAAGCTCTTTGTCCGAATTTAACACCTTATCAGCCTCAATGCCAGCTAATGAAACGAGATCGGCATCAGAAGGATCCGCCACTTGAAATAACTGGGTCCCGCTCTGTTTTATACCTACCAATTCCCCGGCTCCCCGCATTCTCAGGTCTTCATCGGCTAATCTAAAGCCATCATTTACTCTATGAAGGATATCCATACGCTCTTTAGAATCCTCACTTGGATTATCGGACATCAATATACAGTAACTTTGATGTTCACCTCTCCCAACTCTTCCCCTAAATTGATGTAATTGTGATAGGCCGAATCTTTCTGCACCGTCTATGAGCATAATACTTGCGTTAGGAACGTCTATCCCCACCTCAATCACTGCGGTTGCTACTAGTATATGAATATAACCCGACCTAAAGAGATCCATTACTGCCTCTTTTTCAGACAATTTCATTCTTCCATGTAGCAAGCCTACCTTCATTTCAGGAAACACGTCCTTAGACAAGGATTCATATTCCTCTATAGCTGCTTTAGATTGTAGTGATTCTGACTCTTCAATCAAAGGACAAACAACAAAAGCTTGCCTGCCATCCAATATTTCCTTCCTTATAAACCTGTAGACTTCATCCCTTTTACTTTTGTCGTAGACATGAGTTTGCACCGGTTTTCTGCCAACCGGCATTTGATCTATAACTGATAGATCCAAATCTCCTATCATGGTGAAATATAGTGACCTAGGTATAGGTGTCGCAGACATCAATAAGAGATGGGGCCTGGGTTCTAAACGATCAAAGACACTTTTTTGGTTCACCCCAAACCTGTGCTGTTCATCCACAACAAGGAAGGCCAAATTAGGTATATCCACCGAATCTTGGATTAACGCCTGAGTACCTACGATGATGTCGGCCTGGCCTGACCTAATAAGTTCTTGGGTCATAGCTTTCTCTCGTTTTCTCAAACTCCCATTTAAGAGCGCAATAGTCAATTTGTAATCGGTTCCAGATATATCAGTTTCAACGACATTTGATAACCCTTCAATCAAAGGTTTGGGAGGGGAAGAAGAAAAAAAGTTTTGTAGCGTCATAAAATGTTGTTCAGACAAAACTTCCGTTGGAACCATCAATGCGGATTGATATCCCTTCGATGACGCCTGAATCATTCCTGCTAAGGCAACTAGTGTTTTACCGCTCCCGACATCTCCTTGAAGCACCCTCCTCATGGGAATAGAGCTAGACATATCCTCCGAAATCTCATTCACACACCTGGTTTGTGCGGAAGTGAGTTTAAATGGCAATGCACCAAAAATTTCCTCCAGTAGGACCTGATTTCGCTCTAATGCTATTCCTGCAATTTTATTTTTCCAATCAAGTTTCTTCTTCCGCATAAGAAGTTGAATGAAAAACAATTCGTCAAATGCTATTCTCCTACGAGCTCTGCTGAGATCCTGTATATCCCTGGGAAAGTGATATCTGGAAACGGCTTTTTTCAATGAATATAAACCGGTTCTTTGAAGTATCGACTGCGGCATATACTCAGTCAGTTGATCTACTGAAGCCCTGAGTGCGCCGTATATTTGTCTCCTAAGGGGTTTAATATTTATTCCTTGAGAAAGAGCATATACAGGCACAAGTCTTCCAGTATGCAATCTTGTAACGCCATCTACAATATGCTCGTATATTGGGCTTTTATATACCGGTTTGCCTTTTTCATATGCCACCCTACCACTCAAAATTACTTTATCGCCCACTTTAAGATCAGTTGCCACCCAGGGCTGCCCAAAAAAGATAACCTTTATCAATCCTGTTGAATCCGAAAACAACACTTCAACCCTTTTCCGGTTTTGAATCGCTTTAACCTCTACAGATTTAACTGACAATATTGATGACTGGCTATCTCCGTCAGATAAATTAGCGATTTCTTTTACGCTGCTGAAATCATCGTGCCGCTCAGGAAAATATAGAATTAAATCTTTAACAGTTTTCAATCCCAACATTTCAGATATTTTTTCAACCGGCCATCCTCTACTACTCTTTTTCAAGGAGGCGATGGAATCAGCCAAAAATATCGGCTTCTGAATAGTTTTATGAGACTTAACTTTCAAGGCTGGCGTGATACTATTCATGACTTTTGATACGGCTAAGGTTCTTTCTTTTGTATTCAAAGTAGAATATTTTTTTATAGGATCCAAAGTACCTTTGCGGAACCACTGTTTATTAGATTCCACAAAAGCCTCTATCCCTCCGATCACGGTAGAATCATCAAACCCAGAGGCCGATTCTTGCCTAAGAATTCTAGTCAGAGATTCTTTCTTCCCCTTATGTTCATCCAACTTGTTCATAACACCATGAAGAATTAATTTGCCAAAACAGAAATCATATAGTCAAAGTGGGGCTGTTCTCCCAGATGAATTTCAATGATATCTTCATCCAAATCTAGCACATTGTTATTGAGTAGTTTTTCTATCCTAGCGACGTCTGAATTGTGTAATCCATTTCCGAGCAGGACCATTATGTGCTCTGGGTTTTTGTTGAACTCATTCCTTACCACTTCCACCAAAAGGTCATCCAAATTATCCGAATAGCTATACATGTTTCCATTTATCATAGCAATAGGCTGCATGTGTTTAATCTTTGAACCGTTTATACGAACAGCCCTCGATGATCGGAATATAGTGATGGTTTTGATCTGAGGTATCAATTCGGCCATAATTTCTTTGTTTTTCAAAGCAGATTGGTATGGGTCAAAATCCACAATGCATTCCAAACCTTCAACCTGGGTCTCAGTTGGTAAAACCACAACATCTGAGGCCACCAGTGCGGCGGCTTGATTAGCCGCAGGAATCACATTTTTATCATTGGTCAAAAGAAGAATGGAATCAGATTCTATCTGGTCTACTGCTGAAACTATATCGGCAACACTTGGATTCATATCAATCCCACCTTCGATTACCAGATCAACGCCTAAATTTCTACTTATTTCCAAAATTCCAGATCCATTTACTATGGAAATCAGAGCTGTCTTGCCTTTCAAATCAATTTTGGACACTTGATTTGATTTTTCCAAAGTTCTTAGTGTTTCTTTTGACTGGATCTCCATATTCTCTACTGAAACTGAGCCTACAATTCCTAATTCCACCGCTTTAGTCAGGATCGCTCCTGGATCCTCGGCATGGAGATGGATTCTATATGTAGGTAACTCTCCTATTATTACGACAGAAGTTCCCAAACCTTCAAAATTTGCTTCTACCGTTTTTGAGTCTCGATCAGTATCCAATATAAATTGAGTACAATATCCAAACTCATCTTCCGACTCAAAATGATCGGCTATAAGATTCCCAACACCGCTTCCGTCACCTGCTGGTTTCCGTAACACGATCGGAAACGTGTCAGGTGGCATATCATCCAGATAAAGAAGCATGCCTTTCAATATAACTTCAATCCCATAGCCCCCAGAATCCACCACACCGCTCTCTTTAAGTAGTGGAAGTAATTCTGGAGTCCTATCAACAGACCTTTCAGCTTCTTCCGCAAGTGATTTGAATAGACTTCTTACTGATAAATTTTTCTCTTTGAGAGAGTTAGCCTTGTTTAGAACATCAGAAAGCACTGTAAGCATTGTCCCTTCAATCGGTTCAGCAACAGAATCAAATGCCTTGACCTTAGCATTTTCAATGGCTCCATATATGATTCCAAAATTTATTTCGGATGTTTGTAGAGATATATAATCAGACAGACCTCTAAATATCTGAGACAGAATGATCCCACTATTGCCTCTACCCTCATACAAGGCTGCACGCGAAATGAGATCTGTGAGTTCTTGTAGATCGGTGTATTCTACTGACATTACCCTTGACTGAATTCCTTCCAATGTTCCATACATATTGGTTCCAGTATCACCGTCTGGCACCGGAAAAACATTGAGTGAATTTATGGCATCTACATGTCGTCTAAAAAACATCACAGCGGACCTAAACATCCCCCAAAATATATCTGCTGTTGTAGTGTTAGAGTCCATAGATAAAGTTCCACAAGAAAAATATGCTGGAAGTATAATAACGGATATGGTATTTTTTAACGTGGATTTGTTCTCGTTTCGTAGAAAATAAGTTGCTGCAAATCCGTAATAAATAACTGTATACCAAGGCTTTAAGAAAACTGTCAAAAGGCGAAAAATGGCTACATGCGAAGCTCCCAATTGTAAAACTCAGGTACGAACAGGCAATAACGTCAGTCATTCAAAACGCCGAACACGTAGGACCTGGAATCCGAATATCCAGAAGACTACAATAGAAATTAATGGCCAGATGAAAAAAGTCAATTTGTGCACCCGATGCCTTAGAACGCAATATAAAATGGCAATGAAAGACTAAGCTCTGAACATACAAACTATTGACTCACATTTATTGGCTCCCCGGCTGCGTTGACACCAATTGTCACGGATTACTATCATTATGGTTAGAAATGTATGTGGAACGCGCTTAACAATAAATTCACGATATAGAGGTTAATTTGTATGGCTGAATACAGTAAAACCGAGGCAATGGATTGGGCCAGAGAGAACCTTCGCGGCCAATGGTCTACTCTAATGACTCCTTTCACAGAAAGTGACGAAATAGATGAAGATGGTTTAAGACGGGATATTAGGCACGTGAAGGCCCTTGGTACCAAAGGGGCTGGGTGTACATGGGGTATGGGGGAATTCTGGACTCTAACTAAAGATGAAAGACTGAGGGTCTATGACATCGTCAGCGATGAGGCCGGGGCAGACTGGGCCGTAGGTGCTCATGTATCTCACACTTCTATGAAAGAAATGCTTGATCTGGCTAGCTATGCTGAAAATATTGGATTCGATCTTCTAATCGTGGCAGCCCCTTACTTCGCCACGAGAACTGAGGATCAAGTCGTCCAATGGGTAGATCAATTGGCAGAAAACACAAATCTCGCAATCATGTACTACAACTCTCCTCAATTCGGTATGGTACTCAACGCAGATGGTTTAGACCGTGTCTGTGATATCCCGAATGTGGTCGGCGTAAAGGAAGCTAGTTTCGACCCTGAACTTTCTGTGAACACCCATTTGAAAATAGGGACAAAAGCAATTATCAGCACCCCGGATGAATGGATATTCCAAAAAGGACAAGAATTAGGTTTCGAACAACAGGTAATGTTCGCCAACACTTCTGACTGGAGGTTTGACACTCCAGACGCCAACTATTACGTCCAATACATAAACAAGGTAATGGAAGGGAATCTTGACAATGATTTTTATGATTCGAAAGTCAAACCGATCAAAGAGGTGTCAGACAAGTGGTGGAAGTACACTGTACAAAAAATGGGGGGAGCATTACCTGCCTCATTATGCAAATATTGGGGAGAAATAATGGGAATGTCGGGAGGACACGTAAGAGCTCCTCTAACTGACCTGACCGACGATGAAAAAAAACAACTACGAAACGATATTGAAACTGCATCAAATAAATAACCGGTAATAATAGCGTAGCAAAAGAACCACAAGGAAATTGACAAATGATTCTAATGGTAAGTGTCCAAGATCTTTACGAAGCGAAACAGGCTTTGAAAGGCGGTGCGGACATAGTAGACGTTAAAAACTTGCAAGAAGCTCTGGTAGGTTCAGCTCATCCAAATGTTGTGAAGCAAATAAGAGATGAGGTCCCTAGTGCCCACCATGCTAGTGTGACACTAGGAGTCGTGCCAGACCAAATTGGCACGGTTTCAATGGCCGTTTATGCCGCAGGAGTCCTAGACGCCACCTCTGTAAAGGTAGGGTTTATGGTCAGTGATTACAATGTGGCCTTGGAAACATTGTTGGCTGCCAAAGAGGCCCTCATCGGAACACAGACCAAACTAATCGGATCGCTTTTCGCAGACAATTTGCTATATGAGGGAGGCATTGATCCAGATTTAATGGTCAGGCTAGCAAAAGAAGGTCAGTGCGACGGATTCTTGATTGATACACTGGTAAAGGACGGAAGAAATCTATTTGACTTCGTTCCTGAGTTACGACTTAAGGAAATGGTTTTAGAAGGCAAAGAGCTTGGGATGAGCACAGCATTGTCTGGTCATCTGAAAATGAGTGACTTGGATGAATTATCCCGAGTTAACCCCGACATAGTTGGGGTGAGGGGAGCTGTATGCCAGAAAGGCGACCGAGATTCCCGAGTTCATTGGGAATCAGTTGCTGAATTTAAACATCAATTGGACCTAAGGCAGACTGGAGAGATAAACGTATACGAAGAAAATGGAGTGTCAACAGAAGACCGAGATTCAGACGGCTGGATAATCATAGATGGCACAGGAAAAACCTGCGCCGGAATCATAGCGGCCTTAAGTAATCAGATAAGCGTAGATTCATCCTCATTTGTAGAAGTGATAATACCGGATGTGCTAAACACATACGATCTAATTATGTGGGCAGAAAAAAACAATCATGACATTGTGACACAAAGGAAAGATAAGGAAGGTTCCTTAAGGATGCTAATAAAACCTTAGACCCTCGGCGTAATCCAACAAAAAACACTCTACAATTTATTTTGTTGGGTGTTTTTTTATTGTGCTACGATAAAATAAAGTTATGGAATCAAATATTTTTAACATAATCGGAATGATACGAGACATCGCGTTTATTGTTTGTCTTCCCATAATTTGTGTTTGTTTATTTCTAACGATCAAAAAAATCAATCGCCTCTTGAATTCACTCACAAAAAATTCTGAAAACATGGAAAATATAACAGATAGTTTTGCAGATACTTTTTCCGGTGGGAAGGGAGCTCTCAATACCTTGATGAAACTAGTGAGTATAGCAACTGGAATTACTAGAATAAGAAACCACAAAGGAGATGATTAATGGCCAAAGAAACAGGAGGAGGCTTTTCCACTGGACTCATATTAGGAGCAATAATTGGGACCGTTGCTGGGATCTTAATGGCCCCTAAACCAGGGTCTGAAACAAGATCAGAACTTCTGGAAAAAAGTGATTATTGGCGTGAAAAAGCTGAGAAGCTCTCAGAACTTGTGGTGGAAAGATTGGGTCCAACCATTGAGACGGTTAGGGAGAATGTTCCGCCGACTCTAGAAAATATGCGTTCTAGGGTGGACCCCTTGATAGAACAAGTTAACTCACGATTTATAAACCCGGAACCTGATATGGCGGATCAGCAAGAAACTGAGGAACCTACTCTCAAATCAGATTCTACGAAATCAACCTAAAATCAGGAGAAGAATTTACATCTCATACTTGGGGTACGATCCAAATATTTTTAGCATAGAAACTTTTTGTTCTAATGCAGCCAGGGCCTGTTTGACCTTATCAATTTTCCTATGTCCGTCTATATCTACCAGGAACACATAGCGTCCCAATCTTCTTTTGTTGGGTCTAGATTCAATCTTTACTAAATTGATATTTCTAGATGCGAATTCTCTCAAAGATTCGCTAAGTATACCCGGTTCATCCCCATCAAATTCGAAACAAAGCGAAGTTTTGTCATTGGATGTTATTTCGTGATCTTCATGTGACAAAATTACGAATCTAGTTTCGTTGCTAGGATTATCTTCCACATTTTTCTGAAGTATTGTAGCCCCGTATAGATGAGCCGACCTCTCACTTGAGATTGCTGCTGCACCGGGATTTGCGGATAGCATTTCTTCCACAGCTTTAGCATTGCTTAAAGAAGCCACTAGCGTAGCCTGAGGCAAATTATTTAACAAAAATTGCCTGCACTGACCCAATGATTGTGGGTGAGAATATACCGTTCTTACTTCATCAAGATCGATGTCTTTATGGGCCATAAGATAGTGATTGATAGGGACTATTACCTCACCACAAATAGCCAATGATGAATCATGAATTAGTAAATCCAATGTGAAAGTGACCCCGCCCTCTATACTATTTTCTATTGGCAGAACTCCTTGAAATGCTTCACCATTTTCTACTGATCTTGCCACCGCCGGAATCGATTCAAGCGGCAGAAGTTCATCCACATTATTCCACTGCTCTGCGGCTTGCTCACTGTAGGTACCAGGGGGCCCTAGATAGGCTATTTTTCTTCCTACTGAATTCACAGATCTTCCACCAACATAGGGGCAACAATCCTTTGTATTTCTTCTGTAATTAAATCAGTCAAATCCACAACAATATCTATTCCTAGAATACCAAGTAAATGTGCTTTATCTGGATTGCCACTAAGTGCCAATGTTGTATCCACTTTAAAATTGTGCTTAGCGATTTGGCAGGCAAGCATATTATCTTCATCAGATCCCAAAGTAGCGATAAAAAGATCAGCCCTCTGAGCGCCTGCCGCTTCCAAGGTTTCAACAACAGTTCCGTCGCCTAACGTTACTACCGACCCAAATAAATTATCTACAAATCTTTGTCTCTCTGGATCTTTTTCAATCACTGTAACTTCTGCCCCTGAGGCCATCAGCCATTCAGAAATTTTTACACCTGTACTCCCGCATCCAAGGACTATCGCGTACAAAGTACACCTCTCATTAGGCTAATCCTTCTCTAATAACATCCATAAGCAGTCCATCAGGATTGATAACTGTGATACCAAGTCCTTTATAAATTGGAATTAATTGGGAGTCGTTAACTAGACACACCACCTCTGGTATTCGCATAACATGACGTGCTAATTGGGCACTCATAAGATTTATTGAAGGCGTCTTGGTGGTAGCTATCAAGAGATCTACATCCTGTACTCCGGCTTGCCTAAGAGAAGTCTCTAAAGTACCGTCTCCCACTGATGTAACGATTCGAGAGTTTTCGATCAAATCGGAGGGCAATAGCGAAAATGCTTCGGGGTCTCTATCAATCATTATTACTAAGTTTCCGGACTTGCACAGTTCTACAGCTATTTGCGCCCCAAATGAACCGCAACCTATAATGGCGACCCTTTTAAGGCGCTGTATACCGGAATTCGCATTATCTTCAGAAATTTGCGCCATACCTTAAAACCTGATCAATCTATATTTGAACACATGACTACATCACACTTCGAATATTCAGTCACATATTCCCAAACGTTGTCATACAAGTTATCGGAAATCTTTTTGCTATAACCAAGGATTATTGTATCCGCTCCAATGTTTTCTGACTGGCTCAGGATAGCACTACCAGAAAACCTTGCTTGGAGAATTTCTCCTTTTGATTTAATTTTAAATCTATTAACTATCTCTTCAATATCAGATAAAGCTTTTTCACCTTTTTCTGTTTCTATAGGAACTTCCATATCGATGGGATAATTTCTAGGTACTTCGATTACATAAAGTAAACTAAGTTCCGTTTTCATTTGCTTGGCTAAGCGCGACCCTGTTGTTGCTACATACTGATCCGCAGTCGAACCAGTTATTATTGCAAGTATCATAGCTCTTTCTCTTTGGTCGGATTATCAATAAAATTATATCTGTTCCGGAAGGTCATCTGCGGAATCATCTAAAGTCTCTAGGTCACTGTCTAAGGCAGCAACTATCACGAAATCACCTGCATCTACCTTTGAGTTTACGGGTGGATTCAAAGTAACTTTTCTTCCTTTGCACAATGCAACTGCAGTAATCCCATAACTGTCCCGGCTATTAGTGAAACCAATTTCTTGCAGGGTAATGCCCGTCAATTTTTCTGGCACTCGATACCTGCTAACCCCATAATTATTTGTTATCTCCAAATATTCTTCGACACTGGCATTAAACAAGCTATGCCCAAGCCTGGTTCCCATCTCTTCTTCTGGTTGAATAACTCTGTCAACCCCGATCCGTCTCAGTGTGTTGGCGTGCAAGGAATCTTTGGCTCGGGCCACTATCGTGTTTACTCCAATGGTTTTAAGTAACACACAGGCCATGACGCTATCGGCGATGTTGGTTTCTATCGTGATAATTGCTACGTCATAATCCTGGATACCAAGATCCCTGAGCGCATTTTCATTGGTGCATTCGGCTGAAACTGCATACGTACATTGTCCTAAGACCGCCTGGACTCTCTCCTCATCCTTATCTATCGCTAGGACGTCATGGCCTAGGTTATAGAGGGTACGAGTGGTGCTCACACCAAACCTACCCAAACCTATCACTGCAACTTGTTTGTTAGCCATATGAATAACCTTCCACGTCCATTTTAGGAACTAGCCAATTGTAACCGGTTCTGTCGCATATCGATATGGGCTAGCTTCTCTATTAGGAACCATCCTGAGCCCTACTATTATTGGGCCAACCCTGCCAATAAACATAGTAATGATTACTATCACTTGCCCAAAAGAGTTTAAGTGTGATGTCGCACCAGTGCTTAAACCGACTGTCCCAAATGCTGAAAAAGACTCGAAGGCTAGATCACGCACGAGAATGTGACTATTGGTCAAAGCCAGAAACAAAGTACATAGAAATACAAAACCCAAACATATTAACGTAACTGCATAGGACCTTCTTACTGTATCTGGCGCTATCTCTCTCCCAAATGCGGTCACATGCGCTCTCTCTCTAATCAAAGCCACCACACTAAGGATGATGATGAAAAAAGTCGTCACCTTTATACCTCCAGCTACTGAACCCGTCGCTCCCCCAATGAACATCAACAACGACATAAACACGTCAGTGGCAGGCCTGGTATACCCATAGTCAATTGTTGAAAAGCCGGCGGTTCTACCGCTTATACCTTCGAAAATAGAAATCCCTATTTGGGAGTTTATAGGCAAACCACCAATAGTTTCAGGATTGTTACTTTCTGCAAAAAAGAAAAAAAGAGCTCCTACAATTATCAAACTCACAGTCATAAGGAGGACTATTTTACTCACCAGAGAAAAAGTTCTGAAAGAATTTTTAGTGGCTAAATCAGCAACGACCCAAAAGCTCAAAGAACCAAGGACTATCAACCATCCGATTATACTTAAAACTACGTAATCCTCTCTGAATGAACGTAACCCATCTGCGTGATTCAAAATAATAAACCCCGCATTATTGAAGCCTGATACTGTATGAAAAATTGCTTGCCAGGCAGCCTCACCAGGGGATTCTAAAAATAGAAACCTCGCCAATAAAGCTAAGAACCCCAATATCTGAATTGCTACGGCTACCACAACGATAGTCACACTCAATCGCTGAATCCCGCCCATATTTTGACTACCTAAAGTCTCCCTAATGAGTAATCTTTGAGCCATCGAAACTCTTTGTCCCAAAACAGCAAGTAGGAATGCGGCCAACGTCATAAAACCTAACCCACCCACAAACATAAGTACTAATATGATTCCGTGGCCTATAGATGTCCAATGTGTTGCTGTGTCCACGACCACTAACCCCGTCACAGTAACCGCAGAAGTGGCTGTAAACAAGGACAAGATTGGATCTCCCCACCCTCCTCCATGGTGCGCAAATGGAGCAGAAAGAAAAGCAGCACCAATTAATATCAATATCAGAAACACACCGACCAAAATAAGCGGTGACGAAAAGGTACGATTATTTATGCTTCTCCCGTCCACGTTAAACGTGACAGGAGATATTTCAGAACGCCTTGGTTTATTTACAAATATGTCTCCGAGACGTTTATTAAACCTAGTATTCATTTAATTGTTCTATGCGGGGTGTAGATCAATAATAAAAATCTTAATTCACCTTTGGAAATTAGCCTACAATTATACCAGTCAGTCACAATATGGATTTCCTGGCGCATGAATCCATGTAAGTTCCTTATAAATACAGTTAGAATTTGCTTGTTTAAAACTTCGGATCAATTTTATTCTTAACTGACAATTTTTTCCAAAATCATCCGGAGTGGACAAACTTGAGGGCACCGAAAGGGTTTCACTTACCGCATCCTGACATACATCTACCCCATTTGCCGAAACCTCATGGCTTTTTACCTCATTTATTGGATCAATATATTCATTCCAGATGGAATCATTACTTCTTGCAATGCTGCCTTGCTTCAGCCTTCTTAATTCTTTTACTTCTCATTGGAGATACTTTGAAGACAGCAATAGTAGTAGGAATAGCCTCTTCTGCCTTCACAATATTTGTTGTGCCTAATAGCGTGGCGGCCACACCTCGCAAGGTTATCGGTGGGCACTTATTAGCCGCCTTAATAGGAACAATAATTGCCCTATTATTACAATCTCCATTCTTAATCGAAATCGTTTTGGAAAAGCGGTACATTCTTGATATGGCAGCCGCTCTATCAGTCGGTGTGGGAATTTTTGTGATGGTGGTTACCAACACTGAACATCCCCCTGCAGCTGGGACCTCTCTAGGATTAGTAATTCAATGCTGTCAATCAAGTGTCGGTGTCGATTGGTCATCAATATCATTTATATTGGTGAGTGCTCTTTTACTTTCGATCGTCAGAATCGCACTGCGTGACAGAATGGTAAACCTACTATAGTCTAGTTATTAACTCTTCCTTTACAAGTTATTATCTTCGTGTTTTAAGTAGCACAGTCTTCATGAAACAGCTTAACATTTAGGGACATCGGTTCGTACATTAATGCTACTAAGTTGGGTACACTGGATATATGAATTCAACATTAGAAAAGTCAATTAGCAGAATACATGGTTCAAAGACAAGATTGGTCATGGCCATTTCTGGTGTTGGTTCACAATCAGCCAATTGGCTATTAGCCGTTCCGGGAGCATCTAAAACTCTTCTAGAGGCCACCATCCCATATTCCAATGAATCTTTGAATCACTATATTGGAGAGATACCAGAACAATACGTTTCAGAATCCACTGCCCTTTCAATGGCAAAGTCTGCCTATTTTAGAGGCCTGAAATATCACAATAATTTTTCTGAAATTGTCGGAATTTCTTGCACTGGAGCGATATCCACAAACCGTGAAAGAAGAGGAGAAAACCAAGCCTTTATCGCAATGTGGAGCCCAACACTAAAATATGTTCATCACGTCCTTATTAACAAAGGTGTAAGGACTCGAAGAGAAGAGGAAGAGCTTATCAGTTCATTCATCATAAAGTCGATAGAAGAAAAAGCCCTAGGTGCCAGTGGATTAAAATTGGAACTGACCGAATCCGAATCATCTACTGTCGTCAATACCGAATTCACTTCGAACTTAGATGCTCTAGTCAACAAGCACATCAAGTCCATCGTACTAAAAGGTCAAAAATTAATTGCATTAGACCAAGGGTTTAGCGGAGGGATTCTATCTGGTTCATTTAACCCCATACACCAAGGGCATATAGGCTTAGCTAAACTCGGCCCAGAAATTTTGAATTGCCAGACTGTTTTTGAAATTTCAGTCACTAATGTCGACAAAGACCCTTTAGATTCTGAGGAGGTCTGTACAAGAATATCTCAATTTAACAAAAACGAAACCATTTTTCTTACCAGCGCGCCTTTGTTCTCTGAGAAGTCTGAAATTTTTAAAAATTCTACCTTCATAATTGGTAATGACACGGCAGCCAGACTTGTGGATCCGAAATACTATAAAGACAGTATCAAAACAATGAACGAATCGCTAAAAAACATACAGGAAAATAAGTGTGATTTCCTCGTTGCCGGACGGCTTCAAGACAAAGATTTTAGAACCGTATTAGATGTGGATATACCTGAAAATTTTACGTCTATGTTCAGATCGATACCAGAAAACCAATTTAGGATAGATTTATCTTCAACCGAATTACGCAAAAACGAGACCGGATAGCAACGATATGGGTTATCGAAACCTAAGAGAATTTATAGATTTTTTAGAGTCGCAAAATGAATTACACTACATTGACGTCTCTGTAAATAGAGATCTTGAAATCTCTGAAATCACAGACAGAGCTGTTAAATCTGGGGGCCCGGCACTATACTTCCGAAACGTGGAAGGGTTCTCAATACCTATAGTCACAAACCTATTTGGTACACACCAAAGAATGGCTTGGGCGCTAGGAGTGGAAAGTAGTGAGGAGCTGACTCAAAAGGTCAGAGACATTCTTGGAATAGTAAAAACTCCCCCAGAGTCACTATTCGATAAATTAAAAATTCTAAAAGATATGGCGGATCTGGCCAAAACTCAGCCAAAAACAATCTCTTCTGGACCATGCCAAGAAGTAGTCAAAATGGGTCTTGAGGCGGATTTAAATTCATTACCTCACCTGAAATGCTGGCCAGATGACGGAGGGCGGTTTATTACTCTACCTTTAGTAATTTCCCGAGATCCTAAATCGGGTAAACGCAACGTTGGCACCTATCGAATGCAAGTCTATGACTCCCACACTGCAGGTATGCACTGGCAATCTCATAAGGTAGGAGCAAGCCATTACCGAACAGGAGAATTACAGAACCTGGAAAAATTGGAAGTGGCAGTAGCTTTAGGGGCTGATCCCACCACTATGTGGACAGGAGCTCTCCCTCTCCCTCCTGATATGGATGAAATAGCTGTCTCAGGCGTCATCAGTAACTCCTCGGTACAGATGGTTAAGTGTAAAACCATAGATCTAGAAGTGCCAGCCCATGCTGAGATGATTCTGGAAGGTTATGTCGTCCCCGGTGAACTCAGAGAGGAAGGACCGTTCGGAGACCACACAGGTTACTACTCACTCGAAGATGATTACCCAGTTTTTCATTTAACTGCCATAACTCATAAAAAGGACCCTATTTACCCAGCCACCGTAGTAGGCAGGCCGCCTTCAGAAGATTTTTTTATGGGCAAAGCCGTAGAAAGATTAATGCTTCCGGCATTACAGTTAACATTACCGGAAGTTGTGGATATAAATATGCCAGCAGAAGGAGTCTTCCATAATTTGGTAATTGTATCCATGAAAAAGGAATATCCTGGCCACACAAGAAAAGTAATGAATGCAATTTGGGGCCTTGGATTAATGATGCTGGCTAAAGGCATCATAATTGTGGATGAAAACGTAAATGTTCAAGATTTATCCGAGGTAGCTTGGCGGGTTAGCAGTAATATAAATCCCAACACAGACCTGGTTATTACGGAAGGACCTGTTGACGACCTCGATCACTCAAGTCCTACTCCAAAATATGGAAGCAAACTCGGTATTGACGCCACCCGAAAAACTGAACTGGACGGGAGAAAAAGAATTTGGCCCCCGGACGTGGTAATGTCTGAAGAAATGAAATCCCAAGTAAGCAATCGTTGGGCACAATACGGTTTCTGATAATAATGTCTAATAAATCCATTTTGTCCAAAATACCCAACTTTTTCGATGCGATCAAATTTCAAGAATCGATTTTTGCTCTTCCTTTTGCATATATAGGAATGCTTCTCTCAATACAAAATATCCCTAGTTTAGAAAAATTTATATGGATAACTTTGGCAATGGTATCTGCGAGAACAGTAGGCATGATCGCAAATCGAGTTATAGATAGACATATAGATTCCAAGAACCCGCGTGCAGCGCAGCGACATTTACCACAGGGAATCCTTTCCGTTACTGACCTCTTAATCCCAGGGGTACTAGCTGCTATATTTTTTATAGCATGCGCTTACATGCTTAATACTATGGCCTTTATATTGGCGCCATTGGCATTGTTGTATTTGATTACGTATCCGCTCACAAAAAGATTCACTTGGGCAGCCAACCTACTACTAGGATGGGCACTCGCTATAGCCCCATCAGCCGCTTGGATTGGCATGGTTGGAAATTTGGACTGGCAACCAGTTTTACTTTCAACTGCAGTTGCCTTATGGGCCGGCAGTTTTGACATCATTTATCACACGCAAGACGTTGTATTTCAGAAAAAAGAAAATTTGCATTCAATTGCTACTCGCTTTGGTATTCCTTTAGCTTTCAAAATCGCTCGAAGCATGGACCTCATGGCTGTTATCTGTCTAGGTGCATTGGGAGTATGGATGGAACTAGGAATTTTTTACTTCTGCGGCTGCGGATTATCTGGAGGGTTTTTGATTTACAAATACAGCTTGGTAAATCCGAATGATCTGTCCAAAATGGGAATGAGTTTTATGAGAATCAATGCCCTAGTATCATGTTCAATGTTGTTAGGTACAATTGGATCATTAATAAGATGAAAACGAGAGACACAGAATGCGCATCGTCGTAGGTATATCGGGAGCTAGCGGATCTCTTTTGGCTGCCAAAACTATTGAAGCCCTATTGGATCACAAAGTGGGAGTATCCCTGGTCGCATCAAATCCAGCCAGAATGGTCTGGCAGCATGAAATGGACATCTCATATGGGGAAAGCATAGAGGAATGGTCATATAACAACAATTTTGAACATTTTGCCATTGGGGATTTCAAAGCACCTATAGCCAGTGGAACATACCCTACAAATGGCATGGTTATAGTCCCTTCTAGCATGGCCACGATATCTGCGGTTTCAAAAGGTCTATCTGATAATCTGATTCGACGGTCAGCCGACGTTTGCCTAAAAGAAAGGCGACCCCTGGTAATCGTCCCAAGGGAATCGCCTCTCAATGCAATCCATTTGGGCAACATGAGAGACCTATCGATTTTGGGCGTAACCATTTTACCTCCAGACCCGCCTTACTATTTGCCTGTAAATACCCTCAATGAATCCGCTGCATTTACAGCCCAGAAAGTTTTAAATGCTCTTGGGCTTACCGAGCAACTTCCCGAGGAAATGCAATATAAAGGTCCGGTCGTCTAAATTTGTTGTATTACCTCCCATTGCAAATATAAAATACCACCTAGCAAACGCTAATAAGGGAATATCATGATCTCGGCAATAGAAGCGGTAAAAGCTATAAATGACGTAAGGCACGGACAGGTAGTTGTAGCTACTATGACAGCAAACAGGTATTGGGAAACAGTATCAGATAATAAGGACCTGGATTTACCAATATTTGGAGCAATGGGAAAAGCCTCATCTGTCGCATTAGGTCTCGCCTTATCTCAACCTCAAAAACAGATTATCGTTTTGGATGGAGATGGCAGTTTACTAATGAATCTTGGTTCTTTAGTTACAATCGCGGGAATGGAACCAGCTAATTTCGTACATTTTGTCTTTGAGGATGGAGCATATTGGACTACTGGGGGCCAGCCTATCCCGGGAAATGGCAAATTCAATCTATCTGCCATGGCACAAGATGCCGGTTACAAAAACTCCTATGAATTTGAAGATCTTGAAACACTAGTTAGTGAGCTTCCGGACGTATTAAACGAAGATGGACCTATCTTCGTCTCAGTCAAAGTAAGTCATCCTGATTATTCCGGAGAACCTTTCATTGGGTCGACGAAAAATGCTATGGAAAAATTATCCAAGGTTATTTCAGGCACCTAATCTATGTATGACTTTCACACCCACACTTTTTTAAGTGACGGCGTACTTTCGCCAATTGAACTCATAAGGAGAGCGATTGTAATTGGATATCAGACGATGGCAATAACAGACCATGTCGGACCAGGCAATCTCGAATATGTTTTATCTACACTAAAAAAAGATTGTGCAATGGCCGAAAAAAGATGGGATATAAAAGTATTTACTGGGGTCGAAATAACTCACACTCCCGTAGAAGATATAGATCTACTAGCGAAAGAGGCACGGGCTTTAGGTGCCCAAGTAGTGAATGTACATGGGGAAACCATAATGGAACCGGTTATTGATGGAACCAATATGGCAGCGGTTTCTTCCAAACATGTTGATATTTTGGCTCACCCTGGGTTGATCACTATGGACGAAGCATCAATGGCTGCAGAAAACGGAGTGTTTTTGGAGATTTCAGGTAGGAAAGGTCACGGATTGGCCAATGGACATGTTGCTAAAATAGCACGTGAAAGTGGAGCAACACTGATTTTAGATTCTGACGCCCATGAACCTGATGATCTCATGACTCAAGATTATGCTGAGAAAATAGCGGAAGGATCAGGTCTGAACAAAGAAGAAAAGGAGACTGTACTAAAACAATCTCCTCTAACGTTAATAAGAAAAATTAGTAACCGGTGATCTAATCGTCGGGAAGAACAACGGATTCCGCCTCTCCTCCATTAGCGACTTTAGTGGCGTTGTAGGCAGCGAAAGCTCTACTTTTTTCAAATGCTTCTTGGGTAAAAGCTGCGAGATGTGGCGTAATTAACACATTATCCATCTCGATAAGGGGATTGTCTTCAGGTGTAGGCTCGACTTCCAGAACATCCACACCTGCTGCCATTATTTTTTCTTCCTTAATGGCTCGTATAAAAGCCTTTTCATCAATCACCGGCCCCCTACAGGCATTAATCAATATTGCCGTAGGCTTCATCAAATCGAATTCTCGATCACTTATCATTCCCGTTGTTTTTCTGTTCAGAGGAACATGAAGGGTGACTATATCCGATTCACGTAACAGTTCATCGAACCCTACTTTTTTCATCTCCAATTCATCTATCAATTCCGCCCTCGGATCGACAATATCATGGTAAATCAATTCACATTCCCACCCCTGCAATCGTTTGGCGACCCTGGAACCTATTCTCCCTACTCCTACAATTCCAACCGTCTTACCAGTTAGTTCATGAGCCTGCGAAACCCAAGTATCCCGAATGTCTGACATCCATTTACCATCCTGAACACTCTTAAATTGCAATTGAAGTTTTCTATATACCCCAACCATCAAAGCTATGGTATGTTCAGCAACGGCCACCGCATTTCCACCACCATTGTTGGACACTTTGATACCAAGTTCGCCAAGAGCCGTTTTATCTAGCTGATTGGTTCCAGCACTGGTACTTTGAATTAATCGTAGTTCGGGACATTTAGCAGCAAGTTGAACATCAAATCGCACTGCCCCTCCCAATATAACAGCCTTTGTATTTTTCAAGGCCTCAGAAGAAACCTCTAAAGATCCAGAAGAGTCAATCCAATCTATTCCCATACCCTCGGGCATGGCATTTTTCAAAACTTCCAGTCCTGAATCATCAGGAGCCCAAAACACGACTTGATCATTCATACTGTTAATATACCCCCTTGGTAATGAAATAATTTTATGCTTGTGATTATATGTAGTTAATCTAATCCCCTCAACTGAAAGAGTCATAAGTTTATAATGCGGCTGAGTCATTCATACGAAATAAGGATATATAGGTGAATTCCAAAGCTTTAAAAGATGTAAAAGTACTAGACTTTACTCATTACGTATCTGGACCCTATTGCACCAAATTATTAGCCGATTATGGAGCTGATGTCGTAAAAATAGAACCGCCCACTAAAGGGGACCCAGGTAGAAGACTACCCCCCTTTGAAAAATCCAGCCAGGGCCATCGAACCAGTCTATTATTTAAATATTTAAACACCAATAAAAAGAGTGTGGAACTTGACTTAAAATCCAATTATGGTCGGAAGGCCATAGAACAATTGGTTGTGGACGCAGACATATTAGTCGAAAATTTTCGACCTGGCGTCTTGAATTCTTTTGGGTTAACAAAAGAAAAATTAAGATCGATAAATCCCACATTGGTGGTTGTTTCTATAAGCAATTTTGGTAAAACTGGACCTTACAGTGACTTCAGGGCCAATGACTTAATTTTTTATGCGCTCGGTGGGTTAATGTACATTTTCGGTTCCACTGATAAGGCTCCGATTAAACATGCCTTCAGACAAGCCCAATTCAAGGCCGGGACTAATGCCGCATCAGCCGCTTTGATGGCCTACTACAATGCATTTACATCTGGTCGTGGGGAGTACATAGACATTTCAATCCAAGAAAGCATCACGGCATCAGTTCGTGACACAACCACTAGCTATGCAACATCTGGAGTGGTTAGAACGCGTCAAGGATCCATGAATGGAGAGATCCCTCGAACCCCCATGAAGGTTAAGGATGGATATATCGTTCCAATAACATTTGGTACCAGCGATTGGAGCAAAACAGCAGATTTATTGGAAGATGACAAGCTATATCATCCGAAATTTTCAACCCCTGAAGGGCGTCGTGAAAATTCAGAAGAATTTGAAAAATTAGTGAGAACAGCTTTTAGCGAGAAGGGTAAGCATGAGTTGTTCTATGGTGCTCATACTCATAGAGAGTTGGTATACGGATTGGTACAAAACGCGGCAGATCTATTGGAAAACCCTCAATACAAACATGACGGATATTTCCAAAAAATGGACGATAGTAGCGATAGTGAAACCTATTTCCCTGGAAGACCTTTCCATTTGTCGAAAACTCCTTGGAAAATACGTTCTGCTGCGCCCAGACTGGGACAACACAATAACGAGATACTTGTAAGAAAATTAAAACTATCCACAGGGGATCCGATAGATACAGAGTGCGATGATGCAAAATAAAGCAATATTAAGTGGAATCCGTGTCGTGGAATTAAGTCAACTTATTGCGATACCTTACGCCACAAAACTAATGTCAGATATGGGTGCCGAGATAATTAGGTTAGAATCGGCGAAAAGACCGGACGCCTATAGACTTTCTGACTTCTACGATGAAAGATTGGACGGAGATTATTGGAATCGGGCGATAAATTTCAATGAGCAAAACAGAAACAAATTAGGCCTCTCCCTAGAATTAGATAACAAAAACGCTTTGAACCAACTCTATGACCTTTTAAGCATCAGTGATGTTTTCGCGTGCAATTTCACTCCGAGAGTAATGAAAAAGTTTGGCCTGGAATATGACAATCTTAAAACCATAAGACCCGACATAATTGTTGTATCATCGACCGGATATGGGCACTCAGGACCATGGTCTAGTTTCGGAGCAATAGGATTTGGAACAGAAGCGGCATCTGGCCTATCATCAGCAACGGGGTACGAAAATGGCCCTCCAGCTCAACCAGAGATCCCTTATCCCGATTATACAGCAGCAGAGCATACGGTTTTCGCTATTATGGCAGCGATAATACACCGTTCTAAAACGGGTGAAGGCCAATTCATTGAAATTTCTCAGGCAGAATGTGTCACTTCCACGATACCTGAAATAATACTTGACTACACAGCCAATAAAAATGTACCTGCAAGAATTGGTAACTCTCATCTTGAAATATCTCCTCATGGTTGCTATCCGTGCAAAGGCAGAGACAAATGGATAACAATTGCTGCCCAATCGGAGAAAGAATGGATTTCACTAGTGAACTTATTATTCCCAGAAATTGCGACTAACAGTAAATTTGATTCAAATGAATCTCGCATCATTAACCGAAAAGAACTAGATAAATTAATCTCTCTGAGAACTGAGAAATGGGATAGTTTGGAATTGATGGAAGTGTTACAGGGACAAGGAGTAACCGCAGGGGCCGTTTTAAACGGCAAGGAGCTTTTATTCAACAAACATTTGTTTGAACGAAACTTT
Organism: Chloroflexota bacterium; assembly: GCA_002722155.1. Lineage (GTDB taxonomy): Bacteria > Chloroflexota > Dehalococcoidia > Lucifugimonadales > UBA826 > UBA11996. The sequence continues at coordinate 36,595 of PBKS01000001.1, forward strand.
TTTGAAATAGTACCGCACCAACCGCAAAGCCAGATTCCACAACTTCCCTATCCAGGTAAACCTTGGAAAATGTCCAGTGCTTCTCAAGGTACTATGGAGCCAGCGCCTTCTTTCGGGCAACATAACGAAACCGTTCTGAAGAATTACCTAGGACTAAGTAATGAGTTATATCAAAAACTCCAAGATCAGGGGGCAATTTCAGAGAAATTAGACATCGTTGCAAAGAAAATTACGGTTTCGAGAGAAGATAAGGCAAATGAAGGTTCAATATATTCCTATGATCCTAACTTCAAATCTACAATAAAATCCTATTTTGACACCTAGCAAAGACGGTTTCTAAAATGGGTACAGGAAATAAATGAAATCTCAAGTAGCAATAGATGGGCCTGTGGCTTCAGGCAAAACTGTGGTGGGTAGAGCTGTTAGCCAAGACTTAAAATGGAAATTCCTAGACACAGGTGTAATGTATCGAGCTGCGACTAGAATTGTTTTAGATTTAGGGTTATCACTAAATAATAATCCTCGAATAATAGACGCACTAAAAAGAACCACCATTGAGTTAGACGATTCAGCAGACTCGGAAAAGATTCTAATAAATGGTAGCGACAAAACCGATACTTTAAGAACACCTGAAATTGACAGGACCGTATCAATTATTTCAAAAATCCCCGCTGTCAGGAAGGAACTGGTGAATCAACAAAGAGCTATCGCTAACCGTGGGCCTATAGTAATGGTGGGAAGAGACATAGGGAGCGTGGTCCTACCAAACGCAGCTGTCCGATTATACTTAGATGCGAGGGTTGAAGTGAGGGCACAGAGACGGTACAGAGAGCAATCGAGTTTCAAAACCAAAATGTCTTTGGAACAAATCAAAATGGACCTTGAACAAAGAGATAGAATCGATAGAGAGCGAGATGATTCTCCCTTAGAGATTCATGATTTCTACACAGTTCTTGACACATCGTCGATGGCTCTAACAGAAGTGGTCACGATGATTACTGACATTTGCAAAGACAATTTTTAATGCTCTACTCTACTTGCAATTTCCTTCAAAAAATAACTCTGCATTCTTTTTCCAATTATGAGGTGTACGGCAAAGAAAACGTTCCGCCGGTAGGTCCTCTAATAGTGGTTTCAAACCACCTCAGCAATATAGACCCATCTATTTTGGCAGTGTCAGTGCCAAGGAGATTGAAATTCCTTGCTAAAAGCAGCCTATTTACTGGTCCATTTATAAGCAGTCTATTAAAATGGTACGGTGCCCACCCTCTGCATAGGGATCGTGTGGATGTAAGTTCGTTCAAGTGGGCTGTCAACCATCTCCACAAAGATGGTGTCATCTCAATATTCCCTGAAGGTACAAGAAGTAGGGGTTCAATGATAAAAGCCAAATCTGGCGTAGCGAGATTAGTCCAAATGTCTGATGCAACGATTTTGCCTATCGGTATCACAGGTACAGAACACATAGGTAATGTTTTGAGAGTAGTTAATCCTACGGGTACCATTAAAGTGAATATAGGCAGTCCATTTTCCTTGCCAAAAATAGAAGGGCCAATAGATAGCCCTATTTTAAAATCCATGACCGACTTAATCATGGAAAGAGTTTCAATCTTATTGCCAGAAAGCTACAGAGGGGTATACAGCATCAGTATCAAGGAACCGACCGTTTGAATGTAGTTCCCTGAGTTCAGTACAAATATCACCAAGAACTTGGTGATATTTGTACATGTATCACATCAATTTCTAAATTCTGTTTACCCTAAAGCGCCCATACAGACTGAGTGCGCAAGCTAGGGCAATCCCAACCCATACAGGTATCGGAGGACTTCCAGAAAAACCAATCTCATTAATGATAAATGACAGCAGAAGCGATGCACTGGATACCGTTACCCCAATCAGAACAAGCTTTGACGAAGCCACCTCTTTTATAAAACTAGACAATAAAAATAAGATTCCTAACCCAAAACATAAAGCGCACAAAATATTGGCCATAGTTTTCCCTAGTTCTATATGTTCATCTGTAGCATTCTCAACAAACCATGAGTCTGTAAATATATGTACATTCAAAAAGAGCCCAAGTGGGAAAATTAAGAAAATAACACCACAAATCCGGAAAATATTAGCTAAACCCATATAAATCCCTCACTATTAATAACTAAAGTATAAATATATATGTTTCGTCGTTAATTAGCATGTTTTATTTCAATCGCATATGTTATGCATCAATCCAATAAATAAAGGAATAGATAAGTGATGTGGCCATATTACTATCGTCAATTATTACGAAAACCTCTTTACATAAAGACTTTTAAATATTCCTAATTTACTGCAATATATTGATACTTGGTTAATAAAAAGCATGGAGGCTGTACTAATAGCTTCCCGAGAGAGAGGTTTCAATCTAATAACCTATGTGCGGAATTATAGGGTATACAGGATATTCTCAGGCATTGCCCATATTGCTAGATGGACTTTCAAAACTCGAATACCGAGGTTATGACAGTGCCGGCATTTCGGTCTTCAGCAAAGACCAAACTCATACTACCTACAGATCTGCTGGCAAATTACACGAACTCAAAAGACTTACTGAAAGATCAAAGGCAACAGGAGTGTCAGGCCTAGGTCACACTAGGTGGGCAACGCACGGTGAGGCAAACACCATAAATGCTCACCCCCATAGCGACACTTATGGCAATTTATCCGTGGTCCATAATGGAATTGTAGAAAATTATCTTGATTTGAAGCAGGAATTGACAAATAAAGGTCATTTATTCAATTCAGACACGGATTCTGAAACTATCCCTCATTTAATAGAGCATTATATGAAGAATGGCGCCAGCTTTGAGGAAGCTACAGAAAAAGGAGCCTCCAGAATTAAAGGAGCCAACGCTGTGGTCGTTATGTGTAACGACCAACCAGACAAAATCGTAGCTTTCCGGACTGGTAACGCAGGTGGAGTTATCATAGGGTATGGAACTAATGAAATGCTTGTAGCAAGCGATATCCCTGCGATTTTAGGATACACAAATACAATTTCTCATTTGCTCCCAGGGGAGCTGGCTATTTTGGAACCCAATTCTGTCGAATTCAAAGATCGGGACGGAAATTCAATAGAAAAAGAGAAAACAGTGCTGGCAAATGATCCAATTTCCTTAGCAAAAGGTGACTATCGCCATTTCATGCTAAAAGAAATTTGCGAGCAACCCAATGCGATAATCGCGTCATTAATGGGCCGTTTATCTTCTGAAGAGGGTTTATTTAGTTCAGATGATTTGAACTTGACAGTGAAAGAAATAAAGAAAATATCTAAAATAATGCTTGCCGGAATGGGCACAAGCTTACATGCCGCAATGTTAGCTCGTCTTTGGATGGAGCGGATAGCTGGCATACCATCGGAGTGGGATAATTCATCTGAATTCCGATACCGCGAACCTATTCTGGACAAAAATTCACTTTTTATATCGGTCAGTCAGTCAGGTGAGACAGCCGATACTCTCGCTGCCATGGAAGAAGTTAAAAGCAAAAATATTAGTCAGATAACACTTTGCAATTACCTGAACACACAAGCCTCACGAATTGCTGATCAAACACTGCAAATTAGAGCCGGATTAGAAGTTGGTGTAGCGGCGACCAAGACTTTCACCTGTTCATTGGTAACACTTTATGCCCTCGCAATATATTTTGGGCTTCAGAAAGAAACGATTGAAAAAAACGAGGCTGCGAAACTTATAGAAGAACTTACTCGCCTACCCGAAATGATTGGTAAAATTTTAACGAATCAATCTCAATATCAAAAACTAGCGAGCATTTACCACAATAGTTCAGATTTTTTATTTCTCGGACGAGGATACAATTACCCCGTTGCACTGGAAGGTGCCCTCAAATTAAAGGAAGTAAGCTATATACACGCTGAAGGCTATCCGGCCGGTGAAATGAAACACGGACCAATTTCTTTAATTGATGAAAGTATGCCGGTAGTAGCCATGATTCCAAAAGATGCTCTTTATGAAAAGATGTTAAACACCGTAAATGAAGCCAAAAGTCGAGGTGCTATTGTAATAGCAATAGCCTCAGAATCAGACGATGAAATAGAGCAAAAAGTAGATCACGTTATAAGGGTCCCGGATGTTTCAGACTCACTCTCTCCTATAGTTAATTCAGTTCCACTGCAATTGATTTCCTATTATTTTGCTGTTAGAAGAGGGTGTGACGTAGATCAACCTCGAAACTTAGCAAAATCAGTAACGGTGGAGTGAGTCGACACTATCATATAATTTCTGACCAATTCCGCTCATTTGATTAGACTCAGATTCCCCAACCATTAAAATGAATTTGAAAGGATAGACCATGCAAAAACCTTTTTATGCCGAAGATCTTACTCCAGGTCAGATTTTTGATTTGGGACAAAAGAATATCGCCAGAAATGAAATCATTGCATTTGCTAAAAAGTATGATCCATTCCCATTTCACATAGATGATGAGGCAGCCTCGAACACAGTTTTTGAGAGCATAATATCGAGTGGTTGGCAAACTGCTTTAATTTGGCTGGGGATGATGCATGAAAAATTTCTCACATATGAAACGCTAATGGGTTCTCCAGGTCATGATTCATTAATTTGGAAAAACCCAGTTCGACCAGGCGATACACTAAAAGGAACATTAGAAATCCTAGAGAGTAACATATCAAAAAGTCGCCCAGAAATTGGTTTTGTGAAATATAAAGCAGAACTTATCAATCAACACTCTAAGCAAGTTTTCTTTACTGAAAGTACCTTGATAATAAAAACCAAAAATTCACAAAAACACTAGAACGTTGTATGAGTACAGACAGGGTCATTTTTAGTTGAACTGCAGCTTATTCCATAGCGGTATAATAATGACTGCAGAAGATTTCTTAACTTGACCAAATACTTATATAGATTGGAGGAACAAAACGATTAGAAATTACAGTCGCTCAATGAGGAAAACATCTAGTTCTTCGGTGAGAAATAACACAACTGTACTGCAAAGACTTATCAAATCAAGTTTTATTCTTATCGCCTTTATTATTACCGTTGGGTGCAGTAGTCAAAAAGAGGTTGCTAGTAATTCCCTAAAGGAAGATCCCCAGCAAGAGAATTCATCAGAAACATTACCTTATTTTGAACTAACCACCTCGAATGGAAAAACAGATTCAAATCAATTCCTAGCTGACGCTAAACCCGAATTTCTACTTTTTATCTCGCCCAATTGAGGAACTTGCGTTTCCGAGTTACGGAAACTTGCCGAATCTGACAATGAACTAGCTTCTCTGGCAAACATATATATTATTGGCACAAATCCTGGCTACACTTTCGAAGATCTTGAGAATATGGCGCCCAGAAATTCAAAATGGACATACGCATTGCCAACCGATGCAGCCGCTCTAAAAGTAATCGGAGGCCTGACAAGATCCACCAAAATTTTAGTGGATGAAAAAAATTCAATTATAGGAAGATACAAAATGGGAGAATGGAAACTTTCTGAATGGGTAAAAACCTATAAGGACTTGAGTTAAAAGAAAACGATCCTCCTATTTATAAATTTATTCATCAAGCAATTCGTCAATGAAATCTTGAAACCGAGGAACCAATACGAATCTGCCCATGTTTTGATACCAATCCACTACACCAGGACCGGTCCCTAAAATTATATTCGCATATATCATCATTAGATCGCTTTTATTATCATATTCCCATAACTGTTGGATTCGAAAAAAATAGGAAACCATAAAGACATTGAAGCGATGTCTTTCCTCTTTATTTAAACTAGAATCTCCTTCTATTGCTCTCAAATATATGTGAGTGAAGACAGGATCCGTGATCATGAAACCGATCCACTGCACTATCCCGCTAGTCAGTTCTGTTTGAGTGGCCATTTGGGAATCTTTGCGTTGCAATCTCAATTGCGCGGCAAGGAAAATGGCTACAGCCAAAGTAGCCATTCCTGTGGCTGTTTGAGCCACAATAGTTACATACTCGATCATACTCTATAAACCCTCCAGTTCTATTCTGAACTTATCCTCAATTAGCGAAACTAAACGATTCAGATTTTAACGGTATACTACAAGGCTTGATTTCAAGATAAACAACCCGTATATCTAAAGTCGCCCTTTCCGGAAAAGAGAGGATTGATCTTAGACTAGAAACAGGGTTGCGTGATGGGGTACTATCAGATCACCATGGAGAAAGAGTTCGATTCCGAAAACATATATGAAGATCTTCGACAGTCTCAAATGGACATACGGCATTTGAGTGAAAGTGTTCAAGCTCTTCGTGAAGAATTGGAATCCCAAAATTACGAAAAGGACCGAAACGTTCAATCTGCCCGCATGGAAGGGGTTGATGAAGTAACTCAACTCAAAGAAACCATCACAACCTTGAGACAAGAACTTCAAAACTTGCAATTTGACAAGGCTCAATCTCTAGAGAAATTACATAGCGAATATGCTGAAGAAATACAGCAATTAAGGGACACTGCGAGTGCTCTTCGTACCGAGCTTGAGGAACTTAAGTTTCAGAAAGAAAAAGAAATCCAAAAGGCTATTTCAAACTCCGCTGTAGAAAGCGATCAATTAAGAGCAACTGTAAGTGCTTTGAGAGATGAACTGGAAGAACTTCGATTCAACAAGGATAACGAAGTACAGAAAGCCATAACCGGTGGAAAGGACGAAATCTCACAACTCATGGAAACATCCGCCTCATTGAGAAGTAACATAGAAACTTTAAAAAGTGAATATGAACAAAAGATTCACGATATAGAGAGAGATGCCACTAACGAAAAAGCACAACTCACTGAAACTATCTTCACGTTGCGCACCTCACTCGAAGGTCATCCTAAACATTAATACACCAGGCCATTTCTCCAAAAAGATCATTTCTAATAAAGGTTGAGCTATGACAAACAAGTCGGAATCTTCAGAAAGAGCAGAAATGCTATTAAACATTTCAAGACGGGTCGCACACGATGAATCTATCGAAGATATCATTGCTTCCATAATCGAAGTAACTACATGGGAATTGAAGGCTGAGCGGGGTTCCTTGTTTTTAAATGATACAGCCACTAACGAACTCTACACTCGTTTCGCACAAGGCACTAATCTGAGGGAAATACGTATTCACAATAAAAGTGGTATAGCGGGATCAGTGTTCCAGTCCGGGGTCGGTGAAATAATCCATGATGCCTATAGTGATGAACGTTTCAATTCTGCAGTAGATCAGCAGACAGGTTACGTCACCAAAAACATTCTTTGCGCTCCTGTGAAAACCTTGAATGGAGTCACTATTGGCAGTGCGGAAGTGTTAAATAAAAAATCGGGCCGCTTTACAAAAAAAGACCTTGATTTATTGGAGTCGATGACTGAGCAAGCCAGTATAGCTCTCCAAAGCGCTCAATTCGTAGAACAAATGCAAAAAAATCGAGAGGAGGAAAGAAAACTTCTGGATGTAGTTTCGGAGGTTACTGCTGAAATAGACCTGCCCACAATGCTCAGCAAGGTAATGGGGGAAGCCACCAAAATGCTCAATGCAGATAGATCCTCGATATTCCTGAATGACCCGAAAACTAATGAATTGTGGCTACAAATTGGTGACGGCCTAGAAAGTACTCAAATAAGGTTTCCTAACCACTTAGGGATTGCAGGCACTGTTTTCACCTCCGGTGAATCCATCAATATACCGCACGCCTACGCTGACCTTAGATTCAATCCAGATTTTGACAAACAAACCGGGTACTTCACTAGATCCATTCTTTGCGTTCCAATTATAAATAAGGATCGTGTAATTCTAGGAGTTACTCAAGTGCTAAACAAAAGAGGAGGACCCTTTACTGAAGAAGATGAACAAAGGCTAAAAGCATTTACTGCACAAATTTCTGTAGGGCTCGAAAATGCACAACTCTTTGCTGATGTTCAGAACATGAAAAACTACAATGAAAGTATTTTGCAAAGTGCTGCTTCAGGGGTTATCACTATAGACGAAGATGAAAAAATCATAACTTGCAATGAGGCAGGCCTTAGGATATTAAACATAAAGGAAACAGAAATACTCCAAAAGCCTGCGGTGGATTTTTTCGTTGGTGAAAACGAGTGGTTGATGGAGCGTATAACCAGGGTTCAAGAAGAACAACAGACGAACACCTTTGTAGACGCATCTTACCAAACAAAAGAAGAAACACTGTCTCTTAACGGTACGGTAGCACCACTGATCAGTGCCGATGAAAAAAAACTGGGCGTGATGGTTATGATGGAAGATATCAGCACCGAAAAGAGGATGAAATCCACCATGGCTCGGTACATGGACCCTGGGCTAGCTGATCAGTTGATGGAAGGAAATGACAATCTAGGTGGAGAAGAGAAAAAAGCAACGATTCTATTTTCTGATGTAAGAGGTTTCACCACTATAACCGAACAGCTAGGAGCTCAAGGAACTGTTCAATTATTAAATGATTACTTCTCGATTATGGTTGACTCGATAACAAACCAGGGTGGAATGCTAGACAAGTTCATTGGCGATGCAATAATGGCCGCTTTTGGATTACCATTCACTACTGACGACGATGAAGACAAGGCTCTAAGGGCGTCAATAGATATGATCACCAACCTATGGGATTGGAATAAGCAGAGAGCCGAAAACGGTTTGCCCGCGATAGAAATGGGAATTGGTTTAAATACAGATACAGTTGTATCTGGAAACATCGGCTCCCCTAAAAGAATGGATTACACCGTAATAGGTGACGGCGTAAACTTAGCCGCCAGATTAGAATCCGCCTGTAAACAGTATGCCGCAAGGATTCTGGTCAGTGAATTTACTCACTCCAATCTCAAGGGGGTCTATAGGACTAGGGAAATTGACAAAGTTATTGTCAAAGGGAAAACAGAACCTGTAGGAATTTACGAAGCCTTGGATTTTCATACTCCAGAAACTTTCCCCAATGTTATGGAAGTCTTAAATTACTTTAAAGACGGTTTAGAAAAATATAGAGTAGGTGACTGGGACCCAGCTATCAAATCGTTTAAAGAAGGTCAAAAGCTCAACCCAAATGACTACATAACAGAGATGTACATAACCCGCTGTGAAACTCTGAAAGCAGACCCTCCCCAAAATTGGGACGGGGTCTGGGTAATGACCTCAAAATAGCATTGCTAAATAACACTAATAATCTGGTTTGGTTGAACGAATTTATAGGCTGTGCTAAGTTTGGCAGACTTAATTTAGGAGACTTGCCGTGTTACCACATGTGTCGAAATTTGGAATTTATTTTAACTCTTCAGAACAAAAAGTCGTAAGGATCACATCACCGTATTGGTTTCCCCCGGAACCAGAGTGGGTATATGTAACTAACGAAGTGAATGCAACGTTGATAAGCATTAGAGAAATGATAAAGGAACAGGGACTGTCTGATTTAAGCGATTCAGTTACCTGGGGACGAATTCCTCTATTGGACTAATTTTAGGAAATTACTAAAAGCATGCCATACGACGATGATTCTGCCACAAAAATCCCCACCCAACTATCTGATTTTTCGATCGACTTAGATCAATGGAAAATATTAAAACCACTTTCAGAAGCATCTTCTGAGGCAGTCAAGAAGCTGGACATAATACTGACATCAGAAACCCTATCGGCGGCTATTTTCGATATAGGCGAGTTGTAGGCTTGGATAAGTTACACCAGCTTTCGATAAGTGAAGCATCTAAACTTCTAAAAAGCAAAGACCTTTCACCTGTAGACCTCGTGGATGCTCATTTGGTTAGATTGGAAGAAACTGATCTCAAGCTGAATTCATTTATAACCGTTTTAGAAGACACCGCTAGAAAATCCGCACTTCAGGCTGAAAAAGAAATTTTATCAGGGCGATGGAGAGGAGAACTGCATGGTATCCCTATTGGTCTCAAAGATTTGTATTATACGAAAGGCGTAACCACTACGATCGGCTCCAAAATATATAAGGACTTCATTCCTGAATATGATGCTCGAGTAACTAGTAATCTCACTGAAGCCGGAGCGATCATCCTTGGCAAACTACAGATGCATGAGTTTGCCTTAGGCACAACGAGCCATAATCCGCACTATGGATCGGCTAGAAATCCTTGGAATATCGAATGTATCACTGGGGGGTCTAGCGGCGGATCAGGATCCTCCGTATCTGCGGGACAATGCATGGGTGCTCTTGGTACTGATACTGGAGGGTCAATAAGGATCCCTTCAGCCCTCTGTGGAGTCGTTGGTATGAAACCTACTTTCGGGAGAGTTTCCAGACATGGCGTATTCCCTCTTAGTAATTCTCTGGATACAGTAGGTCCAATGACTAGAACAGTCGAAGATAATGCCATTATGCTCAATGCAATAGCAGGGTACGATGAACAGGATTCGTTCTCAGCAAAAGTAGAAGTTACTAACTTCAAGTCGAATCTAGAAAAAGATATACGGGAGCTAAAAATCGCTAAACTTGAACCATACTTCTATGATGTCATCGACCCTGAGGTCTTAAACCTAATCGATAAGGCATGTGATAAATTCAATGGTCTAGGAGTGGCAGTTGAAACAGTGGAGCTTCGAGTTCTGGAACACACATTGGCTATATCAGGCTCGATACTTCTCACCGAGGCTGCTGAACTCCATTCAAAAAACCTGAATGAAAAGGCAGCATTGATTGGAAGCGATGTAAAGCTTCGACTGCAACAAGGAGCCTTAATATCGGGGGTGGACTATGTTAAAAGCCAGAGAGCGAGAACCGTCTACAATCAACAAATGAATGAATTACTTCAGACCTATGACGTTTTACTAGCTCCAACCGTACCTATCCCGGCGCCCCCCATTGGACAAGATTCGGTAGAAGTAAATGGAAGGCTCGAACCAATAGGCCCTTTGATGGCTAGATTAACTCGCCCCCAAAATATCACCGGTTTACCCACTATTTCTGTCCCTATCGGTCTCACTTCCGATCTACTGCCTGTTGGGATGCAATTAACATCTTCAGCCTTTTGTGAAGAGCTTCTCTACAACGTAGCCCATCAATTTGAAAAAGTGTCCACTATGAAAAATATAATACCTCCCATGTAAAAATATCAGAGCGATTAAAAAAACCGATGTTTTGGAGAAAATAATTTATGAGTACTGAACAAAATCAAGGACTATCTCTATACGAAGCAGCGCGGGAAGTGGGAGTCACGTTTGAAAAAGAATGGAAACCCGAAAGCAAATCAGTCGAAATAAATGACATGAAGTTCAGTTATTTGGAATGGGGAAACCCTTCAAATCCGGCCATGGTTTTACTTCACGGGTTTGCACAACAATCTCATTCCTGGGATTTTGTCGCACTTTCATTCGCGGATAGATATCGAATTATCGCTTTAGATCAGAGAGGACACGGAGACAGTGACTGGGCCTCCGACGGGGACTATACACCTGAAACACAACAGAAAGACATTGAGGCTATAGTAGATAAACTTGGCTTGGAAGAATTCGTCTTAATGGGACTATCAATGGGAGGTAGAAACTCATTTACATATGCATCATCCAATCCAAACAAAGTAAAAGCACTAATAATCGTCGATGCGGGACCTGAAAGCGTGAAGGCTGGGAGGCAAAATATAAGAAATTTTGTGGAACAAGATGACGAATTAGATTCGATAGATGCTTTTGTAGACCGGGTCATAAAATACAACCCGAGGCGAGACCCAGTACAAATTAAAGGTAGCATTGTTAACAATTTGAAAGAACTACCTAACGGTAAATGGACATGGAAATACGATAAAATCCTAAGATCCCCCGGTCGAATGGAACGTTCTCAAGATCCGGAAATGACTAGCCGACTTTGGGGATACCTTGAAAACCTGCAATGCCCCACCCTCGTAGTGAGAGGAGATAAAAGTGACATTGTTGCTACTGAAACCGCCGACAACATGATCGATAGAATACCAGGGGGCAAATTAGCCATCGTAGAGAACGCTGGGCATTTAGTAATGGGAGATAACCCTTCAGGTTTTGAAAGAGCCGTCACCAAATTCATTGGATCTGTTTAAATACACGATATGACTAATATTACTCCACAGTCGATTTATAAATTGCTACTAAGAAGATTGGATGTTACACTTTTTACAAACTTAAATTAGTTAGATAACAAGAAAGAGAGAAATCCAGGAGAACGGATTGGACAGGGCTGATAAAGAAGCCGTCATTGCGGAATACCGCGTTCACGACAACGATACAGGGTCGACAGAATCGCAAGTAGCGATACTGACGTCGCGTATCAATCAATTAACCCAGCATTTACGAGAGCACAACCACGATGAATCCACGAGGCGAGGGTTGCTGAAGCTTGTAGGAAAACGACGCAGGCTATTACGATACCTAAATTCAGAGGATGTAAACCGGTACCGATCCTTGATTGCTAGGCTGGGACTTAGGCGATAGTAGCTCGCGCATTTACACCCCCCCGATATTTTCACGCCTCCATCTGATCATCTGGTATTCCTCCAGGAGAAAATAACATTTCAGTACACAATATTAGCCGTGATATACACGGACAACAATTAGAATTCGAAACAGGTAAATTAGCACAAAAAGCAGGTGGTTCTGTACTCATTAAACAAGGTGACAATGTGGTTCTAGCCACCGTCACCATGAGTGATCCCCGCGAAGGTATAGATTTTTTTCCTTTAACAGTAGACCTAGAAGAAAGACACTACGCAATAGGACAAATCCCAGGCAGTTTTTTCAGGCGGGAAGGTAGGCCCACTACTCATGCCATTTTGACTGACCGCCTCATAGACAGACCAATAAGACCGTTGTTCCCCAAGGGCTTTAAAAATGAAGTGCAGGTCATAGCAACCACTTTGTCTAGTGATAGAGAAGTCCCTCTAGACATAATTGCGCTAAATGGTGTTTCAACTGCCTTGAGCATATCGAACATACCTTTCAATGGTCCCATCGCCGCAACTCGAATCGGATATATAGATGGGGAATTTATCATCAACCCTACTTATTCACAAATCGAAGAGAGTCTATTGGATCTTGTTGTCGCAGGTTCAACGGATGGCGTCTCTATGATGGAAGCCGGCGCACAAGAAGTAGACGAAGACGTCGTCTTTGAGGCTATACAACTTGCCCAGTCAGTAAATTTAGACGTTATTTCTATGCAACAAGATTTTGCAGGAGAAATAGGCAAACCAAAGGCCGAGTACACCCCAAGAGGACATGACCCAGAAGCAGTAAAGCAGGCTAAATCCATTCTCGGGGATCGAATTTATGGTGCAATGACGGAAGCAGAAAACCAAGAAGATATGAGAGACAAATTAAAAATACTTGAGGACGAACTTAAAGACTCATTATCTGAAGAATTCGACTCCAGCATTGCTGCCGGAGCTTTTGAAGAATTATTGGATGAACAATTCAGAGTCAGGATCCTCAAAGATGGTGTCAGGCCTGACGGTAGGGGACTAAGAGAGATTCGTTCCCTTTCAGCCGAGGTATCGATTTTACCTCGTACCCACGGCACCGGATTGTTTAACCGAGGTGAAACTCAAATACTTGGCGTAACAACTTTGGGCTCCTCTGGCGATGCACAGAGGCTCGATAACCTTAGCCCTGAAGAAACAAAAAATTTCATGCTCCATTACAATTTCCCTCCTTATTCTACTGGAGAAGCTAGAAGAGTAGGATCACCTGGTCGAAGAGAGATTGGGCATGGTGCTTTAGCCGAAAGAGCCCTGAGTGCAGTTTTACCAGCGCAAGAGGATTTCCCTTATACAATACGGATTGTATGTGAAGCTCTAAGCTCCAATGGAAGTACCTCTATGGGTAGCGTCTGCGCAGGCACTTTGGCATTGATGGATGCTGGTGTACCCATTAAATCTCCAGTAGCCGGGATATCAGTAGGACTAATTACGGGAGAAGATGGAGAATACGTAACATTAACGGATATACAGGGGCTTGAAGACCACGTTGGCGATATGGATTTCAAGGTTGCTGGTACCTCGGAAGGGGTGACTGCGATTCAACTAGACATAAAAGTTAACAGCATCAGCTTTGACGTAATAAAGGACGCCCTTTCTCAAGCGAAAGAGGCTAGAACTCAAGTGTTGGAAGTAATCAAATCGGCCATTCCAGAAGTCAGATCGGAGGTAAGTCCTTTTGCACCGCGAATACAAAAAATCATGGTGCCAACTGACAAAATAGGAGCCGTAATTGGACCGGGCGGTAAAACTATAAGAGGAATCGTGGAAGAAACAAATGCCACCGTGGATATACAAGACGACGGAACAGTACTAATAGGATCAACCAATGCCGACGACGCAGCAAAAGCGATAAAGATGGTGGAAGACCTAACAAGAGAAATACAAGTAGGAGAAATATTCACAGGAACTGTCGCTAAAATTGCAAGCTTCGGGGCATTCGTGCAGATATTACCCGGTACTGATGGGATGGTTCATATAAGTGAATTAGCCAACTACAGAGTTGCCAATGTAGAAGATGAAGTGACTGTCGGAGACGAAGTCGAAGTCAAGGTGATTGGGGTTGACCAATCAGGCAAAATTAAACTGTCTATGAAGGCTTTGCTGGATGGTGACAGCACCTCCAGTTCTGACCAACCAAATTCAAGAGAGGAAGTCGAAAAAATCGAGGTAAATGTAGGAGACATAATTACTGGCCCAGTTGTAAACATTGCTAAATTTGGAGCTTTTGTAGAAATAGCACCAGGAACTGACGGTATGGTTCATATAAGTGAATTGGAAAATTACCGTGTCGCAAAGGTAGAGGACGTAGTTAGCGTTGGAGAAGAGATCACTGTTGAAGTAATCGCCGTAGATGATTCTGGCCGTGTCAAACTATCCCGTAAAGCCCTCTTAACAGATTGATCCTGAAAGGATGGACAGATAAGGTAGGTAGTACAACCAAAACGAGAAAGGAGTCCCTTCATGGCAAATACTAAAGTCGTCGTTAACGGAATCCTCGGTAAAATGGGTCAAGAAGTGCTAAATGCAGTGGTTAATGCCGAAGGAATGGACCCAATCGCTGGCTCAGATATTGCGGCTAATTTGGATCAAATCACACTGCCTGGTGGCAAAGGTTCCATCCCAGTTTTTAAGGATATAGAAAAGGCCGTAGAGGGAGCTGACGTCGTAGTTGACTTTACCAACGCCCCAGGGGCGAAATCTGTCATGGAAGCGGCTGCCCCTGCTGGGGCTGACTGCGTGATTGGTTCAACCGGATTATCTCAGACCGACTTCGAGAAAGCGGAAGCATTATCTGAATCTAACGGTACTAGTATAATTATTGCACCCAATTTTGCGATGGGAGCTGTACTAATGTCACATCTAGTGAAAGAGGCCGCAAGATTTTTTGATTACGCTGATCTAACAGAGGTTCATCATGAAGCGAAAATAGACGCTCCCTCAGGAACGGCATTAGCGATAGCTCAAGCCGCGGCAGAAGGCAAGGGCGGTGACTTTGAGGCACCTAGTGCCGAAAAAGAACTAATATCTGGCACTAGAGGAGGAGAGAACGGAGGGGTTGTAATCCATAGTGGAAGAATGCCGGGAAGAGTCGCACATCATGAGATGGTTTTTGCTTCTTTAGGCCAAATTTTGACGATACGCCATGATTCGATAAACAGAGAAAGTTTTATGCCTGGAGTTATAATGGCAATAAACGCCTCAAAAACCTCGAATGGATTGACAGTCGGCTTAGATAAAATTATGGGACTATAATCTTTCTCGACCCTCAATGCTAAGCAACTCTAACTCAGCTAATATCCTAATTGACGGAGGAACACTTGAATTCATGCAAAATCGCCGTGGTCGGAGCCACAGGAGCTGTAGGCCAGGTATTTTTGGACATAGCAGACCAGCGGCACTTCCCTATAGATGAAATCAGACTATGTGCTTCGGAAAGATCAGTTGGCAAGAAAATTGAATTTAGGTCTCAAGAGATAGAAGTAGAGTTGTGCACTCCTGCTGTTTTGGATGAAGTTGATTTTGCATTCATTTCAGCTAGTGGAGATGTAAGTCGGGAAGTCGCACCGTTAGCCGCTAATCGCGGGACAGTAGCAATCGACGATAGTTCTGCTTTCAGAATGGATGCTGATGTTCCTTTGGTAGTTCCTGAGGTTAATGCCAAAGATCTAAACGATCACAAGGGAATAGTCTCCATACCGAATTGCTCTACTACTCCTTTGGTGATGGTACTGAATCCACTGATGAAGAAATCTTCGGTCAACCGGGTGGTCGTAGACACTTTCCAATCTGTAACAGGAACAGGCGCGGCAGCATTGGCCGAAATGGAACATCAAAGTGAAGCAATATTAAATACCCGCCCCGTTACAAGCAATGAATACCCTCACCAGATAGCTTTTAATGTAATGCCTCACATCGAGCCTTTCCAGAAAAATGGTTACACCAGGGAAGAGATGAAAATGCTCTACGAAACGCAAAAAATACTGCATAATTCAAATATTTTGGTCTCAGCTACCTGTGTAAGAGTGCCTGTTGCTGTCAGTCACAGTGAGGCGATACACATTGAATTCGAAGATATGATATCTCCTAATGAAGTGAGAGAAATCTTAGAAAATGAACCTGGTATAAAGATTGTAGACGACCCTTTCTCTGACGTGTATCCTATGCCAATAGACGCTGCTGGAATGGACGATGTCCTAGTCGGCAGAATTAGAAAAGATATCTCGCATCCAAATGGAATCGCTATGTGGGTTGTCTGTGACAACTTGCGAAAAGGCGCAGCTCTCAATGCTATTCAAATAGCAGAGGAAATGATGAAACGAGACATAGTGGCAGAAAAAAACTGGAGGAAATAAAACATGGTAGATTTCGGAAGACTTCTCACAGCTATGATTACCCCTTTCGATTCCGAAGGTAACATTGACTTTCCTCAGGCCAGAAAACTAGCAAAGGGACTGGTAGCATCAGGAACCGACGGATTAGTTATAGGTGGTACGACTGGAGAATCTCCGTCGATGTCGGACGAAGAAAAAGTTCAATTATTTGCGGAAGTAAAAGAAGCCGTGGGAGATACTGCCACGGTAATCGCTGGTACCACTGACAACAATCACAGAAAATCTGTCGAACTGTCCATAGAGGCAGAAAAGGTCGGCGCCGATGGGTTACTGCTGACAGTACCTGCATACAACAAGCCTACCCAAGAAGGTCTATATCAAAATTTTAAGGAGATAGCGGGAGCCACATCGCTCCCCGGACTACTATATAACGTTCCATCGAGAACCTCCCTAAACATGACTACTGAAACTACCTTACGGCTAGCAGAAATCGATAACATAGTAGGGGTCAAAGAAGCCTCGAGTGACTATGTACAAATCACAAACATTATTGATAAGGCTCCAGACGGATTTAGAGTATGGTCTGGAAACGATGACGAAACATTCCCAATTATGTGCGTTGGTGGACATGGGGTAGTAAGCGTGGCCTCTAATCTCTATGGAAGCCAAATCAAAACTATGATGGGACTTATCCTCGAAGGCAATATTGAAAGTGCCGCTGCCGAGCACAAGCGCCTGCTTCCAATTTTTAAAGCTCTTTTTTGGGTAACTAACCCTATCCCGATAAAATATGCTGCCAATAGGGCAGGATTCAACGCAGGGCCGAACCGATTACCTCTATGCGATCCAGATGAAGATTTCGTATCAACTTTCAATCCTGTGATGGATGAATACGAAGTAGATTTACCGGTTTCCTAAATATCCCTCGACGTAATATATCAAGGCGTTAAGATGTCCTTGACCATTATCGTCTGATCTCTATGGGGACCAGTGGAAATAATATCGATAGGACAACCAATCAAATTCTCCAAACGATCTATGTATACCCGTGCATTAGTTGGCAGATTTGATAAATCAGATATACCGGCCGTAGGTATATCCCAACCCTCCAGAGTCTCATATATTGGGGAGCATTTTTCTAGAGCGGCAACTCCACCCGGGGGTTCATCCAGAATATCAGTACCCAATTTATATCCGACACAAACCTTGATCGAATCAATATGATCTAACACATCCAGTCTGGTAACGACCGCAGAGGTATATCCGTTGACCCGATTACTATATCGAGCTAGGACTCCATCGAACCAACCGATTCGCCTCGGACGTCCAGTTGTAGTACCAAATTCCCTAGCCACCGTACGAATACTCTCACCCACATCATCAAATAGCTCAGTCGGAAATGGACCAGAGCCCACTCTAGTGTTATAGGCTTTAAATATACCGAGCACACTAGTGATATGCCTGGGTTGGATGGCCAAGCCAGTTATGGCACCTCCAATAGTGGGGCTTGAAGAGGTTACAAAAGGATATGTACCATGGTCCAGGTCAAGAAGTATGCCTTGTGCCCCTTCTAAAACCACTGTCCCGTCATCATCTAAAACATCATTTACGTACCGACCCACGGGTTTAATATAGGATCCGAGCCTATTTTTCCAATCCGCAGCTTTCTCCAGTATTGATTCTGTGGTCACTGGTTCGACAGCATATATTTTCTCCAGTATGGCGTTCGTGTAAGGAAGAACTGATTCCAAACGAACCTTCAGATTTTCTAGGTCCAAAATATCCGCCGCTCTAATACCCGTCCTTAAAGTCTTATCACTATAGGCTGGACCAATTCCCTTCCCAGTCGTACCGATAGCCTGTTTACCCCGACGATTTTCGGCCAATGTGTCCAACATGACATGGTATGGCATTATCAAATGAGCTCGTTCACTAACCATTAGTGATTGGCTTATGTCAATCCCCGCCTTTTCCAAAGCTTGCATTTCCTCAATCAGGACATCTGGATCGACTACTACGCCATTTCCTATAACATTAGTTACACTTTTGCTGAAAACGCCACATGGAACCAAATGTAAGCTGAAATCGCCCATATCGTTTATCACGGTGTGCCCGGCATTATTGCCGCCAGAAAACCTGGCCACAATATTAGCTCGCTGCGAAAGATAATCTATGATCTTACCTTTACCTTCATCCCCCCACTGGGCACCAAGGATGGCATAGGCAGGCATCGGCAATTCTCCTAAATCTCAATTATTCGCCAAGCCCACGAATCCCAACTGACAGTAATTTATGGGCAAAAAAATTTCTCCTCAATGGGGGTCAGGTTCACAGAACCTGAACTCTACACAGGGAGATATCAAGTCGAAGTATAACAGAAGTGTCCGGGTCTATTCCTATAAATTTTCACTAAGCTTTAAAGAAAGTCATGTGCAAAGGAATTTAATTGCTCCAAAGCTTCCTTTTCCGGAGTGCTATCGATAGATAAAACAATCCTTTCAGCTCCTGCTGAAAAGAGTTCATCTACTACATTTGGGTCAGGGGTTGCACCGTAGACCGTAATACCGATGGTAGAGAAATCCCTACCTGATTCCTCGCAAAGTCGCTTAAGTTCATTTTTGCCATATTCAATATCATCAGGACTTATCCGGTTCGGCATCCAAGCATCTCCCCAGCTAACTACCCTCTTAAAAACATTTTTCGCGTGACCACCTAAATATATAGGTGGATGTGGACGTTGAACTGGCCGCGGAAAAGAATATACAGGAGGAAAATCATAATATTTACCATGATATTCACTTTCAACCGTAGTCCAAAGTTCCTTCATAGCCATCACTGAATCCTTAGTTTGTGTCCACCTGCGTGCAAAGTCACCACCCATAATATCTGTTTCTTCTTTTAACCACCCTGCACCTATACCAAACAAAAATCTCCCTTTCGCATACATATCCAATGTCGCTACCTCTTTTGCCAGAAGAAGAGGATTTCTCTCTGGAACTAAGCAGATACCTGTACCCAAAAAAAGTTTATCTGTGACAGCAGATGCCCTACCTAAAGCCACGAAAGGATCAGCAACGTCTGCGTACTTTTTAGGTATCACTCCTCCCGGTCCAGGCCATGGAGTTTCTGCCGCGACAGGTAATACTGGATGTTCTGCAACCCATAGAGAATCAAAACCAGCTTCTTCTGCTTTGGCCGCCAACACTGCTATATCTATTGAATAATCTGTTGGAAATGTTGTTATCCCAATGCTACCCATTAATACCTACCTCTTTTAATCATGACCTTATATCAACCTAATTCTGCTAATAGTTTGATAGCGCGGTAAAGGTATACCGTTTCCTCTTCTGGTGGCAAATCCAAATCCTTAAATTGTTCTGACTGTTCATATCCCCCTATACTGGAAGCTCCTGGAAGAATCGATAAAACTAATTCTTTCAAAACCCCTTCCGGAGTCACAACAATACACCCTCTGTCTGGAAACCCTGCGATCGGATCAACCTCTATTGCCTGTACTGTTTCCATATTTAAAAAGCCAGGAAAGTTTTCAAGAGCAGCTGCGACTGCGACCAATAAATCCTGTAATTCAACATTGGTTTTATTCAAAATTAGGTCTGCCCGAAATTCAGGTTGCCGAGTGGAATCCATTGTTTGACACCCCCTATACTGGCTATTATATTTTATTAGTCTTCGAGAATTTCATGGCTACGTAGCTCAGGGGTTAGAGCGGGCGCTTCATAAGCGCTAGGTCGCTGGTTCAAATCCAGCCGTAGCCAGAGTATACCTGTTCTCTGAAACTTGACCTACTGGGCAGATTTAGGGCGGTTAGCTCAGCTGGTTAGAGCGCTACCTTCACACGGTAGAGGTCAGAGGTTCGAGTCCTCTATCGCCCACCAGNAGATGCCGAAGTGGCGGAACGGTAGACGCGCTACGTTCAGGACGTAGTATCCGCAAGGGTGTGTGGGTTCGAATCCCTCCTTCGGCACCAGCCTCTNCAAATCACCTTATGTTTCCTATTAATTAAAATTTTACGATTCCGCTATGGGTTGTTAGAAACACAAAACTGTATCCCCTCAAATTCCACAATTGTGAATTTTGGTTCGAAGATATCTCAGCTTAGTACTTCAAGTACTCACGGCAAATAAGTTGGCAAGGTGATAACTAACATCTGCATTCACAATAAATACTCCCTTTTTTATAGGCAACTAATCACCACTTTTCTTGTAAAATTTTTTTCTACCAAAAGAAAACGTGTACTTTTTGTTCGACCAATTCAAACTTTCATCTATCGTAAGTAAATATCATTTCATAGGTAATCCAAGAAATGACATTCTCTCTGGCTTGACAGTTGCTCTGGCTCTTGTGCCTGAAGCGATTGCATTTTCCTTTGTTGCTCATGTAGAACCTTTGGTAGGCTTATACGCGGCCTTTTTTGTGGGATTCATTACGGCAGTTTGTGGTGGCCGCAGCGGCATGATATCTGGAGCCACAGGTGCCATGGCGGTAGTTATGGTAGCGTTAGTCGTTACACATGGAGTTGAGTACCTATTTGCGGCGATAATCCTCACAGGACTAATTCAAGTTTCGGCAGGGTTATTACGCCTAGGTAAATTTATTCGTTTAGTCCCCTATCCTGTTATGCTAGGGTTCGTAAATGGCCTTGCAATAGTGATTTTCCTCGCTCAGTTAGGACAATTTAAAAATAAAGAAAATGTAACCATGGAGGCTCTTCCATCGGAAGCGACAGGACACAGTGCCCTAGATGTACTTTTTAGTGGAGGATGGCTGCAAGGAAGCGAAATGGGTATCATGGTTGCCCTTACATTTTTAACCATGGGTATGATAGTTATCCTGCCCAAATTACCCACAGTGGGAAAATTAATCCCAGCGCCTCTTGCGTCTATAATTATCGTGTCAGTTCTCGCCATCAGTTTGAATTTAGACACAAAATCGGTGGGAGACCTGGCCAGCGTCTCCGGAGGGTTACCATCGTTCCACCTCCCAGTCATACCAATCAACACAGGCACCTTGGTCATTATAATTCCATACGCGTTTACACTTGCGGGAATAGGCCTTGTTGAAAGCTTACTTACCTTGACTCTAATTGACGAAATCACTGATACAAAAGGTAATCCGAATTTAGAGTGTCTTGGTCAAGGCATGGCTAACCTGGTATGCGGTTTTTTTAGGGCTATGGGAGGATGTGCAATGATTGGCCAATCCATGATCAATATGGAGTCAGGAGGAAGGGGTAGGTTATCAGGATTGATGGCCTCCATAGCCTTACTAGCTTTCATACTATTCCTTTCGGACCTGATTGAGATGATACCTCTAGCTGCTCTAACCGGCATAATGATGATGGTTGTAATAGGAACATTCGCTTGGCCACCTCTCAAACTTTTAATAAAAGTGCCCAAGGAAGACGCCCTTGTCGTCATACTAGTTACAGCTGTTACAGTAGTCCAAGATCTTGCCATTGCTGTCTTAGTAGGAGTGATAATCTCATGTATGGTGTATGCATGGAAATCATCTAGACAGATCGAGATGAATAATATCAAATCAGAGGGCTCTGACGAACCAAAATACATACTTCAAGGCAATTTGTTTTTCGCATCTACATCAAAATTTAAAGAGATTCTAAGTCCCAGTCGTTACAATACTGATGATGTTTTACTGGATGCAAGTAACGCGAACCTTTGGGACCATTCTGCCCTAGAAGCCCTGGACTCTCAGACAACAAAATTCAGGCAAGCCGGAAAAACTCTAGGTCTTAAAAATGTTCAACCTGAATCAATGAAAATAATTCGGCGCGCAAAAAAAGTGTACGAAATTAATATAGTGGAGTGACTTTCTGTTCAATCATATAGTAGGGATGTAGCCACTCGATAAGTGGGCTATCCATCTCACTTGCTCTGTTTCTCAATTCAAGAAATAGCTGGCCCTATCATATTATCTAAGGGAAACAGTCATAGGATGTAGAACAACCTACAGTTTTAAGGGGCATTTACAAAAAAATCCGTACTGCGGGTTATCTATAAACCAAGCCACATCTGCCCTATTCACCATATTACTACCGTATCCATGGAGAAATATAATTCCGAATAGACTTATTCCCTTTTTCTGCCTCTGTTAGGACTCTCCGATACGGCAGATGATACTTATCAGTCATTTATAAAAATCCCCCGACTATAAATTCTTTCCTTGTATTGCTGTACCTTCACTCACTCACTCATTAGCTGTGAAGTTTAACTTGGCCATCGTTTGGTCGATCAAATCCCTCACTATGTTTAATCGATCTATGTAAATGGTGTGTTACTGATAACAGTATTTTATTGAAATTCAGCACACGATATGTATCTTTTTTGTTTTTTATTTGGTAATATCTGCACCTGAATGTTCGGAGACCGATGATCCGTTCTAACGGCAGTTTAAAAAACCGAGGCTGGAATTGGCAGGTTGTACTCACAAGTGCTGCACTGCAAAAATAGCAGAATTGGTTGATTTAATAAGCCGATAGATCAGTCTTAAGTCGAAACAATACCAGTGGCAGTCACCGCCGAACCTCTTCATAGACTGGCACTAATAGAAACGAGGTTAGGTTTTTATGAATAAAAAACTAGTTCTTACAATGCTGGGGATGTTCTCGATGATGGCGATGTTTGCCATCGCTTGTTCCTCCTCCGATGAAGAGACGGCTGCTCCTGCCGCTGCTCCTGCCGCTGCGGCGGCTCCTGCTGAAGCAGCAGCTACTGCTGTACCTGGTAAAAGAGGGAAACAAGGAGTTAACCAGACTCCACCTACCCCGAAGCCAGCTGCTGCTCCTGCTCCTGCAGCCAAAGAGGTACCAGAAGCAGAGAAGCTAACTCTAACTGTTGGTATGAAGAGCGTCGGAGTACCACTGTTTAGAGGCCAAGAAGGCGCATACCCTAGAAACAGAACTCACTGGACTCTTGGTGTGGGTGAAACTCTTACCTACTGGGAACCAGGTACTGAGACAGTCACCGGAATGATCGCTGAAACGTGGGAATTCACCGGCGACATGGAAGAGTTCGTTTTCCATATCAGGAAGAATGTACCATTCCATGGTGGTGGCAAGTGGGGTAACGTCTCGGCAGAAGACGCAGTGTACACGTACAATGACGTTGGAGCTGACAACCCGAACACAAAACACGACAACGGTACTGAAGTAAGCCAGACTTACGAGAAGTGGGTCGTGAGAGACGAATACACAGCTGTCGCACCAATCAAGACTATTAGACAGACTTGGGGTGAGTGGGACATCAACCGAGAAAACTCCTCGGCTAACGCTATATTCAGCAAAAAGGTCTTTGACGAAATGGGACCAGAAAAATCCATCACAACTATGGTAGGAACTGGCCCATACGAAGCAGAAAAGTGGAAGTCCGGTGAAGAGTTCATCGCTCACTCCGTTCCAAACCACTGGAGAATACAGCCTAATTTCCACACCTTGCATGCGATTGAGGTTCCAGAAGAAACCACCTTGCTTGCAATGGTTAGAAACGGACAAGTCGACATTGCCGAGATGTCAGTCAAAAACATTGGTCTCCTTGCAGGTGAAGGTTTCACTGTGAACGACAGCCTTGGCATGGCATGGACTCAGGTTATTTTCTACGCCGGAAACTACTGGGAAAGGAAACATAACGAAACTGGTGAAGTGGTTCCAGTACAACCTGGTTTCAACCCAGAACAACCATGGGTCGGTGACCCTTACGACTATCCCGGTGGAGACCCAGCAGATCAGTCGACCTACAATTTCGAAACAGAGTCAATGCAAAACGCTCTGAAGGTACGACAGGCTCTAAACATGGCTATCGATCGTGATTCCCTTAATGAGGTCATATTCGCCGGTCTTGGTAAGAGAGCTGACATGATGGGTGTTCCAAACGACAACCCTATATTCAAAGATAGGTGGATCAATGAGTACAACCCTGAAAAGGCTAAGGAATTATTGGCTGCTGCAGGGTACCCAGACGGCTTCACTATGCCATACTTCTTCCCTCCAGACTTCGGTCTGGTTTCCCCAGAGGCTGCTGAAGCAGTCGCCAATATGTGGGAGAACATTGGTATTGATGTCGAAATAGAGAGAACTGCTTACACAACTAGGCGTCCCACAATGATTAAGAGGGAAATAAACCTCCCTTGGTACTGGATGTCCGGAATAGACGAAGTTGACTACGATGCAGAGCAGACTTGGTTGGCAACGGCTCACGTTGGATGGCAGCCTGGTATGCAGGTCCCTGGACTCTGGCAGTTCAGAGAAGCATTGCATGATGCAGTCGACAGTGGCGATCGAGCAGAAGTTGAGAAAATAGTCGACGAAAGAAGTGACTTCCTGCAGGAGATTATGATTATGTCTCCATTAGCAGATATGCCTAAATTAGCTGTGGCTAACCCAGATACAGTTAAGGGTGACAGTAAGAATTGGATTATGTACACTGAACACTCAGGGCAACTCAACAACTTTGAAACAATTATGCCTGCTGACTAATCATTAGCTAGAAGGCAAAGTGTAAATGCCCAGAGGCTAGGTCTCCGCAAGGAGGCCTAGTCGCTGGGTAAAAAATTGGCTAAAAGGAAATCGTTAATTGTTACTATTTATAGCGAGAAGGGGCCTCTACACCATCTTCTCCCTCATAGCCGCAACAGCAATAGTATTCTTTCTATCGAGGGCCCAAGGGGATCCTAGAAATGTTCTAATAACGGGATATTTCAGTCAGGAAATCTGGGATGCGTGGGGGGTTGAAATGGGCTTGAATAAACCTCTCATTGTCCAATATTTAATTTGGTTGAAGAATGCCCTCTTGGGAGATTTTGGCACTTCAATCAACGCAGCGCGACCCGCCTGGGACCTAATACAGGACCGAATCCCGGCGACATTACAATTAGCAGGAGTCTCTTGGGCGCTCTCCTTCTTGGTTGGAATACCATTAGGAGTTGTATCTGCCGTTAACAGAGCCTCTTTCTGGGATTACTTTGCAAGGATTTTTGCACTCGTTGGCCAAGCGTTACCCCCATTTTGGTTGGGATTGATGCTGATACTCCTTTTTTCAGTCCAATTAGACTTATTGCCTGCCGGTACTAGAGGTGGGCCAGCAAATTATGTCCTACCGTGTGTAACTTTGGCTTGGACAGCAGCGTCAGGAAATGTTCGTCTAATGAGATCCTCCATGTTGGAGGTATTAGATTCAGAATTCGTTAAATTAGCAAAGGTGAAAGGTGCCGCTCATAACAGGGTCGTTTGGAAGCATGCTGCTCGAAATGCAATGATTGCTCCATTAACGTATTCAGGTCTGATCTTGGCAGCTTTCATGGCAGGAACGGTAGTAACTGAAACCGTTTTCGCTTGGCCGGGTATTGGAAGACTAGCAGTTGACTCGGTTATGCAAACTGACTTTCCAGTAATGACAGGGGTAGTTCTAGTTTTGACCGCTATATACTTACTAGTAGCGCTAGCAATTGACATCTTGTATGCCTTTGTTGATCCACGAATAAGGATTTCCTGATGTCCACAAATTATGAACTAATAGCAGATTTGGAAAGAGAGCCAAGTTTCTTGGCGAAGACTTTTAGGGATCTTCCTGTGGTACCTATAGTTATACTCTCAGTCATTATATTTGCAGCCGTTTTTGCACCATTTCTGGCTCCTCATGATCCAGAATATGCCTCATTGGCTGACAGAAATGCCGAGCCTTTTTGGGTGAGTGGATCGACAGGAGAATTCCCGTTGGGTGCTGATGCACTGGGACGAGATGTACTTAGCAGAATCATATACGGAACGCGAATTTCTTTATTGGTCAGTTTTGTTGCAATTGTTACTGGCGTGGCTATCGGTGGCGTTTTAGGGATGGTGGCAGGCTACGTAGGGTCACATACTGACGAATTTATTATGAGGTTATGCGATATTTCACTGGCTATACCTTACATTTTGATCGCGCTCGTCGCGGTAATAATTTTCGGACAAAGTGTTCCAGTCCTATTAGCTATTTTAGCTTTTTCAACTTGGAGTGCATTTGCTCGTCAAGTGAGGGCTGAGACTTTGGTCCTCAAACAATTAGACTATGTGTCTTTGGCCAAAGTTGCTGGATGCTCTCATTTTCGAATCCTCGCAAAACACATACTGCCTGGGGTAGTAAACACGATTGTAGTGATTGCAACC
Organism: Chloroflexota bacterium; assembly: GCA_002722155.1. Lineage (GTDB taxonomy): Bacteria > Chloroflexota > Dehalococcoidia > Lucifugimonadales > UBA826 > UBA11996. Next base: position 63,581 of record PBKS01000001.1, read on the forward strand.
TTAAGGGTAGGAGCAGTAATAATGTTTGAGGCCATACTAAGCTACTTAGGAGCAGGAATACCTCCTCCCACCCCTTCGTGGGGATCAATGGTGTCGGATGGAAGAGATTACTTGCCGACAGCCTGGTGGATTGCATTTTTCCCAGGTGTTGCCATCTTCTTGACAGTCACTGCTCTGAACTTCATGGGAGACTGGCTGAGAGATAAACTAGATCCTAGACTCAGACAAAGCGTGTAGGGAAGATAAAAGGGATGTGACTTGCATCCCTTTATCGTGCCTAGTGCAACTGAGGGTGCCAATATTAATCGAATTAAATCACTACACGAATTTCTTAGATTCCTTTATCTTATTCTGTAAAGTAACGTTTCAACAGAGTATCCTGACATAGAGGGTAAAAAACTTGAAGTCTTCTACCATTTATAAGACAAGCCTCACTTCCTTCCTTGCCGTCTTTAAATCCGCTAACATTTACAAAACTGGCCTCACCTCGGTAATAGCAGCCTCCCCTTTTATTTTGTTTTATCTATTGGCAGAGGCCAAAGCCTTCAACGAACTGTCCTCCTGTGTAAATTGTTATTCTTATCAGCCTTACACTGATCAATGGGGCGAAAAGTTATCTCCATTTATTGAATCAGATAGATTGATGGCTATTAATGAACACGCTGAGCGATTTTGGTTGATTGGTCTTCTATGGAGTAGCACAATAATAGGGTTTTCTATTTATAAAGGTACCCATAGTTTGGGAATAATATTTTCAATTCTATTCGTAGTCCTATTCGCGGTATCGAGCTGTTCTCTAAATGCAGCAAACTCCAACTGGTTCTAGTTTGCTCCTCAATTAACCTTAATTTTTTGAACCTGCGATTATATGTATACCAGTATTCTGCTAATCTCAGTTCAATCCCGATATATAACCAAACGGTAGTAAGGAATAAAAACCTGTACAAAAGAGCGTTCAGGAGTATGAACTGAGATGGATGCAAAAGCTACAACCCTGGAAAACAATGAACGGGTGAGAGTTACAAAGTGGTGGTTTGAAGTAGGTGAAGAGACGGGTTGGCATCGCCATGAGTTAGATTATTTGGTTGTCCCACTTATTTCAGGAACTCTTACAATAATGGAACCAAACGGCAATGAATCTCCTAATACTATATGTGAAGGAAGTCCCTATTTTAGATATTCAGGAGCGGAGCATAATGTGATCAATAAATCTAACTCGGAAATTGGTTTCCTTGAAATCGAAATCAAATAGATTCAGTCCGAGACTTATTATAAGAACTATAAATCGGAACAAGAGACACTGAGGAAAATATTATGTCGCTGCGTGCCATATGGATGGATCTTAATACGTGGCCTCAATTTTGGCCTATTATATCGACTCATTTATTCTCAAGGGGGCTGAAGTGCCACCACCATTAGAAGGGATTAAAGTTATTGACATGTCTCAAATATATTTCGGTCCTGGAGGAGCAGTATATTTGGCTGATCAAGGTGCTGATGTTATAAAAGTGGAAACTCTTCGTGGTGATTCAATGCGACACAGGTACACATCCTCTTATCTAACTCAGTTTAACTTAAGCAAACCATTTTTATCCTTGAATAGGAACAAGAAAAGTATTTCATTAGACATAGGAACAGCAGAAGGTCAGAAAATAGTCTTTGATTTATGTTCTTCTGCTGATGTGTTCATATTAAATATGAGACCTGGCGCAGAAAAAAAATTTGGCCTGGATTTCGATACACTATCTCAAATTAATGAAAGGCTTATATATGTCTGTATCAGTGGATTTGGGAATGAAGGACCTGATGCAAGTTTACCTGCCTATGACATTGTGCTTCAAGCAAAATCCGGTATTTTGTCATTGAGAAGGCACCCTGATGGTACTCCAGTACCCTACCCTATCATGTTCTCAGATATGTCAGGATGTATGTCACTTTCCTACTCAGTAATGTTGGCTTTATGGGAACGGGAAAAAACAGGTATCGGGCAAAAAGTGGAATGTTCTCTACTGAACCAGGCCCTGGCCATGCAAATGCAACAATTGATTTGGATTGAAAACGAGGAGGACAGTCTAGCAGATGAGGCCCCTTCCGCAATGGCGTCTTGTTACCAATGTTCTGATGATAAATGGATAGCCATAGTTGTAATGGAAGCTAATCAATGGACTGCACTGTGCAAAGTCCTGGAGCTAGAACATCTAGTGAATCATCCTAAATTCAACACATATGAAGGGCGAGTTAAAAATGCCCTTGAACTTGGAGAACTGATTAGTGGAATAGTTTTTACCAAAACTAGTGATTACTGGATCCCTAAATTAAAGGAGGGAGCTGTCCCTTCATCGATCGTTCAAGACAGAAATGATCTCCTTTTAGACGATCAAGTGATTGCAAATAGAATGATAGTATCCGATATTCATCCCTCAGTGGGGACTCTAAACTACGTAATGCCTCCTTTCAAGATGTCTAGTCACAATTACATCAATTCAGCCCGCTTGCCGGCTCCCTTATTAGGAGAGCACTCAAAAGAAATTTTGGACAGCTTGGGTTATAAAGAAGAAGAAATACAGTCGCTAGTGAACAGGAATATTGTACGCACAAATTCTGAGTGATTCTGACAGCAAATTAAGGTGGTAATCGTGCCAAATCAAAAACCTAGAATCATGGTAATCGGAACCGGCGGCACCATAGGGGGCATTGGGCCTCATAGGCTTGACTACACTGAATATGCAGAATTAGGCGAGAAATTCAAAATCCAACAGTCTTTAGACAGGATACCCGAGATTCATGCTGTAGCCTCCATAGAAAGTGAAGACCTCATAAGTGTTGGGAGTCCAGCGATCGGCCCAAAAGAATGGCTCATTTTAACGAAAAGAATCAATGAACTTTTAAATCAAGCCGATATATCAGGGGTTGTAGTAACTCATGGAACTGCCACACTAGAAGAAACCGCATTTTTCTTAAATTTGACCGTAAAGTCTGAAAAACCAGTCGTTATTACTGGCGCAATGCGACCTCCTACAGCTTTCAGCACTGATGCAGATCTTAACCTGATAGACTCAATTAGAGTGGCGGCAAGCGTCGATTCAATGGGGAAGGGAGTCCTAACCGTTCTAAACAATGAAATACATAGCGCCCGAGATGTGTACAAGGCAAATACTCTCCGAGTAGATACCTTCCGGGCGAACGAACTGGGATTTTTGGGTTATGCTGACTCCGATGGAGAGGTTATTTTTTATAGAACCCCTACTCGCAAGCATACCCTGTCAACCGACTTTGATGTTAGAAACCTATCTATACTGCCAAGGGTGGATATCGTGTACGCATTTGCCGGATCAGACAGCTTACTACTCGAGGCTGTCCGCAGGAATAAGTCCGATGGTTTAGTGATAACTGGATTTGGCTCAGGAACTTTACCCCCAGGTATGCTAGCAACAGGAGCTGACATGGCAAAAGAAGGGCTTCCTGTAGTTTTGGCCTCAAGATCTACCGCGGGAAGAACTGTCATAACACCACGAATCACAAAATTAGGTTTCTTAGTCGCTGACAACCTTCATCCCCAAAAAGCGAGAATATTATTAATGCTAGGTCTAACTAAATCCAAAATTCATGATTACTTACAACAAATGTTTACAGCCTATTGACAATCACCAATTTTGAAAAAGAAGGCAGGATGACAAAGCAAGTGAAGAATTATGGGAATTCCACTCTCCCTCCCCAAATAAGGTCAAGTATCGCTCACAGCGTTAATGGACTCGATATTCATTACCTTGAAGCCGGTTTTGAAAATAAAAATAATCCTCTAATAGTATTACTGCATGGGTTTCCTGAATTATGTTTTAGCTGGAGAAAGATCATGGTACCTCTATCCGAATTTGGCTATCATGTCGTGGCCCCGGACCAACGAGGCTTTGGAGCAACCGCCGGATCTGACCGTTCATACACTTCCGACCTCTCATCCTATTACCAAATAAACCTCGTAAGAGATATATTAGGCCTCGTATCATTACTTGGATACACAAAGGTCAAAAGCGTCATCGGACATGATTCTGGTGCTGGTGTAGCCGGCTGGTCATCCCTAATACGACCAGATATATATGAATCTGTTGTTATGATGAGCGCTCCTTTCACAGGCCCTCCATCCGTACCATTCAATGTCACAAATAATTCTGAAGTAACCGGTTCCGATGAATTAGACATTGCCGGTGAACTAGCCCTACTAGAAAGACCTAGAAAACACTACCAGCACTATTATCGAACACCGGAGGCCAATTCCGACATCATGGGATCAAAGGATGGAGTATCAAATTTCATAAGAGCCTATTACCATCACAAGAGTGCAGATTGGAAGGAAAACCAGCCTTTCCGCCTATCCTCTTGGACAGCCAGAGATTTAGCACAGATGCCGACCTATTACATTATGGATTTGGACGAAACTATGCCTGAGGCCGTGGCTAAACACATGCCAAATGCCCAGGAAATAGAATCCTGTAAATGGTTAACGGAGAGTGAGTTAGAGGTCTATGTGTCGGAGTACAGTCGGACTGGATTTCAAGGTGGCCTTAACTGGTACAGATCCAGCGGAAGCAAAGGCAATCGTCAGACCTTGGAACTTTTTTCGGGAATGAAAATAAATGCACCTTCTATGTTTGTCTCAGGTAGACAAGATTGGGGAATTTATCAGAGGCCTGGAGCAATAGATAAAATGAAAGATTCTATTTGTACAAATATTGATGAAATTCAATTGGTTGATAACGCGGGCCATTGGGTCCAACAGGAACAGCCTGAAAATGTTCTGAATTTACTAGCTGCTTTTCTGTCTAAACTTGATTAACCTGTTCTCAAAGTCGCCAATCCTTTTTCCGCACCTTCTAGCAAAAATCCAAGGTCAGAGTTGTACATGATTACCTGCATTCCTTTTTGCTTCCACCCATTCAATTTTTCCAAGTTACCCATGTGTATCCCTGGAGCGATTCCAAGTTCTATGGATACATCAATTACTTTTTGTATTGCCTCCATGACTTTAGGATGAGAAGTTTGACCAGCAACACCATAGGATAAGGACAAATCCTCGGGGCCTACAATAGCAACATCAATTCCATTAACTGAAAGTATTTCTTCCAAATTTTCAATCGCAACTTTCCTCTCAATTTGAGCAATCGCGACAGTATCTTCATTCTGAACGTCAACAAACTTAGCAAGGTCCATAGACTCATAATCAGAATGGGGAGCGTCGGAAGATAAGCCTCTGACTCCTTGGGGAGGATATTTCATAAAACTAACCAACGTCTCTAAATCACTAACCTTCTCCACTCTAGGAAGCATCAATCCCATAGCCCCAGAATCCAGATATCCAGCAATAAGACTGTAGTCAAGGTTTCTAACCCGAACCAGTGAGGAAATTTCCTCTAGGCGCCCAACCCTCAAAATATTTCTCACGCTCCCTTGATCATATGGCCCATGCTCACAATCAATCATGAAGAAATCAAATCCAGCCCTCTTAAAGATTTGTGCCGCGGTGGGATTGATCATCTCCTGGAGCATAGTTCCATAAATTCGGTCCCCTGCTTGCAGTTTCTTTTTCATATCGTTTCTAAGCATTTGTACCTCTACTGGATGAACTACAGGAATATGCTCATTTTGTATATCATGTCTGATTATAGCCGGAGAGGAATACCTTCTGCATTTCGTATAGCAACAAACATGAAAGGGAAATTACATGGGTAAGGATTCAATTTGGAAGCAATTAGAAGAAAACCTAAAAAATAAATTGGCCTCTTTTGAAGGTGTTGCCGGATTATCGGTAAAAAGCCTCACGGGTGATGAGGCTTTATCTATCAAGGGAAATGAAGTCTTCCCCACAGCATCAACGATAAAAATACATATCCTGACGAAACTATTTTCTATGGAAGAAGAAGGGCAGATAAATTTATCAAAAAGGGTAAGATTCACTGAGAGTATGTATGGATCAGGAAGCGGCGTGATTCATTTCCTAGAAAATGTCCCCGAGTTCACCATTTTGGATGTAGCTATACTGATGATGCTTGTTTCAGATAATACAGCAACCAATTTTTGTATCGACTTAGCCGGAATGGAAGACATCAATGATTTAATCCAAGACATGGGCCTAGTTGAAACCAAGCTACGTCGTAAAATGATGGATCCAGCAGCAATCAATCGAGGCAATGAAAATATATCTACCCCAAATGAATTAGTAGCGATTATGCAAAAACTTCATGATGGTATTCCATCAAAATCAGTATCAAAGCAAGTCTTAAGGATAATGAGCAAACCAAAATCTGCTTATATCAACAAAGCTATTGGCTCCGATATAACAATTGCCAACAAACCAGGTGGCATGGATAAAGTTCGAGGAGATACCGGAATAGTTTATCTATCAAATAACCCGTATGCAGTTTCTATCATGAGCAATTTTTCTATGGTAGATTCAATATCTCAAGAAAATTTCATTATTGATGTAATAAGAACAATCCATAAATCCATGGAAATCCTAGATCAAACCAATGAATTTGGGCTGGGCTTACCAAAAACTTTGCCTCTCTAGAGTAATACAATGGAAAAAAGAACATTAGGCAATTCTGATTTAAAAGTATCCACTATATGTTTTGGTGCATGGCCTATCGGGGGAGGCATGGGAAGAGTAGATCCAAAAGAGGCGGTGAACTCCATCCACGCCGCACTAGATGCAGGTATAACATTCATTGATACTGCTGAAGGCTATCAAACTAGTGAGTCTATATTAGGAAAGGCACTAAAAGGTAAAAGAAATTCGGTGATTCTAGCCTCTAAATTGTCGGGACCAGATCATTCGGAAGAACATATTCGAAAAGCTATAGAGAACAGTTTATGCGCATTAGATACCGAATATATTGACCTCTACCAACTTCACACACCTCAGCCCAAATGGCCCATAAAGAACACAATGGCAATTCTCTCTGACCTAAAAGCTCAAGGAAAAATCAGGCATATCGGGATATCTAACTTTACTTCAGTGCAAACTGCCGAAGCATTGGAATTTGGCTCAATCATTAGCTCTCAGCCTCGTTACAACATGTTATTCCGCCAAGAAGATCCTACTTTGGAATTTTGCAGGAAAACTCAGATAGGGGTCATTCCTCATTCAGTTTTAGCCAAGGGTTTGCTAGGTGGTAAATACCAACCCGGACACGTGTTTGCTTGCGATGACGAAAGAAGATTGTTTAATTTTTTTCAAGGCGGGTTATTTGAAAAAATATTCGGGATAACTCAAGAATTGGAAGAGTGGTCAAAAAGCCGTGGCAGAGATTTAATACAATTAGCAATCGCATGGGTTCTAGCAAATCCCGCTGTCACCTCCGCTATAGTAGGAATGAAATCAACCAATCAAGTCGAAAATGTGACAAAAGCTTCCACATGGGTACTGACTACCGACGAATTGTACGAAGTTGAAACTATTATGGGAAATCTAAGACCAGAATGGATCAAAGATCAGATACCAAAGGAAACCTGCTATAGATTCGGCACCGACTAGATTTACATATATTAATAAATTCCTGCTTTAATGTTTGTAGGAAATCTATCCCATTCTTTACAATCAAGATGTTGACTTTGCGGAACACAATAAGTTTCCAGAAAAAAGGGGGGGTGAAATGTCTAAACTTCAGAACAAAGTTGCTGTGATAACAGGCGGTGCAGGAGGCATTGGACAAGCGGCCGGGAAAATTTTTGCGGAAGAGGGGGCTCATGTAGTTTTGGTTGATTTAAACGAATCGGACTTAGAGAACACGGTTAAGTCAATCGGAGATGAAAATATAAGTTATGTTGCGGCAGATACAACAGATCCAGTACAAGTGCAAAGATTTGTAAATGCCGCTGTTGAGCGTCATGGCGGGATTGACATATTTGTGGCAAACGCAGGAATAGAAGGAAAAGTGAGCTCAATAATTGACACTCCTGAAGATATGTTTGACAAGGTAATGTCTGTGAACGTTAAAGGAGTATGGTTAGGACTGAAATATGTTATGCCTGTAATGCGAGAGAGAGGAGGCGGAAGTATTGTAATTACATCGTCCACCGCTGGGGTCAAAGGATCAGCAGGTATGGCACCATACGCTACTAGCAAACATGCCGTTATTGGACTCATGCGTACTGCGGCAATGGAAGGGGCTTCCATGGGGATTAGAGTAAACACAGTTAATCCAGCTCCAATACAAACTAGAATGATGCGTTCTATAGAAGAACAGAGAGTATCTGAAGGAAAACAAGGTTTCAGCACCGTAGAAGAAGCCCAGATAGCTGTAGCAGCTGGAAATCCATTGAGACGATATGGGGAACCCGAAGAAGTCGCTAGGCTTATGATGTTTTTGTCCAGCGATGAAAGCAGTTTCTGCAATGGCGGAGTTTATATGGTTGACGGGGGTACCTCAGCGGGGCAAAACTCGTTTGGCAGATAATTTGTCTATCATTTGGAGTTAAATTGCTAACTAGAATTTTAAATTCACCCGTAGTCAAATCACGCGATTTTAAATTACTGGCCGGAGCAGCTTTTTTCGAAAACGTGACCCGCGGGGAAAACGTTTTACTCGGTTGGGTAATTCTCGAGCTTACCAACTCTCCTTTTATGGTAGGGCTGGCTTTGGGAATCCGGCACGCTCCCGCATTCTTCCTAGGCATCACCGCCGGTACTATTTCGGACATCATCGATAGGAGACGACTTATCCAGACCCTCATGGCTGGTGCAATATTAGTCGCATTTGTGATGGGGTGTTTATTGTTCACGGATAACGCGGCCCTATGGCATTTACTTCTTATTCCCGCTATTGGAGGCACTATCCATATGATGTCGAATACTATCAATCGAAGTTTTGTCATTGATTTGGTCGGTCATGAACATGGATTACAAGGCATGTCTTATCTTGGGCTATCCATGCGTACTGGAGGGCTTGTCGGGGCTTTGCTGGTGGGTTATGTACTGGCAGAATGGGGGGCCGGAGCGGGATATTTTGTAATATCCATTGGCTGCCTTTGTGCATTTTTAATATTGATATTAATCAAGTCCCCCGGAGATTCAGCTCCTTCACGAACAGGAAACTTCACTAATGGCTTTTCTGAGCTCTGGAAGGAATTGAAACGTAACAGTACCCTGTCGGCCCTAGTCTTATTAGTAATGTGCGTTGAATTACTAGGATTCACCTCACAGGCTTTATTGCCCAGCGTAGCCCGTGACATATGGAATATGGGTCCAGGAGGATTAGGAATATTGAACGCCTTCAATTCAGCAGGAGGCATTTTAGGAATCGCTTTAATTTCATTATTTGGAAAAGGAGGAAGACAAGGACTGGGATTTATTATCGTTTTACATGTTTTTGGCATATCATTGCTTGTTCTTGGTTGGGCGCCTTCGCTGTATGTAGCTATTCTAGCGATCACAGCTATGAGTGGTTGCATGGCCCTTTCGGATTTATTTTCCCAAACATTGCTGCAAAGATTAGTTCCTAATGACTTAAGAGGTAGAGCGATGGGAGCCTGGACAACAGCGGTTGGAACTGCCCCAATAGGAAACTTAGAAATAGGTGCTTTAGCTTCGGTATTAGGTGTTACAGCTGCTCTATCAATACACGGAGGGGTTCTACTTCTTTTAGCCGTAGTAACATTGGGGGCCTTTCGCACCTTAAGAAAAATATAACCTGATTAATAAATCTGACTGAAAATTGCCATATATCATGCAAATCCAAAGGTGCAGGGAAACAATAGAGGTAATTTATTAACATCAATAATGTTAGTATAGCTTTCCTTATATTCATGAATTTAGAGCTATAAAGTCCAGAGGCATTTAGGAGGAAATATGGGCCTTAAAGAACGAACACCGACTACAGTACAAGAATATTTGGACTATAAAACTAGATTTAGCAATTGGGGGAGATGGGGAGATGATGATCAGTTTGGGACACTTAACAATATAAACCCTAGTTTAATAAAAGAAGCTGCCAGCCTTATCAAAACGGGGAGGACTGTTTCATGTGCAAACCCTTTGGCAACGCAGTCTGTAATTCCCGATCCTAGTAGAAACCCCAAACCAGCGGATCACAACATGTCGGTCCATGGAACAGGTTCTGGAGATTACATTGGCGTCTCTTATCACGGGTTTGTAAACACACACATTGACGCACTATGCCACTTCTTTACTAAAAGTGTAGAAGAAGGAGGACGTCTCTATAACGATAAAGACCCAGCTCTTGTAACAAAATCAGGAGCTAAAAGTCATTCAATAGAAAACTGGAAAGACGGTATAGTGACCAGAGGGGTTTTATATGACATCCCCAAATTTAGAGGGACTGATTTTGTTGAATTTGATAAACCAGTGGAAGGTTGGGAACTAGAAGATTGGGCAAAAAGCCAAGGAATAACTCCTCAACAAGGAGATGCTGTTTTAATAAGGTCTGGTTATAAATCGTTTTGGGAGGCAAATCCAGATTTAAAAATGACATTCCCTCCTAACACTCCTGGTAATGCTCCTTCAATAATTGAATTTCTCCATAATACAGATGCTTCATTATTAGGCTGGGACCTTCAAGAATCTGGGCACAGAGACTACGACTATCCTGCGAGGATAGCTGTTCATGAGGTGATCATACCTCACATGGGAATGCCAATTCTAGACAATGCGGATTTTGATCGATTAGCAAACACTTGCGAAGATTTGGACAGATACACCTTCCATCTGACAATAGCTCCGCTAGTAGTGGAAGGCGGTACCGGGTCACCTGTAAATCCAATCGCTACATTCTAGGTAAGAGAATATTTGTATTTCTCATAACCTATTTCAAGGTCAGGAAAATATTCTTAGGAAGCTATACCAAAAGATATACTCATCAACTGCTCAAACAGAATAGTTCAATATGAAGCTTTGTGATTCGGTTATTAATCCATCGTCAAAACGACTTTCCCTGTTTCACCCGAAATGAAAGCATCATACGCCCGCTGGGCCTCTTTGAGCCCAAAAGTATGTGTGATTAATTTATCCATAGGAGATTGCCTTTGTACGACAAAATTTGCCACTTCGCTCAAACCAGCCTGGCTAAATGTCCATGACCCTAATATTGTTAACTGTTTATGAATTATTTGAGCACTGACGTCAAAGGTGGTGGTATTGCCCTCTCCGACAAAACATACTTTCCCCCAATACCTAGCACTATCAACGGCCTGAATTCTTACTTCTGGTATCCCGGTAGCATCCAAAGTGCAGTTGGCACCTACTCCTGATGTGAGTTCTCTAATAACCTGTTCTGCATTGTGGGAAGAAGAATCTATTACCTCACTAGCCCCTAATTCTTTAGCTAAGCTCAGCCTATATGGAGATATGTCGACCGCTATCACCCGTGCCCCTAGCTGTGCAGCAAACATGGTAGCCGAAAGGCCAACAGGCCCTTGACCAAATATAGCTACCGTATCCAAGCCTGTAGGATTCAATCTCTTCACCGCATGAAAAGCAGTGCCAGTACCACACGAACACGCGGCTGCGGAAACGAAATCAAGACCTTCTGGTATGGGAATACATGTATAAGCCGGAACAAGCATGTATTCCTGATGCCCACCATGTGCTGTCGACCCATAAACCTCATGAGAAACCAAGCACATTTGAGTGTATCCGGTAAGACACATGGAGCACTTCCTACAACCCGTGTAATGGTGCATCATAACCCTATCTCCTACGGACAGTCCTTCCACATCAGCGCCTAATTCGGCAACAATACCCACCGGTTCGTGGCCAGGTACCTTCAATTCTGACTTTACGGGTTTCTCGGACTTAGCAGCTCGAAAATTTTTCAGATCGCTCCCGCAAACACCGGATGCTTTCATTTCAAGAAGCACCTCCCCCGCAGCAGGTATCAATTTATCAATGTCAAAGGCCTCTACAACAGAATCACCAGTGAAAAATAGCCCCTTCATATCACTTTACCTCTGGATTCAATAAACAATTGTGGCCTAGTTTAGATAAGGTTAGTGTAGATCTAAACTTTTATCCCCTAGATATTATTGCTCGCTTGTGAACCGCCTTCCCTATCGGACGGCCATTACTGCTTACTTCAATTTCATAAGTAAGCCGACCTTTCTCGCGATCAATTTCCGTAAGAGCTGTTTTTATTTGAACTGTCTCCCCGAGATCTGTCCGGCCAATATGCCTAAGCCCATCGACCGCATAACCTACAGTAGAAACATCATCATCCAAAAGAGAATCCGTTAAGTGGATGCAAGCTCCTTCCATAAGTCCTAACATTGATGGAGTAGACAGCACATCATCACCTTTATTACCGGTTCGATTCGTCGTCAAATCAGTGGTGATTTTTACTTCCGTACTCTCTGACTGACCTACCTCTAGTTTATTTGTATTCATATGTTTCTCCTAATTAACAAATGTAAACATGATTATACCCAAGAGTAAGGACATCATGTTTTACTTGGTTTTGATAAGATCATTCAATTCACATCAATATGTAACCTGAAATATTCCAAATTAACCATCAAGGGAACCCTAATGAAAAAAGGCAATGATTTTCAAGAACAATACCCTAAGAAATTTACGGCCATAGATGGTAGATCATTGGCATATATAGACGAAGGGGCCGGAGACCCCATAGTGTTTCTCCACGGAAACCCAACCTCGTCATACCTATGGAGAAATATAATCCCCCATGTTTCTGATCTAGGTAGAATCATTGCGCCTGATCTTATTGGGATGGGTGACTCACAAAAATTGAACCCCAGTGGACCATGTAGTTATACCTTTAAAGAGCATACTAATTATCTTTTTAAATTATTCGAAAATCTGAACTTGTGTAACGTGAATTTCGTGCTTCATGACTGGGGATCAGCTCTGGGATTTTACTGGACTCAGTTGAATTCAGATAAAGTTAAAAGCATTACCTATATGGAAGCCATAACAGGTCCGATAGAAAGTTGGGATGACTGGCCTGAAGTAGCAAGAAACATTTTCCAGGCCTTTAGGTCGGATGCTGGCGAGGAGTTGATCCTAGAAAAAAATATGTTTGTTGAAAGAATACTGGCAGGAGACGGACAACTTTCACAAGAGGACTTAAAAATCTATTTGCAACCATACGAAACCCCTGGGGAGTCTCGACGCCCAACTCTCACATGGCCCAGGGAAATTCCTATCGAAGGAAAACCTGAAAACATGGTGACCATAGCCAAGGAATATGCAGATTTTATGCTTAAAACTTCCATACCAAAATTATTTGTCAACGCAAACCCAGGGTCGATACTAGTTGGTAATCAGAGAGAAAAAGCAAGGCAATGGAATAATCAGATAGAAGTAACCGTTAAAGGAGGTCATTTCATTCAGGAGGTCTCCCCCGACGAGATCGGTCGGCATTTAGCAAATTTCATTAAAACCCTATCTTAAATACTATTTCCACGTTGATTGAATTTCTTGCTGGTCGTAACCAAAAATGTAACAAAGCCAACCACAGCAAATAAAAAAGCTATCCAAATTAGAGTGTCAACGCCCCAGACATCCAAAATAATTCCCGACACTCCTGGAGCTATAGCAAACCCACAGATATATCCAACACCCACTAAGGCGGAGATAAAACCAAATCCTGACTCCCCTAAAAGGCTGGCAGTTATAACTGGCTTGGCCAAATTTATTATGCCGAACGATGTTCCTTGGAATACCACGAACAATGTCAGGAAAAAAAGGCTAGCGGCTGAGCAATATAGCAGTATACTCGCACAGACTAATAACGAAGCAGTAAATAATACTACCCCAATTATCTCAAATTCTCTCTTCAATAGTTTCTCAACTGCTATTAAAGCCATTCTACCCCCAACCTGCGTGAACCCCATCGCTGCGGCCAACAAAATAGCGGAATCAGGAGATATTCCTCTACTCTCTAACAAAGGCAATATCTGACTAAGCAACATTATGTGATTGAAGGCAAAAACAGCAAAGAGAACACTTAAACCCCCAAAAAATGGATTCCTCGCCAAATCTCGAAGTAACTCAACACTACCTTTCGATGAATAGCAATTCATAGGAAACTTGGGCCAACCATTAGTGTCTGAAGAAATACCTATCCAAAAAAGGGGAGCCGCCAAAAAACATAGTAATAATCCAAACACATAGAAACTAGTCTTCCAATCCAATAGAGCAGAAATCGTCCCAGACAGGATGAAACTAAAGGTAATAGAAAATCCTGCGAACAAAGTGACCATCACAATCGCTTCTTTAGCTTTCGAAGAATAATGCCTAGTTAATATCGCAAAACAAGGGTCATAAAGGCAAGTTCCCATAGCGATTCCGACTAAAGCCCATAATATATAAAATTCCAATATAGTGCCTACTAGCGGAATCAGTAACAAACAAACCCCTCCAAATGCAGCCCCGATTGACATTAATACCCTACCGAATCCTTTATCAATCAGCTTTCCTACAAATATTCCTGTAATTGCAGATACGATCAACGAAATCATTAGTGCCAGTGATAAGTCAGAAATGCTCCAATTAAAATGCATTTTCCAGCGCATCAAAGAGGCAGGAAAAAGATAAAAAAGGCCTGCCCAGGCCAACATTTCACCTAATGCAATTGACCATAATCTCGGATTAGACCACACTCTCACTTCAATTTGAGACTGAGACATAGATTTACCAGACACTTAAAACTTTACAATATATCACTATACGACCCATAAACTGCATCGGAGAAGCAACAAAGTCTTTTTGCAACATCTAGTGGTATTATTCGCTTTAACGAGGAGTCCTATAGTGAATGAATTAATTTATGCCTCAGCAAAAACGATGGCAAGGGAAATAAAAAATAAGAGAATATCTTGCGTAGAAATTGTAGAGATGCATCTTGACCGCATTAGTTCTGTAAATCCTTCTTTAAATGCCGTCGTCCAGATATGCACAGAGAGGGCACTAAGCGAGGCAAGAAAAGCAGATACGAAAATCTCTAGAGGAGAGGATATCGGACCCTTGCATGGGGTTCCAATGACCCTAAAGGATTCACTGGACACTGAGGGAATCATTTCGACTGGTGGAACAAAAGGTCGAGCTACATTCATCCCTAATAAAGATGCAACTGTAACTTCACGCTTGAGAAAGGCCGGGGCAATTCTAATTGGAAAAACAAACACACCAGAATTTACTTTAGCAGGAGAAACTGACAACCTCGTATACGGACGAACCAACAATCCATACAACCCTAACAAAATCCCAGGGGGTTCTAGCGGTGGGGCAGCAGCCATAATAGCTTCCGGGGGATCCCCATTAGATATTGGGAGTGATACAGGTGGAAGCATACGAATGCCATCTCATTTTTGTGGTATAGCGGGTATCAAACCCAACTCGGGACGGATACCACGCACCGGCCACATCGTACACCATGCTATGGGAGCAGTTGACTCACTAACTCAAAATGGACCGATGGCGCGGTACGTGGAAGATCTAATATTGACGCTACCAATACTTTGCGGGCCTGATTGGACAGATCCATCTATCATAGAAATGCCTCTAGGAAACCCTGATGACATCAAGGTAGAAAATTTAAAAATAGCCTTTTATACAGACAATGGTATCCACACACCTTCTAAGGAAATACAAGGTAGTGTGAGGGACGCTGCAAAAACTCTTGAGAACTTTGGGGCAGTGCTGGAAGAAACACGCCCGTCAGCATTAGAAATGATTCCGGAAATCAATAACGCTCTAAATGGCGGTGATGGAAGGGAATGGGTACGACGATTAATGAAATCTGCAAATACCGAAGAAGTCTCTCCATTTCTTCAAAAGCGGCTTGACAGTGCAGTTCCTATATCTACAGCCCAATTCACAGCCAACCTAGAACTACTGGATCAATACCGCAGCGACATGCTTTCTTTCATGAAGAATTATGACGCTATAATCACCCCCACTGCTCCTTTTACGGCTTGTGACCACGGAGAAACATTTAGTAAAAACAATAAAGACGCTTTCGCATATACAAGCGCCTACAACATGACGGGATGGCCAGGAACAGTTGTGAGATCTGGCACAACAGCAGACAATTTGCCTATCGGTGTACAAATAGTGGCCCAACCATGGAGGGAAGATATTTCATTAGCCATAGCATTACAACTCGAAAAATTTACAGGAGGTTGGGTAAAACCAAACATTTAATGTTTAACTGGCCTATAGTACATAACATGAATGGCAAACAAAATTACATTACAGTTTTAGGAGGATAAAAAGAATATGAGCAACATCGAAGGAGCCCTATCAGGCGTAAAGGTTGTTAGCTGCTCTACTGCGCAGGCAGGGACAGTACCATATATGCTTATGGCAGATTTGGGTGCCGAAGTGATCAAAATTGAAGTTCCAGGGTCCGGCGATGGATCAAGACGAGCAGGGGCAATCAAGAAAGGACTAAGTTCATTCTTTGAAACCAACAATAGAGGAGTTAAGAGTCTCACTTTAAATTTAAAGGCAGCCGAAGGCAAACAAATCTTGCACGAATTGATAAAACGGGCAGATATTTTCGGCCAAAATTTTAGACCGGGGGCAGCGGAGAGAAATGGATTTGGATATGAAGAACTCAAAAAGATCAACCCTCGTCTTGTCTACGCATCTGTATCAGCATATGGATTAGAAGGGCCTGATGCTAACCTTCCAGGGACAGATGCTGTCGGACAAGCTCTATCAGGAGTAACAGAGGCTTTTTCAGTGCCAGGACAACCGATGCGCACTGGGGTTGCTTCGGTCGCGGATGAGACTACAGCCATTTTGACTTTTGGGGGAGTGTTAGCAGCTCTAATCCATGCAAAAGAAACAGGACAAGGACAAAAGGTAGATACATCTTTGGTCGGCAGCGCCTTCAGGTTAATGGGCTGGACCATGGCCACTACCATGTGGAATAATCAGGCTCCAATAACCGGGGCCCGTATAAATGGTAGCCGGGAGAGAGCAGGAATAGCTGCTTGTTTCAATGATAAAAATGGAAAACCTCTCGCTATCCAACTCGACAATAGACACTGGATTCCAGCATTAAAAATTCTTGGTTTCCACGATTCCATGGAGGAAAAGGGACTGCTAGACCTTGGCCTCGCATTTGAATCTGATGAGAAAAAAAATGAGATATTGGACACCTTGATGAGTCTATTTGGCACTGACACAAGGGAACGTTGGGTGACGGCATTGAGGGAAGCAGATATGGTGGCTGCCCCTGTAAATACTATGCTGGAAGCCTCCAACGACCCCAATGTTGTTGCAAATGGGTATGTTAGAGAAGTTTACCACCCTAAAATCCAGGAAAACATCAAAATACATGGATCTCCTTGGAATTTTTCTGAAACCCCAAGTAACCCGGGATTCGCTCCTGAATTAGGGGAACATAACGATGAAATCTTGTCTTCTCTTGGCTACAATGAATCTCAAATTAAAGAATTTCGTGATAATGAAATCATCTAAAACTCCAAGATTTATGATTTAAAAAGTGAGCCAAGATATGGCAGAATTAAGAAAAAATAACGCAAAGCATAAATTAAAAAATGGCGAACCCGTCATAGCTGTATCTAGCACTGACACGGATATGATCGATTTTCTTGGATCGACCGGAGTTGTAGATATCATTTGGATTGAGATGGAGCATGGTGAGGCAACTTGGTCCCAACTTAGTGACATTTCTAGAGCATGCGATCTATGGGGTATGACGTCACTTGTAAGAGTCAATAACAATGACCCTTGGCTAGTTGGGAGAGCTTTAGACAGAGGAGTACAAGCGGTATTAGTCCCCCATGTGAACACAAAGGAAGAGGCTGAAAGGCTTGTGCAGGGAGGAAAATATACTCCTGAAGGAAGCAGAGGGATGTTCTCTTCCCGACAAGGTTTAGCAGTCCCTGATTACCTACAGAAAG
Source organism: Chloroflexota bacterium (assembly GCA_002722155.1). Taxonomy (GTDB): domain Bacteria; phylum Chloroflexota; class Dehalococcoidia; order Lucifugimonadales; family UBA826; genus UBA11996. Next base: position 81,485 of record PBKS01000001.1, read on the forward strand.
CGAATGATGAGATAATGTTGTTAGCCTTGATAGAGGACGTTGTAGCGGTTGAAAATCTCGACGATATACTAACGGTAGATGGAATAGACTGTTTCATGGTCGTACCAGGGGATCTTTCTCAAAGTATGGGTCCTCAATACCTGGGAAAGCCAGACCATCCTGATGTAGAGAATATAATTGAAAATTCAATGAAAAAAATTGCCGCCGCTGGCTACGCTACGGGATCAACAGCTGGTGATAACAACATAGACCGATGGGTTGCTGCAGGTGGGCGTATGTTCCTATGCGGTTTTCAAGGATATATACAAACCGGTTTAGAAAACCTAAAAACCCAAGCTGTGACAGCTAAATCGTAAAACACAACAATACATTGGAAGGTTTAACATGACAGACATGCGTTTCGGTGCTTTCTTAGCTCCTCATCACCCAATTGGTGAAAATCCAACATTACAACTTCAAAGCGATCTTGAGTTGGTACAAAGTTTAGACGAACTCGGATATGATGAATTTTGGTGCGGAGAACACCATTCAACAGGCTGGGAAATAATCGCATCCCCTGAGCTATTTCTAGCTGCTGCTGCTGAAAGAACGCAAAGAATCAAACTCGGAACAGGCGTTATATCCTTGCCATACCATCACCCTTTTATGGTAGCCCAACGACTGGTTCAACTGGATCACCAATCAAGAGGAAGAGTCATTTTTGGTTCGGGTCCTGGTGCCTTACCGTCCGACGCACATACTTTAGGCCTAGACCCTATGTTGCTCAGGGATCGACAAGATGAGGCAATGGGAATAATACGAAAATTGCTAAATGGTGAAGATCGCTTCAGCTATGAATCAGATTGGTTCAAACTTCGAGACGCCAAGCTTCATTTACGACCTCTACAAAAAGATATGGAGTTCGCTGTTGCCTCCATAGTGAGCCCTTCAGGTATGACCCTTGCCGGAAAACATCAAGCAGGAGTTTTATCTATTGGAGCAATGGTAGAAGAAGGAATGAGATCACTGCCTACCCAATGGAGTTTCGCGGAAGATTCAGCAGAAAAACATGGAAACACTGTAGACAGAAAAAATTGGCGTATAGTTATGAATTGGCACTTAGCGGAAACTAGAGAAGAAGCAAGAAAACAAGCAAAGGACGGCTTGTTTAGACACAATAATGAATATAGTGTCGCCGCCTTGAAGCCAGATGAAGGTATCACATACAAAACTCCAGACGACGCCGTCGACGGTGTAGCCTTCTCCGATGGAAGCACTGCAGTGATAGGGACCCCAGACGATTTAGTGACCAAAATAAAAGAAATGATAAATATGACTGGCGGTTTCGGCTGTGTCATAGGGTTTGTTCACGACTGGGCAAACCGGGAAAACACCCTTAAAAGTTGGGATTTGGTAGCAAGATACGTCATCCCTGAAATAAATGGTTTAGTTGATGACTATCGCGATTCCTATAAATTCGTAACACAGAATCGGGAAACCTGGACCAGAGCTCAAGAAGCCGTCATGAACAAAATAACTTCTAATGAACGTTCAGCCAAAATAATGGAAACGCAAGGTTATGAAGGCGAAAAAGCAAAAACCCAGTGACTGTTGACCAAATCAAAGCACATTAGTTTTGATCCATTGCCAAGGCTTTACCTCGGCAAAATGCAAAACATATTCCTGTCCAAATTTCGGTATGTATAGAATCATTAGAACCAACAATAATGATTTAAATTTAGTCGGTATCAACCGTGGCGCAAACCGCTGACAGATTATGTAATACAGGAAGAAGTTTTCAAAAAGATTAGGGAAGAAGAAGATCAGTTTCCTATGCTCTTCTCCGGTTATTTCAAAGGCCGAAATACCGGCCAGTCTGAATATAAAGAGAGCAATAGCTGCAAATTTTGCGAGTCGATTTGGCCACCCCAAGCAAACTATGGCTTCAATAGATAAATAATACATATCAAGCCATTTGTCGAATAATTGGTAATTTTCTCCGAATCCAACGGCTGGCTCACCCAGGGCCCCCTGCAGTGCGTCAACCAATACAACATCCAACATATCCAACGCCATAGATAATATTGAACCCGTTATCCTATTTCTAAAAATCGACAATGGCAGTATTAGCCTTAAGGCCAAAACAATGAGAGCCGAAACAGACATACACCTAAGACCTCAAAAACTAAATCCCTTCTAAAAATCTACACCCCTTAAAACCAGGACCCGCGTTAGGATCATATTAATTCACCAAACCATTATAAGAAATATTAAATACTGTTATTAGGTTCCACGTTCTGCCACTTGATAACTTATCCTAAAGTGTTTTAGGATTATTATCGAAATGATTAATTCAATTAACGTATACAACTGTTCTTGTTGTACCGATCCAGCAGGGTCGGGGTATTGATCATGAACTGAAATAAAGCTATTTAATCAAGTATAAACCCCGCACCAGCGGGGTTTTTTTATTAGGAGAATAAAGTGAGTATAAGAATTGGTGACAAGGCCCCTAATTTCACCGCGAATACTACCCAGGGTCCCATAAATTTCCATGAGTGGCTTGGTGACCAATGGGGTGTATTCATGTCTCATCCGGCTGATTTCACACCAGTTTGCACAACAGAAATAGGGAGAGTTGCAAACCTAAAAACAGAGTTCGCCAAAAGAAATGTCAAAGTGCTAGTAGTAAGTGTTGGAACAAAGGCAGATCTAACACCTCTGGAATCACATAATGAATGGATAAAAGATGTAAATGAGACACAAAACGCTACCGTAGATTTCCCTCTTGTAGAAGATCCTGACAAAAAAATAGCAGATGCGTATGGAATGATCCATCCTAATGCAAACGATACATTAACCGTTAGGTCCGTGTTCGTTATCGGCCCCGACAAACTTGTTAAATTGATCATATCTTACCCGGCGTCGACTGGAAGAAATTTCACAGAAGTACTACGGGTTTTGGATTCCCTCCAACTCACCGCTGAATACCAAGTGGCAACGCCAGCCGATTGGGAAGACGGACAAGATTGCATTGTGGTACCAGCAATCTCTACAGAAGACATTCCAAGTAAGTTTCCTAAAGGCTATACGATAGTAAAAGAATACCTACGAACTACTCCACAGCCCAACTTGTAAGGTTTATTTAAACATGAAGAATTTCTTTTCATTCCCCGAACTTATTAATGAACCAGCAGCCCGATTGGTCGCCTCTGGGGTACTGCTAATGTCTCTTGCATCAATAGTGTTAATTAGCCTAGAAATAGACTTTGTTCTAATCATCCTGTTGACTATGGCCTATGGGTTTTTAGCCAGAGTTTCTTCTGGCCCGAAGGTAAGCCCTCTCGCTCTTATCGTTACCAAGTTTATAATTCCAAAATCAAATTTTGAAGAGAAGTTAGTCCCCGGTGCGCCTAAGCGGTTTGCGCAAAGTGTCGGCCTAGTCTTCTCTACATCGATTTTAATCCTCTGGTTAGTTGATCTAGGTACCCTGAGCGTAGTACTACTGTCAATTCTAAGCCTGTTTGCATTCCTAGAATCGGTGGTAGGATACTGCTTCGGGTGCAAAGTATTTAAAGTTTTAATTTCGATAGGCATAGTGCCCCAAGAAATTTGTGAACAATGCGCGGTATATGAATACTAAAAAGCGATCGTATAAGAGACAAGGTGACCGTAATTGCTAGAATCCCTAGCTAGTTCACGTATTCCATTCACGGATCGTTTTGAAAAAGTTGGCCCCAACGGCTTAGGATTCCATACCAGTGCCGAAGAAGTAATCCAATCACTCAATTTAGAAAATAAAACATTTGTTGTTACCGGAGCTACCTCTGGGATCGGATTAGAGACAGTGAGGGTTCTATCTCTCAAAGGAGCAAGAGTGATCGGGTTAGCGAGGACAATTGAAAAGGCTAACTCAATAAAATCCCTAGCAAATGACCAATTCATACCTATGGAATGCGACTTATCAGAACCCAATTCAATCTCTAATTGTTGTGAAATTTTGATTTCAAAAGATACAAAAATTGATTCTGTCATTTGCAATGCTGGAGTTATGGCACTTCCAAAATTGCATCAAAAATATGGTGTTGAATTACAATTTCTAACCAATCACATTGGGCATTTTATGTTGGTCAACATGCTAAAACCAACCCTGACAAAAGAAGCGAGAATAACCGTAGTGTCAAGCTCGGCACACAAGGTGTTTTCCTACCCTAATGGAATTCAGTTTGATGATTTTTCTGGCACTCGCAACTATAACCCTCAGAAAGCGTACGGTCACTCAAAACTGGCTAATCTCTTGTTTGCAAATGAACTGGCGAACCGACTCCATAGCACTACTCAAACAGCAAATGCAGTACATCCTGGTGTAATCAGGACTAACCTATTTAGGCATTACAGTCCTTTACTCAAATTTGGATCAATTTTATTAGAAAAACTACTTTTTAAAAACGTAGGGCAAGGAGCTGCTACTCAGGTGTACGTGAGTACTCATCCAGATGTTAGAGGTATAAGCGGGAAATATTTTTCCAACTGCAATCCAAGAGAAACTTCTAAACATGGCAAAGATCACATGATGGCTAAAACATTGTGGGATTTCTCTGAAAGGATCGTGGGAAGAATCACCCATGGAAATGATTGGATAGATTCTTAAAAGAAAATGGGACTCTAGCAAACCTGAGTGAGGGTCATTGGGAGGAATGTGAAAGGGGAACATGTAATGAAATTCTTTAAGGTCCACAAGAACAATCGTTTAGTTGAAATTATGGCGCTCTACAATCCTAATCAGGTCATTCGATCGGATTGAATACACTATATACTAGGAAAAAGAATTGATATCATTCATCAGAGATGGACTCAAACGGTATAGCAAAGACAACCTAATATCAATTACACTCCCGACATGATTTTGTCACACAAAATACATTAAAAGGAACTTCTAAAATGACCAAATACATACCGAGCCCCAGAGACTGGGTACGAGAACAGGTAGAGCTTTATGAGGCTAGCGGAGGAAAAGAAGGTACCACTCTAAGAGAAACTGGACTTCCAGTCATAATCGTGACCAATACTGGTAACAAAACAGGTGCAGTTAGAAAAACGCCTTTAATGAGGGCAGTGGATGGCTCTAACTATATACTGATTGCCTCAACGGGAGGCGCTCCAAAACATCCTGTTTGGTACTACAACCTAAGGGCCAATCCAGCAGTTAAAATTCAAGACGAATCAGATATCTATGATATGACTGTCAGGGAAATAGTTAATTCAAATGAAAGAAAAAGACTTTGGGATATAGCGGTGGCCGCATACCCACCGTATGAGGAATACCAGGAAAAAACTGATCGGGTAATACCTGTTTTTTTGGCAGAACCATCCTAAACCGCTAAAAATAAATTCTTGGCAATCTATATTTTGATCGCTCTGAGACATTCGATACATTGTCCCTAGATAAACAATATGGACAGCAATACCAGCATTCGAAGCTGGTAAGAATTCAGAGCCGAGTTCCTACCATTAGGCAAAACATAATCGTTTGCCATCAAAATCAGTACCCGAGGGATTTATTTCAAGGTTTTGGGCCCAATTATCTCTAATATGCTATTCCATTCTTCGCCGTATATTATTCCACTACATCCATCTAGAATCAGTGAGAAGAAATTTACCATCAACATCCCCACCGAAGGATGAATGAAAACAAGAACTGCTAATAACGGCCATATCGGAAAAAGTAGTGTACGGAAAATCCTTTAGCTATCTATACCAGATACAATAAGTTGACAATAACCAAAAAGGAGGAAGCTATGGGTCAGGTCGGAATAATGGGTCTTAGGGCTCCTGGGGGCTCTTGGGATGACACCAAAGAACTAGCGATTATGGCTGACGATTTAGGCTACAGCTGTATAACTATGGGAGAATCATGGGGGGAAGATGCGTTTACCTCACTAGCTCAAATATCAGCTGTAACTAAACGCATCAAAATTGGAACAAGTATTGTTCCAGTATTTGCGAGGTCTCCGGCAAACCTTGCTATGACGGCTCTAAACATGGATGTAATGTCCAAGGGAAGATTTTTTCTTGGGTTGGGCGCCAGTGGAAAATTGGTTATTGAAGGCCTACACGGTGAAAAGTTTTCCAAACCCATTACCAGAATACGGGAATATGTGGACATTCTAAGAAAGGCTATGAAAGGGGAAAGATTAGATCATTCTGGTGAGTTTTTTGAAATTAGCAGATTTAAATTAAGATTCACTCCTCAAAGATCTGATTTACCAATATACATAGCTTCACTAAGCCCGCCCAGCCTCCGAATGACTGGTGAGATAGCTGACGGTTGGCTCCCAATTTTCTTAGCACCATCAAGAATGGATGCAGCCATTGAACAGCTGAAAGAAGGAGCAGAATCTAACAATAGGACACTCGATGACATCACTATTTCGCCACAAGCTTCCATATATGTAACAGACGAACCTAAGGTGGCAAGAGACCGAGAACGGCCTCATATCTCTTTTTACATCGGCGGTATGGGAGTCTTTTACCACCAGTATATGCATCGGATAGGCTTTGGGGAGGAAGCAGATATGATCAGGAAGGCGTATATGGACAAGGAACGTGGCAAGGCAGCAAGCCTAGTCACCGATGAAATGGTTGATGCAATGACTATAATTGGTACCCCCGAAGAATGCGCTTCTCAAATAAAGAAATTTTTTGATGCCGGCGTGGATGAAATTCGATTAGTACTTAACGAGGATACAAAACAAGGTTACGAAGATACTATCCAATATCTAGCTCCCCACATAAATTAATTGGAGATGGCAACCAAATATGTCTATTACTATAGAAAGCCTCATCAGCGAATCACATCAAACCGCAACCGCTAAAGGATGGTGGGATGATCCCAACAGGAACGTTGGAGAGCTGTTGGCACTCATCCATAGTGAAGTTAGTGAAGCTTTGGAGGTATATAGGGTAAAAGGAAAAGATTCCTTAAATGAAAACTGGCTGGGGGATAAAGGAAAACCAGAAGGATTCACAGTAGAATTGGCAGATGTCATTATCAGGATCGCGGATTTTTGTGGAGAATTTGGTTTGGATTTAGAGGAATCTTTAACGGCTAAGTTAGCATACAATCGCACCAGACCTTACCGTCATGGTGATAAAAAAGCATAAAGAAAATAACTCATTTTCCAGGCGTACAAGAAGGAAAAACAGAAATGGCAAACAAAATCATTGCAAACATGAAAGAAGGAAAAAAATCCTATGGTATATCCCTAAGCTTTTATGCTGACGAAATGATAGAACTCGCAGGAGCCATGGGCCTTGATTTCGTGAATTATGATGGGCAACATGCACCCATTACCCCAGAAACGATAGACAGGTTCTGTAGAATGTGCGATGGCTGGCAAGTGACCCCGACAATGCGAGTACCAGACCAAATACCTAGCAATATTTTGAACTACATCGATAGAGGTATCAAAGCAATAACCATTCCGTTCGTTAATACACGTGAAGAAGCTGAGGCAATGGTCGAATGCTGCTATTTTGCTCCGCGAGGGCATAGGAGCTACACCAGTAAGAGAGTCCAGAGATTCGGACTAGTCGACGATTTACGGAAAATGATGCAAGATACAAACGATGACCTATTGATAATGCCACAAATAGAAGACATCAAAGCTTACGATAACTTAGATGACATCTTAAAAGTGGGCGGAATAAACGTGTTTGCTGGCGGACCAAATGATCTTGCCCAATCAATGGGGTTTCCAGGGCAACCCGACCATCCCGACTGCATTGAAATCACTAAGGAGGGCACCCGAAAAATACACGCCGCAGGTAAATTCCGAAATGAAGACATAATGGTGTCAATTGACGCAACCATAGCCGTTCGCGACTCCGTTAAAGGAATGTTAACCGATAGTACTGGCCTAAAAGGATATTAAACATTGAAATGAAATGGTCTTCCAAAGTATCAGATTCAACGGATTTTGAAAAAGGCATCCGCGAATGCTTAACTGCAATCAAAGTGGATTTGGACGCACAGCCTGACCTTGTCATCGCTTTTGTATCTCCAGATTTTGCACCTGTCTACAGAGATTTACCGGGTTTAATCTATGAATATTTTCCAGAGACAATAATTGTTGGTTGTTCAGGCAATGGTGTCATAGGAAATGGTATAGAAGTCGAAAATAGGTCCGGAGTGGCATTGAGTGCCGCAAAAATGCCAAACGTATCAATTTCACCATTCCATATAACTGACATTGAATTACCAGATGGCGACCAACCTCCTGAGAGATGGGAAAATCTTCTAAGAGTCGAAAAAGGGTTCAATCCAAAATTTATTATTCTGTCAGATCCGTTTAGTATAGAAATCCAAGACCTTTTGAAAGGCATGGACTATGCTTTTCCCGACTCTACCATAATCGGAGGGATAGCCAGTGGTGGATCGCAACAGGGTAGCAATGTTCTATATTTGAATGATCATGTATTGGATAACGGAGTTGTTGGAATAGGCTTATACGGTGATGTAGAAATAGATACCATTGTAGCTCAGGGATGCAAACCAATCGGTGAATTAATGAGAGTCACCGGATGTGAACGAAATATCCTGACAGGTTTAGATAACAAAACCCCATTTGAAATTTTGCCAGAGTTGTACAACGATCTCTCGGACTCAGATAAGCAATTATTTCAACATTCCTTGTTTCTGGGAACTGTAACAGACCCTTTTATAGATATTCCTAGTACCAAAGATTTTTTGATACGTAATATTGTTGGAGCCAATCCTGATGAAGGTAAATTAGCAATTGGCGAAATATTACGAGAAGGCCAATTAGTGCAATTCCATCTAAGAGATTCAAATACTTCTTCAGAAAATTTGAGGATGATGTTAGAAGAATATGAATCAGATCAAGATAACCACAATCAATTCGGAGCCCTCCTCTTTTCCTGCTTAGGCAGAGGTATGTACTTATATGGTGATGCTAATCATGATACCAACATGTTCAAGGATTTTGTCGGCGAAATACCTTTAACTGGCTTTTTCTGTAATGGTGAAGTTGGGCCCGTCGGTGATACTACATATATTCACGGGTACACCAGCTCATTTGGAATAATTAAACCAAAGACGTAGTTGTAAGTTGCTAACTAGAACAATCTACTCTGTGGGTCAATCCCCAAAAAATATTGGCCAGCGGTGTCATAATGTGACATCCTGCCCTGAATCTGTTGGGCAATCACCCTAACATCCTGCATTCGCCTTTGTATCGGGCTAGTTTCAAAAATCGCTGTGGCTCCGCTTAAGGAATATGCGATATCAGTCACCTTTACCGCCTCTCGAATGGCGTGAGTACTCGAAAGTCTTAAATTTATCCTTCTCTCCACAGGAATTACTCTATCTCTAACCGCACTTTCCCACACTGCCTCTGTACTATCTCTGAGATAAGATTTCGCAGACCTCCATAAAGCTTCGGCTTGTCCTATTTCACGTTGAGTGAACGGTTGTCTCATAAGTAGCTCCTGTTCTTGAGGAGTCTTGGCCGACGAAAGTTCAATCAATGAATTTAGGGCACCCCTCGCAACCGCAAGAGCTGTGGTAGCGAATCCCGAGCAAAACAATAGAGTCTTCGGTATTACATATATTGGTCCATTTTCCCGAGGGGATAACCCTTCAATGAAAGAATGGCTTTCTGGTACAAACAAATCTTCTACAGTAAAACTAAAACTCCCAGTCCCCCTCAATCCATTCACTTCCCAAGTATCGATAAATTTCACCTGTTCCTTGGGAATCATCATATTACGTTTTTCCAAGGATTCTCCATCCTCCAACAGCCTCCCTTCTATGGGTGTTAAGGCCACAACCCATTTTGCGTGTCTCGATCCAGAACTAAAATTCCATCTTCCATTCAGGCGATAACCTCCTTCAACAGGGACAGCTGAAGGAGAAATTGGAGGCCCATTAGAAAGAATGACAGTGGGGTCAGACCATATTTCTATGGCTAACTCTTCCGGCATAAACGCCGAAAGCGTAGATAGAACATTATTCTGATTGAGACACCACCCTACACTTCCATCCGCTTCAGCGATAATAGCAACCAGTTCCAGAAATTCCAGATAATCAATTTCATAACCCCCAACGGATTCTGGGATATATAGCCTGAAAAGTCCCTTTTCGGCCATTTCAGATGCAAGACTGGGAGGTATTTCTCTCTCTTCAGTAATTGTCCGCGAGGCATCCAGAATCTTAGGAACAAATTCCTTAGCAATATCAAAAAAGGTGCCATTTTTGCTTGTTTGTGAACTACTATTTATATCAACCATAATTCCTCAAACCCAAGCCTACGGGCCGGTATATACTAATTTAACCCCGTCAATAATAAGCAATTTAGCTACGAATACACCAATGCTTGTTTCCGGTGTAGTAAGTTAGAAGGATATTTAACTATACTTGTCTACTAAAAATCTACTGAGCAAACATTCTAGTTTCACCGAGGTAAATTGATGCTAAATCTGGAGTCACTACTACTGAGACTTTCAAATGCCCCAGGACCTCCAGGGTTCGAAAATGCCGTACGCCAAATAGTGAAGAACGAATTAGATTCATATGTCGATTCATTAGAAACAGATGGAATGGGTTCGCTAATTGCATTAAAAAATGGCCCTCCTGATTCTCCTAAAATAATGCTTTCAGCACATATGGATGAAGTCGGATTACTGGTGAGATATATAACTTCAGATGGTTTTATAAAATTTCAAAACCTAGGAGGATGGCTCGATCAAGCTTTAATCGGACAAAGATGGCAAATAATGACATCGAAAGGGATTGTCCTAGGAATAACAGGAATCAAAACCCCTCATATTATGTCCGTTGAGGAAAGAGGCAAAGTTCTTAAGGGTGAGAGTCTCTTTTTGGATGTCGGAGCGAAGAACAAAACCGATGCTGAAGAACGCCTCGGTATAAGGCCGGGGGATCCAATAGCTCCAAGTAGTGAAGCCACAATATTAAATAAAAGTGAATTTATTTTAGGCAAGGCATGGGACGACAGGGCCGGGCTAGCAGTTCTGATAGCAGTTATGGAGTCAATCAAAGACACCAATTTACCCTTCCATGTTTATGCTGTTGCAACCGTACAGGAAGAAGTCGGTCTGAGAGGAGCCCATACAAGTAGTTATGCTGTAAACCCGGATATAGGTTTAAATTTGGAATCTGGTGTGGCGGGAGACTACCCTGGTATCTCTCAGTATGAGGCTCAAGAGAAACTCAATGGCGGGCCAGCAATATTTTTACATGATTCATCGATGCTTCCTAATTTAAAACTTCGTGATTTCGTAACGGAGACTGCCGATAAGGCGGGGATATCCCTACAGTTCAATGTCCTGAGCGGGTACGGCCAAGATGGAGCAGAAATGCAAAAAGCTTTTGAAGGAACTCCTGCAATAAATTTAACCGTCCCGACAAGGTACCTACACAGCCACAATTCCATCATAAGTTTGGAAGATGTCAAATTAGCAGTAAAGCTTGTCGAAAAGTGTATATCAACACTTGACCTCAAACTGATCGAAAGTTTGAAAAACTTCGATTAGCGTATGTGCAGGTAGTTTTCTATGAATCTTCGATCCTTGCTTATAGTCACATTCAGCAGATTTCACACTCTGGTACTTCGGCTTACTAGAGGGAAATTGATGAAAAGATTATTGGGATTAGACATGTTGTTACTTACTACGGTTGGCAGAAAAACAGGCCAAAAACGATATACCCCTTTACTGTTCAAAAAAATAGAAGGCAGCTTCCATTGTGCTGGCTCCTTTGGAGGAAGTGATAAACCTCCTCATTGGTATAGCAACATACTATCCGATCCCTCAGTGGAAATCCTGGCAGAAGGCAGAACTTTTCAGGCTCAAGCACACATACTTGAAGGAAATGCAAAAGCAGATGCCTGGAATTCTTTGATAGATTTATATCCCAATTTTCAAAAATACCAGAACAGAACTGACCGAGTTATACCTGTAGTTAAATTTGAAGGTAAATCAAATTGCGATTGACTCCTACTATTTGTCCAACTAACATTTAGATATCAGATTAAAAGTAAGTTTTAATATGAAGCGTAATCATTATCAATGCGCTTGTAGCTCAGTTGGATAGAGCGCAGCCCTGCGAAGGCTGAGGTCGTGGGTTCAAGTCCCGCCAAGCGCGCGCTACATTGAGGGCGATTAGCTCAGTTGGTTAGAGCACCTGCTTTACACGCAGGGAGTCGGGGGTTCGAGTCCCTCATCGCCCACCATTTCTCAAAAACACCGCTGCCTACAACAGTTACCCTTTGCGATTATTTCATGGTTTGCTGTTATCGCTATTCCTAATATGCGATCATATTTGGTAAATCTTCGCATAATTTAAAATGACAAGATGGGGGGGGAAATTGGAAAGCGAATATACTCACGCAACAACAACAGCCAAACTCATAACAGAGAATATCAGTAAAGTTATAGTTGGAAAACAAAATTCCGTTGAACTGGCAACGATAGCACTCATGAGTGGTGGCCATATTTTGGTTGAAGACGTACCTGGAGTTGGGAAAACCTTATTAGCTAAAAGTCTAGCTATATCCAGTGGGTGCAGTTTCAAAAGGATTCAATTCACTCCTGATTTATTACCCACTGATGTCAGTGGTGTATCAATATACAATCAAAAAAGCGGTGACTTTGAATTTCGCGAAGGACCTATAGTTTCTCAAATCGTATTGGCTGATGAAATAAATAGAGCCACTCCTAAAACCCAATCTGCGATGCTGGAAGCAATGGAGGAGAACCAAGTAACAATGGAGGGTATAACTAGAGAACTTCCGAAACCTTTTATGGTTGTTGCTACACAAAACCCCATTGAATACGAAGGCACCTTTCCTCTACCTGAGGCCCAACTCGATAGATTTTTGCTGAAAGTCAACCTTGGGTATCCGGATCAAAGTGAGGAAATTTTAATTTTGGACAGCCAATCGCTTGGTCACCCAATTGACAAAATCGATCCCGTCGTAACACCTCAAATGGTCACTACTATGCAAGATACAGTCAAAAGGGTTTACGTGGACAATCTCATAAAAGAATATATCGTAAAAGTAGTCGGTCAGACCAGAAATATGGTCGAATTGAATTTAGGTAGTTCTCCTAGGGGGTCCATAGCGTTACAGCGAGCGAGCCAAGCCTTGGCTCTAATGAGAAATAGAGATTACGTACTACCGGACGATGTTAAACAGTTAGCTACCTCAATTTTATCCCATAGGATCATACCCTCACCTTCCGCACGAATGAACGGAATGAGACCCTATCAAATGATTGAAGATTTAGTTAAATCTACCCCGATTCCAGGTGAAAATTCACAAAATTGGCTCAGGAGATAAGTCAATTACAAAAATTAAACTGCTCCCAACCTCAAGATTCTATTTGATAATTTTGCTGCTAATTATCACAACTATCACGGCCTTAGCTACTGGACTCGGAATTTTTTTTAGACTCGGATATCTAATCTCCTTGATTTGTTTAGTATCGTTATTTACCACCTTTATAAATATAAGAAAAATTGAAGTCACTATAGATCGTCGAAACCATGTTCTCAGTGTAGGAGAAGTAATAGATAAAAGAATAAGGATTAGAAATCTTAGTTTAATACCTAAAACTTTATTGGTTACTACAGATTTAACCACTATCCCAAAATACACAAGTTCTTACGCTTTAGGATTGACAACTAAAGGATATAGGTCATGGAGATCAATGGACAAGGCCCTCCAAAGAGGTGTGTTCCAGATGGGTCCAGCTGAAATCTCTACAACTGACCTTCTCGGTCTATATAGAGCTAGAAGTTTACATGGGACTACAAAAAAAATAATGATATACCCAAAAATAAGTGATTTGGGAAATTTCCAGACTGGTAGCAGTAACCTTCCTAGCGAAGGAATGGTCAGAAAAAAATCAAATATCCTGTCTCCTCACGCCTCAAGTGTAAGAGAATACACCTATGGCGATAGTTTGAGCCGTATACATTGGAAAACTACAGCTCGTTCCGGGCGCCTTATGTCCAAAGAATTTGATGTTGGTACCTCAAATGAGATCATGATACTCAATGATTTAGACAAATCTATCCAATTCGGACATTTTGATGAAAGTACAACAGAGCTTTCAATCACATTGGTTGCATCCCTGATTAAAAAATATAGTGATTCCAATATACCGGTGGGATTCTTAAGTCATGGCATGGAACGCTACTATCAGGCTCCAAATATAGGATACTCTCATCTTGACAGAAGTATGCAAATTTTGGCTTCAGCTCAAGCTGGCAACAATAAAAAGCTGCATCATGTGTTATCGGATGAAAGGAATATATGGGTCTCTCATTCATCTATGATTCTTATAACATCATCAACAGAAATTGAATGGGTCGGAGCTTTATCGGAACTGTTGAACCTGACAGCAGACATAACTGTTATTTTAATCGATCCCTTTTCTTTCGGTGGTGAATCGGATCAAGCATCAGTCATCTCAACCCTGGGCACAGTGGGAATATCTCCCTACCTTATTGGAAAAGGAGATTCGTTCCAGAGTGCATTTTCTCAACCTTTCCTAAACCGAGTAAATGGAAACCTTAGTGAAGTGAAATCCGCGTGAACAAAAATACGTGGGCTCCCAAAGTGCTTAGACTAACAATAAAACCTTTGTCCCAAAAAGCTCATCCACTAAATAATCTCAAAGAACTACTACCTGAGCAGGGGATCACACTATATTTAATCCTTCTACTTTCATTCATATGCACGATTCATATTGTAAAAACGGGTAATTGGATACCGACTCCAGGAATTTACACCGGAATAATAATTTCCAGTGCAATCCCTGCTTTTCTTAATCGAACAAAGATGCATTCTGTATTGATGCATATTATTTCCCTCGGATTAGGAACCCTGTTTGTGATTTACCAAACGCTTACTCTTATCGAAAATGTCACTCTATCGGAAAAATTTATTGAATTGAAACTGCGTCTGGAATATTGGTATGAAATAGCAACTAACGATGGTATAAGTACTGACCTTATTCCTTACACAATGATGCTGCTCAGCCTTTCTTGGGTAATGGGACATTTCTGTTCTTGGTTTGTTTTTAGATATAACAACGCTTGGATTTCGATCCTATTCAACGGGGTATCGATATTAACCTGCCTAAGTTTTCTACCTGAACAATACAACTCAAGGTTTTACATTTTTGCCTTCACTGCAATGATCTTAGTGACACATATCACAACGGTAAAACAAAGAAGTGATTGGATTCTGAACGGGACTTCTTTTAGTAAATCTGACGGATGGCTTACTCTTAACTCAGCTGTTTGGTATAGCGTAGCAATATTGGTTCTCTCCACCGCAATTCCATTAAAACTTTATGTCTCACGACCGGTGGCGGATGCATGGAAATCAGCCCGAACACCGGTAGCTCAGATTGAAGAGGAATTTACGCGGCTTCTTGGAAGCGTCCCATCTAGGACACAACAAAATGGTCGGTTTTTCGGTAAATTCCTGCCTTTCATAGGATCCATTTCTTTTAGAGAAGAAGGAATATTAACTACTAAATCTGATTATCCCAATTATTGGGTTTCGCGGACATATGACACTTACACTCATGAGGGTTGGATATCAGGTGACACCGCCACCATCAATGTCCAAAAAAATTCTAACTTCAATAACTCCAAAGGTATAAAATCAACGAAATCAATTAATCAGGTCCTGGAAATGTCATTCCCATCAAAGCAATTCTTCTCTGGTGGCAATGTCTTTAATGTCAGTGAGGCGATAGAACTAGAATCACTAAAACCCAAACATTTTAAATTGGTAATAGGAGATGCTAAGTCTGACAGTTCTTTACCTTTGGACTTACAAAAATTTGAAGCAGTAATAGAAAAAACATATACCGAATCTGATTTTGATATAGAAAGTAACAGTTATGAAGATTTATTAATACAAAACCTCCCAGAGGAATACGAATATATACATACTTCAGAAGCTGAAGATAACATCAAAACCCTCAATCTAGTTCGGAGCAACCCTCCAAATTGGGATATTGTAAATTGGAATCTATCTAGGCAAATTCCCGCAAACAAAAAGCTGTCGATGGTCTCTACCATTTCGGTATCAACCCCAAAAGATCTTAGAGATGCCGGCAAAAATTACCACGGCTTTATTACAGATCACTACTTGGGACTTCCCGAAGATATACCTACCAGAATAGCCGACCTCGCCAAAATGATTACATTTGGAAAAACAAATTCATACGACAAAGCCACAGCAATTGAAAAGTACCTTAGGAGCGGTTTCTATCAATACTCTCAAAATATTTCAACTCCTCCAGTCGGTGTGGATGGAGTCGACTATTTTTTGTTCACCAGTAAAACAGGATACAGTGATTATTTTGCTTCGGCGATGACAGTTATGCTTCGCAGTATAGAAATACCATCAAGACTTGCAACGGGCTACTCTCCTGGATCGTTCAATTATGAAAAGGATCTTTCAACAATTAAAGATTCAGACAGTCATGGCTGGGTTCAAGTATATTTCCCCGGTTATGGTTGGATTGATTTTGAGCCAACTCCCAATTGGGAAATACCTTCGAGAAATCTAAGGAGAAAAACCCCTTCATCCTTTATAAGGTCTGAAAGTGTTTACAAGGATGGCGATTACCCAAAGCGCCCTGACGATCTCTACGACGATTTAGGACCCGGAGGTGAAAGTGTTAAAGACAATGCTACAAGCACAAATATATTAACTCAACAAACTATTATGATACCTGCCTCTCTGATTTTCTCATCAGCATTCCTATCACTGTTGTTAACAGTTTTCTGGAAATACGGCCTATTTGGACTATCTCAAACCGAGATAATAGTAACCAAAATGTACCGGTTCTCTAGATTAGCGGGTATATCGAAGAATAATTATCAAACCATAGAGGAATATGCTCTATTATTATCTGCCCGATACCCAGTAATAAAGACGGATATATATAAAATCACCAATGCCCATATGATGGAAAAATATTCTGGCCGCTCTTATTCCCTCGTTGATTTGGACCCATCGTGGACCATAGTCCGATCACACATAATGAAAGATTTTATTAAGCGCATTTTCCAATGGACTCAGAAAAATGACAGCATCAAATCTAATTAATACAAAGTTTCAATCGGTATTCGGCTGGATAGGCTTAGAAAAAAGTAGCAAAGGTATAACACGCTGTTCTCTTCCTCAAATGAATGAAGATATCTGCAGAAAAGAAATCCTAGGATGGAACTCTAACCATACTGTAAAAACAGACTTGTTTTCAGAAGAAATCAAACATATAAATGATTATCTAGAAGGAAAAAACTACTCTCTTCCTGTAATTACCTTAGATATATCAAAAGCGTCCGAGTTCTATAAAAATGTTTGGAAGATCTGCCGGTCAATACCAATCGGCAATACCAGGTCGTACAAATGGGTTGCGACGCAGAGTGGAAGTCCCAAGGCCTCTAGAGCTGTGGGGCAAGCCATGGCCAACAACAAAATCACTCTCATAATACCGTGTCATAGAGTCGTAGGGGCAGATGGAAATTTAACTGGATTCGGAAAAGGTAAAACCCGATTAGATCTTAAGATGGACCTACTTAAACTAGAATCGAACTATCTTCTAAAACATTAGACTCTGTATTGAAACCTTGCCGGAAGAACCTATAACCTCTGATAATTTCGATTCTAGTTCAGGTGTTGCATCTATTTTTACTGGCGGCCATTCCATTAACACAATCGAAGAATCTGTCTCAATTTCAATCCCAACCTCGTCGTTCCCTGAAGAAGCTAGAAGGAGTCTTTTCAAATCATCAAGAAGCATTTGATCAGTTCCAACATCGTTAGATTCTCTGATCGACATGATAAGTTTTTTCCGACTAACAGAAGATTTAGTTGTATCTTGATGATTTCCATTTTGGATTTCAGTTGTTTTTGATTCTTTATCCATATTATTCAAAGGTAATCCTGAACCGTTATCAGATGTTTCACGAATTTGAGGTTCCCCTTCCTCAAAAATGCTATCCAAATTAATTTCATTTGCATCAGTCACGCTTATTGTCACTTCTCCATCTCGTTCCCTTAATTTGCCTTTCATCTTAATTATCCGCCCTGGATTCCATAAATCAGATGTACGATTCAAAACATCCTCCCATACTACAGCTTCTAGGCTCCCATCCAAGACCTCTACGTTTATTAGCTTAAACGGACGATTATCTCTAGTAAACCTGTCAACCACTGTAGATATTTGACCGGCCAGGACCACTGACTTTGAACCGTTAACACCTTGCAACTGCGTAAGCATGACGGAAACATCCTTTCCAAATCCACTAAGCAATTTACCAAGGTTACTAGCACCCGATATACTCATCCCCATCAATTCCACCTCCCAAAGCCTCTTCTGGTGATCCGAGGTCGACGAAAATGGTATTTCTATAGACGACAGTGAAGTATCTACTGAGTCACCTAGCATCTCAAACATAGTAGATTGATTTGAGTTCCTTATATTGGCTTCATCCTGAGCCAAAGAGTTTATCCGATCACTCACTCCTAAAATCCCTGTCCGATCACCGAAATTATCAAAAGCGCCTGACATAACTAAGCATTCAATAGCTTTTCTATTCAATGAACTAATGTCACCGTCGCGGCATAATTGCTCAACACTAAGAAAAGGGCCGTTTTCTTCGCGGGACTCCAAAAATGGTTTCAAAGCTTCAGAACCTATATTTTTTATAGCGGCTAAGCCAAATCTTATCGCTTTCTTGGAGTCCACATCATCTTCAATTGTAAATTTGGAATAACTTTTGTTTATATCGGGGGCCAATACTTCAATCCCCATACGGCGGCAGTCGGCTACAGCGGCGATCAAGCGATCTTTTTTGTCCATATATGAATTCATAAAAGATGCCATATATTCAGCTGGGTAGTTGGCCTTCATATAGGCGGTCCAATATGAGACCATCCCATAGCTAACACTATGTGCCTTATTGAAAGCATACCCGGCAAAAGGTTCTATTAGATCGAATACTTGAACGGCTAGTGTTTCCGGGTGCCCCTTGTCCAATGAACCAGTTATAAATTTTGTCTTTTCTTCCGCCATTATTTCTGGATCTTTCTTTCCCATCGCCTTTCTTACAATATCAGCCTCCCCTAAAGAATAACCCGCAAATTCCCTTGCTATATGCAATACCTGATCCTGATAGACAATCACACCATATGTCTCTTCCAGTATCTCTTCCATAGCGGGATGTATATATGTGACCTCTCTCCTGCCATGTTTTCCATCAATAAAAGTACCTATGTGATCCATTGGTCCAGGCCTAAACAAAGCGATCATTGCAGCGACATCGCCAAGAGTTGAAGGTTTAAGCTCTTTTATATGTCTAGTCATTCCAGCGCTTTCTAGCTGGAATACTCCAACAGTCTCACCTCGAGACAACATATCGAAGGTAACCTGATCATCTAAAGGTATGGATTGAAGAGTTAAAGCCTCATCGTAATTGATCTCTATAAGCTTGAGGCATTCATCCAAAACGGTCAGATTGACGAGACCAAGAAAATCCATCTTAAGTAACCCCAAAGCGGCCACAGGTTCCATAGAATACTGGGTCATCACCGCTCCATCATCATCACCACGAGAAGTAAATTCTAACGGCACCACATCGTTCAAAGGCTCCTTTGAAATGACCACACCAGCGGCATGGAGGCTTTTATGTCTTGTGACCCCTTCAAGTTGCTTTGCAGTATCCATTAGTTTTTGAACATCAGGACTAGTTTGGTATACATTGTTCAGATCTTGGCTTTCATGCATCGAGGATTCAAGGTCTATATTAAGCCTTTCCGGAATCATCTTTGCTACTCGATCTACACTTTCAAGAGACATGCCCAAAGCTCTCCCTGCGTCCCTAACAGATTGGCGAGCCCCAAAGGTACCAAAGGTAATAATGTGAGCCACATGCTCTCTACCGTAGCGTGCAGAACAATAATTAATCACCTCTTGGCGTCTGTCATCTTGAAAATCCATGTCAATATCTGGCATTTCTTTACGTTCAATATTCAAAAATCTTTCAAATACCAACTTAAATGGCATTGGATCTACATCGGTTACACCCAAACAGTAGAGAACAAGACTTGCAGCTGCACTCCCCCTTACTGTGAAAAATATGTCATTTTCCCTAACAAATCTAGCAATATCCCAAACCACCAAAAAATAATCAGGGAAACTCGTTTGCTCTATTACTTTTAACTCATATTCCAACCTAGATTTATACTCTTCACTCTTATTGCGAACTTTTTCCTCATATCCTTTCCAGCAGATCTCAGCCAGATATTGATCGGAGGTCATTCCTTCCGGAACTGGGAATTCTGGTAGCCTTGCCTGTGAGAAATCTAATTCTAACTCACACAGCTCCGCTACCATTTCAGTATTTTTGACCGCTTCAGGAGAATCCGGGAAAAGGGCCATCATTTCATCATGTGTCTTGAGATGATAAGAATCTTCTTCAAATCTCATTCTTCGTTCATCGTGTATATTTGTGTTAGTTTGTATACACAATAAAACCTCATGATCAATGGCATTTTGCTGATCCACATAATGTGAATCATTACTAGCAACCAAAGGAATTTTTGTTTCCTTATTTAGCTGTAACAAACCTTGATTTATCTCAGGCAGTTCTGGGACGCCGCCATGCTGCATTAATTCTAAATAATAGGTTCCAAAAACCTCTTTATACCAACCTGCTACTTTTTTCGCCTCACTATACCTACCTTGCGCAATCAACCAGGGCACTTCGCCACTCGGGCAACCTGACATTACCGCCAATCCAGAAGAGTGTAACTCAAGCAAATCTCTATCAACTCTAGGACGTCGATAATAACCTTCTAGATGAGAGGATGTCACTAATTTAACAAGATTTTTGTATCCAATTGCGTCCTTAGCAAGAACTGTAAGGTGATGAATCTTATCCGCTGGATTACGATCATAACGGCTGCCTGTGGCCACATACATTTCACAGCCAATGATTGGTTTTACACCTTTATTTTTGGCCTTCCTGTAAAAATCAACCGCCCCATAGAGGCCACCGTGATCTGTTATGGCCAAACTATGCATTCCAAGATTAGCGGCCTTATCCAGCAATGGATCTAACCTTGCTAGACCGTCTAGCATGCTGTACTCAGTATGCACATGTAAATGAGTGAACAAACAAAGCCCCTTGCGATTTTCTTAGGCAATACGGTCAAGACATTAAATCTAAAATGAACCGTGTACAGTTTGATTATAGTGCCACATGTATCTCAGTGCGCAAGGTATGCAATCAATTTTAATGGGTAATTCTAAAAAAAAGGCCCCCAGACTAAACTGGAGGCCTTTAAATTACTAGAAACTTTTCTCTTAGTAATCCATCGGAGGCATGGCCGGTGCTGGCGGCGCTGCTTCCGGAATGTCGCTTATCAAGGATTCGGTAGTCAGAACCATGGCTGCCACGCTAGAAGCATTCTCTATAGCAGCTCTTGTTACTTTTGCTGGATCCATAATACCTTGCTCTAGCAGGTTTCCATAAACTCCAGTCTCGGCATCGTATCCGTAGTCTCCGTCACCTTTCAAAGTTTCAGCTAATATAACTTCACCTGAAACACCGGTATTTTCGGAAATTAGCATAAGAGGTTTTACAAGCGCCTCTTTCAAAATGTTGACGCCTGTCTGCTCGTCGCCTTTCAAATCTACACCGTCCAGAGCTTCTCTAGCTCTAATCAAGGCTAATCCGCCGCCAGGAACAATACCTTCTTCAACAGCAGCTCGTGTTGCTGAGAGCGCATCTTCTACTCTGTTCTTCTTTTCTTTGAGTTCTACTTCTGTGGCTGCTCCCACTTTGATTATGGCAACACCACCAGACAATTTTGCAAGTCTTTCCTGAAGTTTTTCTCTATCAAAATCAGAAGTTGTCTCCTCAATCTGGGCCCTTATCTGATTTATTCTTCCCTGGATTTGGCTTTCGTCCCCATGACCTTCTACAAAGGTGGTTTCCTCTTTGCTGGCCACCACTCGGCGAGCTCGGCCAAGGTCTTCAACAGTTACCGAATCAAGCTTTCTTCCAACTTCCTCACTTATTACTACACCGCCGGTCAATATTGCCATATCTTCCAACATAGCTTTTCTTCGATCACCAAAACCTGGTGCCTTCACGGCGAGTACATTTAATGTCCCTCTCAACTTATTTACTACTAGAGTTGCTAGGGCTTCTCCTTCGATATCTTCGGCAATAATTATTACGTTCTTACCGATTTGCAGTACTTTCTCAAGTGCTGGAAGAAGATCCGATACCGCGGAAACTTTCTTATCCGTAATCAATATGTATGGGTCTTCAATTGATGACTCCATCCTGTCTTGATCACTAATGAAATATGGTGAAATGTAGCCTCGGTCAATCTGCATCCCCTCTACGAATTCTTGTTCGTAATCAAGTCCTTTTGACTCCTCAACGGTAATCACTCCGTCTTTACCAACTTTTTCCATCACGTCAGCAATTAGGTTACCCATATCATCATCATGAGCGGATAAAGAAGCTACTTGCCCAATCTGGACTCGTCCTTCTACTGATGTTGACATACCCTGCACCGCAGAGCGCAAAGTTTCAACACCTTTGTCGATCCCTCTTTTAATAGCCATCGGATTAGCGCCAGCGGCTATATTCTTGAAACCTTCGTGGATTATTGCTTGCGCCAATACCGTTGCTGTGGTTGTACCGTCTCCCGCAACATCATTGGTTTTGCTGGC
The DNA here is from genome assembly GCA_002722155.1 of Chloroflexota bacterium. Lineage (GTDB taxonomy): Bacteria > Chloroflexota > Dehalococcoidia > Lucifugimonadales > UBA826 > UBA11996. The sequence goes on from PBKS01000001.1 coordinate 104,291, forward strand.
CGCCTCTTTTAAAAGTTGGGCTCCCATGTTTTCAAAGGCATCTTCTAGTTCGATTTCTTTTGCTATAGTCACACCATCGCTGCATACCTGTGGTGGCCCGAACTTCTTGTCCAGAACAACATTTCTGCCCCTAGGACCTAAGGTGACACCAACGGTATCCGCCATGGTATCGATACCACGCTTCATAGCAGCTCTGGCTTCTTCACTGAAAGTGAGCTGTTTAGCCATTACTTCCTCCTACTTTTTTCAATCATGGATGTTAATTTCTAATGTGATTGTTATTTTTTGTGATTGTTATTTTTTAAATAAAATGTCGTCTTCTCTGAGCACCAAATATTCTATGTCGCCCTCTTTGTACTCTGTACCAGCATACTTAGAATAAACAACGGAATCACCAACTTCTAATTCCATCGGTACTCTGGAGCCTTCGTCAGTCAGCCTACCAGGTCCCACCGCAACAATTGTGCCTTCCTGTGGCTTTTCTTTAGCTGTATCGGGTATGTAAATACCACCAGAACTCATTTGTTCCTCACCTTCCAAGGGCTCCACAACTACTCGGTTACCCAGCGGTTTGAAAGAAGTAGTCATGAAAATAAACCTCCTACTCTACTTAATAAAACCTATTTTGTTTGAACGCAGTATCTTTTCTCGCTTAAACACACTATCCCACGAAAAAAAAGCGCAGTTAATGGTAAATCAGCTACAAAATCATTGTCAATATAAGGGTGGTTAAAGTGGAAAGTTTAATAGGTGATTTTAGAAGGTAAATTCTATTTTTCGAAAGTCATCCACTTACCAGTGTAAAACAAAAGCGGGGAGCCTTCCGAGAGCACTATTTCTTCAACTTTCCCTATAAATACTGTGTGGTCTCCTTCAATATGGGCACTTACAACTTGACAATCCATCGAAGCAAGAGAGTTTTCCAAAAAGGGGATTCCCGAAGGTCTTATATCAAACGCGGCTGGAGTTTTCTGATCTCCTGAGTTATCTGACTTTGCGTAATATTCACCTATTGGTTTTTGTTCCGCTCTCAATATATTGATGGCAAACCTACCAGACGTTTTTAAGATAGGATAAGTTTTAGCTGAATGCCCCACACAAACCATAGACAACATAGGCTCCAAGGAAACAGAAGCAATGCCATTGGCCGTCATGCCGTGTACCGTGCCGTCTTCTTCTACTGTGGTGATTAAAGATACCCCAGTAGCAAAACTACCCCAAGCTTTCCTAAAAAGATCAGAACTAGTCAATGAGAACCTCCAGAATAACGGAAATTATGCACTTAATATCTCTCGACAATATAGCAAATTATATAGAACCAAACCCTAATTTCCTATGCCAATATCCACGAGTCTTACGAGGCTCTTAATTGACACCAATTCTTCTAGACAAATAGAATTCACTTATGACAACTTACGCAACCTCTTGGTGTTATATTTACCTAAGAAATAGGTTCTGGTGAAATGGTGACTACAGCATATATTCTAATAGAAACAGCCGCGGGTAAGGCAAGTGAAGTCTCCGACGCATTGAATGCCCTTCCGGAGGTAGTCACTGTGGATGCAGTGATTGGACCTTATGACATAATTGCCGTCACAAACACAGAAGGACAAAATACAGTTGGTGATTTAGTAATATCAAAGGTACATGTAATTGCCGGAATAGTCAGAACGGTTACCTGTCTAGCTGTTAATCCAAGTACAGAATAATAAAACATTAATTCTCCGAGTAAACAATGACGACTTAAGGATCTAAATATGGATTTCAAATTTTCAGAGGAAGAGATTGCTTTCAGGAATGAGCTATCGGAATGGTTGAAAACGGAATTAGCTGAGCGCCCCAGCAACGAAAATAATGATCCAGACCAAGACTGGGCTTTCGGTCTGCAAATGCGCAAAAAGCTCGCTGATAAAGGTTGGCTTACAATGGCCTGGCCTGAGGAATACGGTGGGCAGGGTGTATCGCATATGATGCAAGTTGTATTTGCAGAAGAAATGTCATACCACAGGGCTCCTGGAAGGGATGTATTTGGCACCCGAATGATGGCACCGACTCTCATGATCCATGGAACAGAGGAGCAAAAGCAGCAATTTCTCCCACCAGTCTCAAAAGGAGAGGTCCAGTGGTGTCAAGGATATTCAGAGCCAGAATCTGGTTCTGACTTGGCCTCTCTCCAAACTCGGGCTGTGGAGGACGGTGACGATTTCATCATAAACGGAACAAAAATATGGACATCCAGCGCCCATAGAGCCGATCATATTATGGTCCTCACCCGTACAGATCCAGATGCCCCCAAGCATAGGGGTATAAGCTTTCTTCTGTGTGATATGAACACCCCAGGTTTGACTGTAAACCCAATCATCAATATGGCAGGAGATCACAGCTTCAATATGGTTACCTTCGATAACGTTAGGGTACCCAAAAAAAATTTGGTAGGAGAACAAAACCGAGGCTGGTACGTCGGCGCTACCTTGCTTGACTTCGAAAGGTCTGGAGTTGATTACTCGGCGGGTGGCCGGAGAATTCTTGAAGAACTACTCGACTATGGTAAAAGCAACGAACAAAATGGCACTACGATATCCGACAACCCTATCATGCGAAACAGATTGGCAAATCTAGCCATAGAAGTTGAAGTTAGCCGATTAATTTCATATAACATTGCGTGGATGCAAGGTGAGGGTCTTGTACCAAATAAAGAGTCCTCAATGGGGAAAGTTTTTGGGACAGAACTCCAACAACATTTAACTGAAACTGGGATGCAAATGTTGGGCCTGCACGGTCAACTGGAACCAGGTTCCAAATACGCCCCCCTTGAAGGCAGAATTGAACACCTGCATTTAGCCAACATCTCAGAAACAATAGCTGCCGGCACTTCTGAAATACAACGCAACATAATAGCCACTCGAGGGCTTGGGCTACCTCGAGGATAATGAAAGTAGTAGAATCAACTACCTCAATTTGAAGGAGAAATAACGTGGATTTTAAATTCGAAACAGTGGACGAAAATTTTCGCTCAGAAATCAAGGATTTTGTCGATGCAGAACTACCTTGGAATTGGAGAGAGGAAGACCTAGACCCAGAAGACGCGAAAGATTCTATATTGGTCCGAGAATTTAAAAGGAAGCTCGGAGATCAGGGTTGGCTAACCATGGCTTGGCCCAAGGAATATGGCGGACAAGCTGCAAGCCACATGAGACAGGTCGTTTTCAATGAAGAAATGGCCTACCGTGGAATATCCGCCGGTGATGCCGGCATTAGGATGGTGGGACCCATCCTAATGCTCTACGGCACGGATGAACAAAAAGAACAGTTTTTGCCGAAAATTGCCAGCGCTGAAATCAACTGGTCTCAAGGGTACTCTGAACCTGATTCTGGTTCTGATCTGGCCTCGCTCCAAACCAGGGCAGTGGAAGATGGTGATGACTTTGTGGTCAGCGGTTCAAAAATATGGAATTCTGCCCATGCTGATTCTGATTGGATGTTTATGTTAGTTCGAACTGAGCCTGACGCACCGAAGCACAGAGGAATAAGCTTTGTTCTTACTGAACTAGAAGGCCAAGAAGGAGTTACCATTGAAAAGATACCCATGATGTGGGACGCATATAGGGGTTTGGTCACCTTTGACAATGTCAGAGTTCCCAAGAAAAACTTAGTAGGGGAACAGAATAGAGGATGGTACGTCGGTGCCGCTCTTCTCGATTTCGAAAGATCCGGGGTTGATAGGCCGGCGAGGGCCAAGAGAGTACTGGAAGATCTTGTTGCTTTCTGCAAAGAAAATAAAAGAAATGGGAGACTTCTTTCAGAAGATCCCATCATAAGGAATGAACTCGCTGATCTAGCTGTCCAGATAGAGACCACCCGATTGATGTGTTACAACGTTGCCTGGATGCAAAGTCAAGACCTAATCCCCAACAAAGAAGCGTCAATAACGAAGGTCTATGGAACAGAAATGATAAACAGGTTGTATGGATTAGGTGTGAAAATCATGGGTATGTATGGACAGTTAGACCCAGACTCCAAATGGGCCCCACTGAGGGGTCGCATCGAAAATGCCTGGCTCCGTTCATTCGGTGGCATGGTGGCCGCCGGCACCTCAGAAATACAAAGAAACGTAATAGCCCAAAGAGGATTGGAATTACCGAGAGGTTAGTAACTCCAACATTTAGATAACAGTTTAACTTCACAGGAGACAAGGAATGGATTTAGGATTAAATGAAGCGCAACAAATGCTCAAAACCACCGCACAGGATTTTCTTGCAGCAGAATGCCCAGATACCTACGTAAGAGAAATGGAAGGAGATGAAAGAGGGTACACCCCAGAATTGTGGGCCAAAATAGCTGAACAAGGGTGGCTGGGTCTTATAATCCCCGAACAATACGGAGGGGTTGAACTAGAATTTCAGGATCTAGTGGTCCTCTTAGAGGAGATGGGTAGATATATGCTACCAGGGCCTTTCTTCTCAACAGTGGTTCTAGGTGGCATGTCGATAATGGACGCTGGTAATGAAGAACAAAAGCAAGAATTTCTCCCAAGAATTGCTGAAGGGCAAATCATTATGACACTAGCTCTAACCGAACCCAGTGCTAGGTGGGACGCGGCTGGCGTGGAACTAACAGCAACTCAAGATGGCGATTCATATACCTTGAGTGGAACAAAACTATTCGTTCCCAATGCCCACGTCTCTGATTATATGGTTGTGGCTGCCAAAACAGGAACTGGCGATGAAGACATAAGTTTATTCATTGTTCCTACCCAATCTGATGGCATCACTCAGACACTTTTAAAGACTATCGCTTCAGACCGGCAATCAGAAGTTGCATTCGACAATGTTAAAGTACCGGCATCCGCCCTATTAGGAAGCGAGAACAATGGCTGGAATACAATTAATAAAGTAATGCAGTGGGGAGCCATTGGAAAATGCGCTGAAATGTCCGGCGGAGGACAGCAAGTATTAGATATGACTGTAGACTATGCGAAGCAAAGGACACAGTTTGGACGACCCATTGGAAGCTTTCAAGCAATTCAACATCATTGCGCTAACATGGCGACCGACGTTGAAGGTTCCAAATTTATAACCTACCAAGCAGCTTGGCGCCTATCTGAGGGGCTTCCTGCAGAGAGAGAAGTTGCAATGGCGAAAGCCTGGGTAAGTGATGCATACCGCAGGGTCTGCGCACTAGGTCACCAGTCACATGGAGCCATTGGGTTTACAAAAGAACACAACATGCAATTATATTCCAGAAGAGCAAAGGCATCAGAAATAATGTTTGGTGACACAGATTTTCATCTGGCAAGTGTAGCGGACATTTTAGGTTTATAAGTTTTAATTAGGTTGTCGCGCCCCCTTAAGTGCAGAGAGCGCGACAATCATGTTTTCTAGTACCAAAACACATGCATTTTTAATTAGTATATTTTCATAAAGATATACTTGATCTATAACCAGTTGAGAATCCCGAAACTGTACCGATACATGGAATAGACCTATCTGTTATAACAGCCAACCGTGATTCCTAAATATTGCCTATTTCGGATGAGGAAAAGAATAGTAACCTAAACTGAATTACCTACCTATTTTTTCTTGGCTGTTTTATACACAAAAAAAGAATTACGCCTGGCATCGTCATGAGGGAGATTATACGAAATCCTATAGAATAGCTGTAATGATCAGCGATATACCCTACAAGCACCGGTCCCACTACCATACCAATCATAGCGATTCCTTGAGAGGTTCCCATTATCAGTGGGAATGATTTCCTACCAAAATAATCTCCCCTCATCGAGGTTATAACAGGACTTCTAACTCCCCATGAAAAACCTTGGATCACCGCATAAAGGATGATCAACGGATAATTGTAAGCAACCGCCAAAATCCAAAGGCCGATGCAGTGTCCCAGTATAGTTCCCGAAGCGATAATGTTCTTTGAAAATCGGTCAGCTAAAGCGCCTCCAGATAATTGACCAAACATATTCACCGCTGTCAACAACATCACTATTTTTGCGGCCGAATCTCTAGAGAATCCTAGCGAATCCTCTAAATAAGGCACCTGATATAGTCCTGTAACAGACACAACCAACAAAGCTTGAGCATGGCCGATAGAAATAAACCAAAAAGCTTGGGTTTTCAAAGCATCAGTCAGACTAAAGCCGTAATCCGATAAATCTTCTTTCCTATCTTCTTCAGTAACCCGTGTTGGTAAGTTTTTTTTCGATACCTTCCGAGCACTCTCCAAAGTCCTACCATCGGGCAAATATCCATACGGTTCAGGGTTAAGTCTCACAAGGACAGAAATTGCACTACCCACAATAATAATAAAAATACCTGAAGCGATAGAAACTTCTCTCCAGGTAAAATTATTTAAACCATAAGCAAGTATAGGGGGAAATATAATTCCACCTAATCCTAAGCCCAACATAGCAATTCCAATTGCCTTGGCTCGATTCACTTGAAACCAATTGTTTAGGCTAGCCATAACAGCAATAAATGCCGGAGGCTCAGCGCCAGTTGCAGTAATAATGAAAGCCAGGTAAAAAGTAAATACTGAAACAGACTTCCCAATTAAAACAAATCCGATTCCAAATATTAGGAATGAAAAGAACACAACTCCCTTGGCGCCAAATCGCTGGATTAAATAGCCGATAAGTGGTCCAACAAGAGCACTCTCAATTCTCGAAATCGAATAAGCTCCGGATAACACAGTCCTATTCCAAGCAAAATGGTTCCTAATGGGTTCAAAGAAAAAACCAAATCCATTAAAAAACAAACCGCTAGAAATAGCCATGGAAACGCATCCGGCAAATACTATCCCCCAGCCATAAAAAACTCTTCTCATCAACCTTCTCATATATACAAATTTATTAGCACTTGCCGAACACTCTAGTAAGAAAATCAAACAAACGTGATTATCTTACTAAAATCAAGAGTTGACTGCATATTGTGTATGAATTACTCACAAAGACAGAGATTTCCAAGCAAGTTGCATTTTAATAGGAACATATAGATATATTTCATTAAGGAGATATTTGTTGTAGCATTGAGACACTACTCTGCCTGCGGACTTGTGCCGCTTCCTGGAACCGTGGCTCTATATCATTCATCGGTAGAGCTTTGTATGAAAAAAATAAGTCGCAACACTCAGTTGAAAGAAAGGATCGACCGGTACCTAGACAAATCCCTTCAGGAGGCGCCTAGTGAAACAAATAATAATCACCTGACCGTTGTAAACTGCTTATCATATTATTGCCCGTTCTCCAGAAAATGCGCTAACAAAACCGAGAGACCTTCCAAAATTCCCATAAGAAAATGCCTGAGATTTACGCCAAAGGATGATACGGCTGTCTTTCCGCTATCGGAGTTTGCTCTAGATCTTTTATCTGTCCAAGAACAAAAAGGAGAACCAATCTCCAAACAGACTAAACTACTACTTGATAAGTACAGACCAAATGGGCCACTAAAACAGAGGATATAATCCTTATTTAAATATCATTATCAGGAGATAGTATGTCTAATACATTATTTGACCTAAAAGGAAAAACAGCTTTGATAACTGGTGGTAATGGTGGCATTGGACTTGGGATAGCAGAAGGATTTGCGGAGTCTGGGGCAAATTTGGCCATTGCAGCTAGAAATACTGAGAAAACACAAGAGGTGGTAACAAAATTTAATGGTAAGAATACTCCTACCATTGGCATAGAGGTCGATGTGTCAGACCTCGCGTCTGTAGAAAATATGGTCGCAGATACACTCAAGGCTTATGGAAGCATCGATATACTGGTTAACAATGCCGGTATAGGTATTCGAAATTTACCTCAGGAATACGATATAGAAGATTGGAACAAGGTAATAGATATAAATCTGACTGGGGCTTTTCTGAGTTCAAAGGCTGTCTATCCAAGTATGAAAAAACAGGGAGCAGGAAAAATCATTAATATAGGTTCCATGACCTCAATATTTGGGTTAGATTGGGCGGTCGCATACGCGTCAAGTAAAGGTGGGATTGTACAACTCACCAAAACTTTGGCAGTATCTTGGGCCAAGGACGGTATACAGGCCAACACTATATTACCCGGCTGGATCCACACGGACCTTACCCAGGGTATTAAAGATAATTATAAAAATAGATACGATCATATACTTTCCAGAATTCCTGAGAATCGATGGGGGGAGCCAGCTGACCTTTCAGGTACTGCCATTTTTCTCGCAAGCGACGCTTCTAACTATGTGACAGGTGTTTCTATCCCCGTCGACGGTGGATATACTTCCTTCTAAGTTTGTACCCCATATTAGAAGCAATTAAATTTATTATCGAAAATCAAATTGACTGGGTGGCTTTCAACAGACCTGAATAACATAAGGCCATCACCTATGGCGTTTGGTTGAAATTAACAGAAATTGTTAACAAAACAAAAAAGATTCATCAATCCGGACAGCCGTATTCTCCCGAAAGGGAGAAAAGGCATTCTCAGCAGGAGCTGATATTAAAAATTTCGAAACATATCGGAAGGATTCCTAAAGCATTAAAATCTACTCAAACGCTATCTTGTAGGAATTCCAAAATACGCCGCTCCATGTATACTCTATCCTCAATTCGACGTGGCATATGTCTTTCCTCTGGAAAAACTAGCAGGTCATAATGCTTACCAGCCCCATTAAGCGAATTTATTAGGCGTGCCGTATGCCTAAAATGGACATTCTCATCCACAAGGCCGTGAACCAGCAAAAGTTTCCCTTCAATTTCAGGCACATAGGACATAACACTACTTTCTTTGTAGCCATTTAAATTCTCATCGGGCATCCCCATATATCTTTCCGTGTAATGAGTATCATAGCCATCCCAACTAGTAACTGGAGCCCCTGCGACTGCAGCCTTGAACAAATCCGGCCGCTTGGCTAAACACATTAAAGACATATACCCCCCATAGCTCCACCCATATACTCCTATTCTCTCTTCATCAACAATCCCCTTCTCGATTAGGTAATTGAGTGCAAACGACTGATCTTCAACTTCAACTTTTCCCATTAAATTTTTGATTGGTGATTCAAATTTTGACCCTCTTCTAGAACTGCCTCTGTTATCAACTACCACTACCAAATATCCATTTTCCCTTAAATACTGGGCCCTTAGTGAGGCCGTCATCATCCATGAATTAGTAACCAACTGAACATGTGGTCCCCCATATACACTAAGCACTGTGGGATATGGGGCTTTAAATTTATTCGGGTTTGGATAATATAAGGCACCTGAAAGTTCAGTGCCGTCTTTTAAAGTTAATTCAAAAAATTCCGGCGGTTCTAATTTATATCTATCGATTCGTTCGTCGGCAGGTTCATGTATTACCATTTCCACACCATAGTCGTCTTCTAATGACCGCAAAACAACTGTCGGAGGAGATGACAAAGAATTATAAACATTGACGAACAATTTAGACTTAACACTGATGGATACGTTATGGATACCACTTTCAGAGGTGACCTTCTCTAAACCTTCTCCTTTCATAGACATTTTATAGAGATGTCTTTCTCTGTAGCTGTCTTTAGTTCCTGTAAAAAAGATAGTCTCATTTACTTCATCTACGGATTCAATTGAGTCAACCTGCCATTCCCCTTCAGTTAACCTCAATAGGTCCCCTTCTCTAAAAAGATAAATATGATTGAAGCCTGTCTTTTCGCTGGCCCATAGGAATCCACCTGATGACAGGGGCTTCAACATATTATGTAGATTGATCCAGGTCTCTGAATCTTCCTGCAACACTGTTGTAAGGGTCATATCTTCTATTGAAAATCTACGGATTTTGAGATGCTGTTGGTCACGTGATTCGGTTTGGATTGCCAATGAATTATCGGGAAACCAATCCAATCTGGCTATGTATTCATCTTCAGTTGATTCCACCCAAATACAATCTTTTGAATCTACTTCTACAATCCCAACTCTAACACTAGGATTATCTTGTCCTGCAAAAGGGTATCGGTGAGATTCGCTCGCGTTAGATCCCACTGAATCAGAACCAACATGATTTATGAAAAACTCTGGAATATGTTTCTCAGTTACTTCCGTGAATGCCACATAATAACTGTCTGGAGACCACCAGTACCCAGTGCTCCTACCCATTTCTTCTTGAGCTATATAATCTGCCAAACCTCTTGTGGAATCACATTCCCCTTCAGTCAATTTAAAAGAGGCTCTAGATTTAACTTCTATCAAATGAATGTCACCGTTCCTGACAAAGGAAACAAACTCTCCATTGGGTGAAGCTTTAACATCTAAACACGGATGATCTGAAGCAGGCATTAATAGCTCTGGAGCAGAAAAGGGATCATCCAGCCAATATATATTCCCTTGATATGGTATTAATATATTGGAATCCTTGGCCCAAAAATATTGGGAAATCCCGCCAGACATTTGACGCAATCTTTGCTTACGCAGCTGTTCTTCCAAAGTTTCTTTAGAAGACGAATCGCCTAGGTTATCCGCAATCACAAATTCAGACCTATTAACTAAATCTAACCCATATAAAGCTTTATAACCTGATGTATCCGCTGACTTTAGATACGCCAGGTACTTTCCATCAGGGCTAAAGGAAAACCCGCTAGGGACATCAAGCCCTGGCAATGGAAATTTAGAAATTTCTTCAATAGGTATAGGCATTAGCGTATTCGCTGAACTACCTTTCTTGCAGATTTGACCAAGCGGTTAACATGATTTTCATCAGAAAACACATTCAAGGCTCCTGCCGCTCCCGACTGCAACAAAACTCCCTCATTTAACATACCAACGAAAAAAGCACGTTTCATATCTGAATCAGCATTAACCACATCTCTGTAATTGCTTATGCTGTCCTCAGTGAAATGTATACCAAAAAGCGATCCAACCCCGGTCACCTGTGCATCCACTCCCAACTCATCAAATACAGCTCTAAGTTGATTTCTCAGTTTATCTCCTAAGTTGTTCATAGCATAATAAACATCAGGCGTCAGAAAGTTCATGACCACTTCGCCTGCTCTCATCGTTACTGGATTGGCATTAAAAGTACCGGCATGCGCTATTTCGGCACCACCATTCGTAGGATCAAATAAGTCCATTATGTCTCTGCGACCTCCAAAGGCTCCCACAGGCATACCGCCACCTATTATTTTGCCTAAAGCAGTCATATCGGGAACAACACCAAATAATTCCTGTGCCCCACCAGGCGCAACTCTGAAACTTTGAACTTCATCATAAATCAATACAATTCCTAGCTTCGCCGTAATTCCTCTGACAAATTCCAAGTATTCTAAATTCGCCGGAGTGTATCCGAATGATGAGACTATCGGTTCCATAATCACACATGCAATTGTTTCTGAATTTTCTTCCACCATCCTTTTTGTCTCTTCAATATCGTTATATGGTACGACTATCACATCCTTCAAAACGGAATCGGGTTGCTTAGAATACTCTGGTATGGCAGTGGTTTTATTGGGGGCTAAACTATTTTTACTCGGATATACACTAACTGCTACATATTCGTGTGATCCATGGTAGCCGCCTTCAATTTTTACGATTTTGTCTCTACCCGTAAATTGACGCGCAGCCCTGATAGCCATCAAGGTAGCTTCTGTACCAGAATTAGTGAAGCGTATGGTATCAACTGATGGTATACGATCCGTTAGTATTTTAGCCAAGTTTATCTGTGAATCGGTTGGTCCGCTAAATGCTACCCCTTTGTCTGCTTGATCCTTGATTACATCTGCCACATCAGCGTTTGCATGACCTAATATTAGGCTCGTTGCATTAATCATAAAATCTAGATACTCATTGCCATCAACGTCGATAATATAATGACCATGCCCGCTTTCGATAAAATGAGGATAGGGCTCAAAATAAGCGGTCCCTCTTGAACTACCTCCAGGTAAAACCTTTTCTGCCTCTTTTTGCCTTTGGTAGGACCCCTGAGTCCTTGCCACATATTTGTCTATTTCTTTTTGGGCGATGGAAGACATGTTCATACCCTCAATAGTTAAATTCGTTTCACCAAGTAGATTTATATTGGTAGAAATAAAATGGTTTTGGAGGCCCCAGGAAATCTATTTCTTCTTCAAAGTCGTCAAAATTTCATTGAGACTCCCAGATCGAAACCCGTTCATATCCATTGTTACGTATGAGTATCCAATTGATTTGAAATATTCTGTAATTTCGGTTCTGGTGGGATCGTCCAATAGTGACAAAAAATCTTTAGGTTCAATTTCTATACGGGCTACTGTGTCGTGATGCCTTACACGCAGTTGTTTGAACCCTTTAGACCTCAGAAAATGTTCCGCCTTTGCAATCCTGGTGAGAGCTTCTACGGTCACCATAGTGCCATACGGTATGCGGGATGACAAACAAGCCTGTGCAGGCTTATCCCAGGTTGGCAATCCCATTTCTTTAGATAAATCCCTTATATCTTGTTTCGTAAGATCCGCCTCCACTAAGGGACTTCTGACGCCATACTGCTTTGCAGCCTCAAGACCGGGTCTATAATCTCCCAGATCATCCACATTAGTCCCATTTGTAATTACTGCGTAGCCTCGTTGATCTGCAAATTTGATTAGATGAGAATACAACTCATCTTTACAAAAAAAACATCTATCCGGATTGTTTGCTTGATAGTCCTCTCTCTCCGTTTCTTTTGTTTCAATAATTTCATAATGAATTTGCTGATCTGTAGCAAGAGCTATGGCATCTTCTAGTTCAGATGGAGCAAGGCTGGGTGAATTGGCAGTTACCGATAAAGCTTTATCGCCTAAAACTTCATGAGCTATCGCTGCTAAAAAAGCACTGTCCACGCCGCCTGAATAAGCAACAATCACACTTCCCATATCATTTATGATATTTACAAGTTGCTGCCTTTTCTCCTCAACAGATTTTTCAGTTATCTGTACCATACCAATCCTCACTTTACCTTAATGCTACTCAGCCATCATTGCTTCCACAATTGACTTCATCTCACCTGAATAAAAATCATAAGACCTATTCTGATACTTTAGTATCTTCTGGGACTCAGTCGTATCGTACCAATCATTCCAACCTGGTTCTTCTCGGTATACTGCCATACCAACAGGAGCTCCCATAAAATTGAAGAAATCTTCAACATAATCTTTTCCGGTTAATCGCCAAGTTGAACCGCCAGCAATGTTAAATATATTGCCTACCGCCTCAGGATTCTCCACCGAAGATTTTATAGCATCAGCCACATCATCTCTGTGGACCATTTCTACTCTTTGTGCAGAGGTAAAGGGCCACGGTTCAGGAGGTTCCAAAAAAGCCGGAACTGCAATACTTGCTATCCGTAGTATCACAAAATTTACGCCAGAACCGATGAGAATCTTTTCTCCTGCAATTTTACTATCCGCGTATATGTCTATAGCATTTTGTGGTTGATTAATACTAATTGGGTCAGACTCGTTGGAGGTGTCCCCATATGTACTGATTGAAGAGGTAAAAACCAATGGGGCTTTCGAGGCCTGAGTGGTGAGAGCGTCAACTATATTTCTAGTGCCCTCCACATTTACTGCAAATGTTTTATCTCTATCACGTTCACTGGCCGGGGGTAAAAGTGCCGCCAAATGGAGAATTCCTCCTACATTGTGGACAGCCTCACTTACCGATTCACTGTCAGTGATATCTCCCTTCACTACTTCCACATTTGGTTCCCCTTCCAACCCTGTGAAATCCATGAATGGCAGATCAAATATACGCACAGGTCTTCCCTCCGCCAGAAACATAGCAGCCAATTGTCTACCCACACTCCCTGCTCCGCCTGTTATCAATACTGGATTACTCAAGTTAAGGTCGTTCCTTTCATACCGGCTTTTTCGATCAAATTTTGAGAGCTCGCTATTAAAGTTTCCACAGCGGCCTTCATCCCATCCCAGTCATTAGCATTTTTTAGTTCCAGGGCTAATGCGGCATCTCTCATAGCTGTGCGCGTAACTGGAACACTTGGCATTGTTTTAAAGAAAAATGTCTCACTCACCTCTTCAAATTTCTCTACTATCTCTACAACCGAATTTTCCCAATCTTGATTTTGCGTACCAAGGCCATCTGCGATAGATTTACAAGTAGATATTGTCTCATCGAGCATTTCTTGTCCTGATTGCGGCATTTACAGAATTCCTCCCAATTATGATTTTGGCTAAAAATTAAAGGGCGGCCACTAAGTGGTCGCCCTTTTTGTGTCCAATTCCTAAAGGCAGCGAACTACCCTAATCGGCGCCATCAGCATGAACTGACTCACCTACTTCCGTTATTTCTGGCGAATCTTCATAGTGATGTTTCACCTTATCTAGATCAACAACATCCAACCTGTTGAAGCCTTTACCATCATACTTGTCGTATGGAAAGGGTTGGAATTTCTCGAATCTTTCTCCGAACCTTTGCCTGCTTGGCCTGGTATCGTAAGGGAACCTGAAACGTTCTGGGCTATCAGGCTCACATTCAATTAATTCATATTCTCTACTACCAAGACCTATTTCATGACCCGTATTAATACTAGTAACTTCACTTTGACCATGGAATGTTGCAGCCGCCGCCTCAAATTTTTTATCTCCTGCATGATGTGCTTCCATCATTTCAGCAGCAGACCCTTTTATACCCTCGGCTTCCCTAGCCTTGTCAACACAGGCCATATCTATGGCTACTGGATCCTTACTGGCGAAAACTCCGAGATGGGGAACTATAGGCACATCCGCGTGATTTGCGCAATCACAGCGAGGCGAAACGTCCAACGCCATGTTAATATACCCCACCTTGTCTCTACCCACTGCTTTCTCCACACCTAAGCAGGCGTCAGCAATAGCTGCATCAACAGCATCAAACTGAACAGGAGGAATATCCATCAATCCCCGCGGTCCCATTACGCCGAAACAGCCTAAGCAATTTGCGCACTTATCCCCATCCCATTCAAGCTCATCTTTTTCGTTTATGTGGTAAAGGTTAAAGGGACAGCAATCTTCCAATATTTCCCAATCTGGAGTGTTCGCCTTGCCTTTGAAGTTTTCCGGATGGAAAACACCGGCTGCTCCTAACCCGTAGGTTGGATGACCTCCCATGTGAACATTGAATTTGCCTCGTTTGGATTGTGCTCCAATACCCAAATTCTTTAGTGCTCCACCAATCACACCCATGCTGTGACCTTTGAAGTGAGTTAACGCGATAAGCGCGTCTGCTGCTGCAATTGCTTGGGCAACATAAGCCTCTTTGAGAATGTATCCCTCTGGAATATCAACTACAAAATCGCTAGTACCAATAAATCCATCGGCACATATGAACGGGCAGCCTAAAGTTGCAGAGCTATATCCGTTCCTTTCTGCTGTGAGCAATATATCTATTTCAGAAGTCCTCGAACCCCATGGAGAGTATGAGGATGTCGTTGTGTCACAGACAAACGGGCGACCTCCTAACTCTTTTATTCTATCAGCCAATTGACGAGCATAAAGAGGCCTCAAGTATGCAGAGTTATTCCATTCTCCGCAGTGTACTTTTATGGCAACAATATCATTCGGCTTTACAATCTCATCTAAACCTGCGGCATCAAAAACGGTGATCATTTTCGCCGCCAATGCCGTTTCCGTAGACTCTGAATGGGCATCCATGTAATAAACTGTTGAGTCAGACATATTTCCCTCCACTCCTTAATTTGAGCAAATAGGTACAATTTCCATAGCTAATCATGTGCTGCTGAGGTTAGCATTGCTTCCTATCTATGTCAATAATTTAACAAACTTTCCAATCGATACTAAAATACGATATATAAAGGGGATAAAGCTGACATAAATTTTATCCATACCTTGGAGCGAAATAATACATGCGGATAATTCTGCTGCACCGATACTCCTGAAATTTGTATCATGACATTACAACAATAGAAGTTAAAGGAAACAAATTGAAAGTCACAGACAGAATAACCAAAATAGTCGTAGGTGGAAATGAGCCAGACCCCTTCAAATACGGCGGGGTATATCCCCCAAATGTTTTTCTAGTAAATGGGAAAAACAAGTCAGTCTATATAGACACAGCGCATGGCAAACCAGAAGAAATCCAAAAGCATCTTTCAATTTGGGAATCACAAGGGGAACCGGAAATAGCCGGAATAATATTGACCCACAGACACAGTGACCACATTGGTGGGGCCCAAGAACTGAGTAAGCGAATGGAAGCGCCAGTAATATCTACTTCAGTAGAAAAAATTGCTATCGAAAAAGAATCTTCTGCTAAAGTCAGCATAACTCCTACCGACGGAGAAAAATTAGATTTAGGAGAAACCACATTGGAATTTGTTCATACCCCTGGGCACACAATGGGCAGCCTGTGTATTTATCTAGAAGAAGACAAAGTCCTTTTCACCGGAGATAATATTTTAGGTTTGGGAACTACAGTTATTTCTCCTGATGAGGGGAATATGACCTCATACATCAAATCATTACAAAAAATGTTGGATTATGACATCGAGAAAATATGCCCTGGCCACGGACCGGAAATAGAAACTCCTATAGAAAAGATACATGAGTTAATTGAGCATAGACATCAGCGCGAAGCACAAATGTTAGAGTTGATTACCTCTGGAAAGGATTCTATGGACGATATTTTCAATACTATATATAAAGATATACATCCAGGTCTTCATAATACAGCGAGAAGGCAGATACAAGCTCATATAAATAAACTGATAGAGGAGAAAAGAATTGAACAAACCGGTAACATTTACGGAATAGTTCAGTAAATCGGAGACTCTCAATGAATTTCTCAAATATCGACGTTTTTCCTATGGGCACAACAGTCAACTCACAAGGAGTTCTTGAAATAGGGGGTTGTGACGTAGTTTCATTATCTGAAACCTATGGAACTCCATTGTACGTTTATGATGAGAACACCATAAGGACTATGGCACGTACTTTTGTGGGTGAATTTACATCCCGGTATGCAAATACTTCTGTCGCTTACGCATCTAAAGCCTTTCTTAATTTAGCTATGGCTAAAATAGCCTCTGAGGAAAAACTTTCACTTGACGTTGTTTCGGGTGGAGAAGTAGCAGTAGCACATGCTGCAGGATTTCCCTGCAATAAAATGTATTTCCATGGAAATAACAAAACCCCACAAGAACTTTCTGAAGCCATCGATTTGGGGGTTGGAACTATAGTTGTAGATGGCTTCCAAGAACTCGACCTACTGAATTCAATAGCCAAATCTAAGAACACCACTCAAGGAATTATGTTAAGGCTGTCTCCTTCTGTTGATGCTCATACACATGCTCATACCACAACAGGAATATTGGACGTAAAGTTTGGATTCTCCATAGAAACTGGGGAAAGCACTCTTGCCATTAGGCAGGCCATCGATTCCAGTAATCTTGACCTCCAAGGAATACACTTTCATCTCGGGTCCCCAATTTTTGAATTGGAGCCTTACTCAACAGCAATAGACACGGTGCTCGATTATTTGAAGCCATTTTTTAGTCAAGGTTTAAAATTAAGAAAATTCAGTCCAGGTGGTGGATTTGCAATTGGATACCTTCAACAGCAGCTACCCCCATCAATAGCTGGTTATGCTGACGTAATCACCTCCATGTTAAAAAACAAATGTGAGGATTTAGGAATTGAATACCCTGAATTGATCATTGAACCAGGAAGATCCATAGTAGGAAGAGCGGGAGTCGCAATCTATACAGTAGGTGTGACCAAAAACATCCCGAACGTCCGAACTTACGTATCTCTGGACGGGGGTATGGGAGACAACATAAGGCCAGCTTTGTACGACGCGCAATATGAAGCTGTGGCCGCAAATAGAATGTCTGGAGGAGATCTCACTACTGTTACACTAGCCGGTAAATACTGTGAGACAGGCGACATCTTAGTGAAAGACATAGCACTCCCCAGTTTAGATTCGGGAGACATAGTGGCCATACCAGCATCTGGTGCCTATTGCATCGCGATGTCCAGCAATTACAACATGAATCCACGTCCCGAAATTGTAATGGTCTCTCAAGGAACAGCTCGAGTGATTAGAAAAAGAGAAACTTATAAAGATTTAATGGCTCTAGATCTACCGTAGTCAGTTAACGTGGACCAAAACATAGTAAAACCCTCAATAAAGCCTGTTTTTGTCTACGGTATAGCTTCCATAAATATATTTATTTGGATAATTATGGAAATCTATGGAGGGAGTACCAACCCATCCAATCTGCGCAGATTCGGGGCGATTGATTCTTATTTAATTTGGTCGGGGGAATATTGGAGACTCGCCACATCAATTTTCCTTCATATCGGGGCTACTCACCTCGCAATAAATTCCATAAGCCTTGTAATTATGGGGGGCCTAGCAGAACGTTTGTATGGACACCGCAATTTCATTTTTATTTTTCTTATTACTGGGCTTCTAGGTAGTTCCGTCAGCTATTTGAATATCGGAAACGGAATTGTGGGTGCTGGAGCTAGTGGTGCAATATTTGGATGCCTAGGAAGCCTAGTCTCTTATTTTTATGTTCGAAGGAACAGTCTCGGGAAGTCAGGAAAACAAACCCTAAACGGATTGATAATTTTAGCCCTCGCTAACCTTGCTTTCGGATTTGTTATACCCGCCGTCGATAATTGGGCACACATTGGAGGACTTATTTCAGGCTTGGCCTCGGGATATTTTTTGATTTCCTATACTAACGGGCAGCACAGATTTATAACTAATTCTGGAACTATACAGTCAATCTCCGTGCTTATTGTCGGTCTCTCAATACTTACTGCTTTGCTAGCCATAGGCCATGTAAATTACGACCCGGAAAATATTTTCCCGTTTTCTAAGCAAACAATTTTGAAGGACTTTCTATCAAGCGTTGCAATCTTCTAAAGAAGCTTGCCGCCATAGCACCGTCCACTACTTGATGATCACCAGTCAGACTTAATGTCATCATTTCCCTTACAACTACTTCCCCATCTCGCACAACAGGTTTTTGCAGTGAACGTCCAACGCCCAGTAATCCGACCTGTGCTTGATTCAAAATTGGTGTAAAGCCGTCTACTGACCCTAATATTGATATAGTGAAAGTTCCGCCCATAAAATCATCTGGACCAAGCTCGCCTCTCTTTGCTGCTTCTGAAAGGTTTTTAATTTCTCCTGATATTTCCGAAATAGTTTTTGAATTGGTGTCTCTAATAACTGGCACTACCAGTCCGTCGTCTAATGCAACAGCAAAAGCCATGTTAACTCTGTCGAATTTTAAAATTGAGTCCCCAACCAACACACTGTTAAGAACTGGAATCCTTACTAAAGCCTCGCTTGTAGCTTTAATCAAAACTTCAGCCATACCCAAACCTTTTGCGCGCCTTAAGTTTTGGGATTCAGTCACGTCAACTTCAAGAAAATAGGATAACTGCGCAGTGTTAGCCAAACTATTTTTCATATTACCTGCAATACTTTTCCTGATTCCCTGCAACGGGATTTCAGATATCGGCCTGGGTAATCCCGGGGGTAATTGAGGTTTTGATTTTGCAGAACTATCCTCTAGGTCCCTTACATCCGCTTCAACCACTCTTCCTCTTGGGCCTGTAGGGACCGCGTCTTTAATATCAAGTCCTAATTTGATTGCAAGCTTCCGAGCTCCAGGAGTAGAGGGTACCGTATCCATTACTGATACTGTTTTCGGTGATTTTCTTTGCTTCATCCTTTCAGATATGCTCTCAGCGGGTGAGGAATTATCTGATTTCTCTTGTAGCTCCGGAGGAGCTTCACCATCTTCAAGTAAATATCCCATCACATCATCAACTAATACTGTAGTCCCATGATCGACGACCGGATGAAAAATTCCTGAATTAGTAGCTTCTAAATCATAATTTACCTTCTCGGTCTCTATTTCGGCTATAACTTCACCTTGAGCTACATTATCTCCGGCTGTTTTAGTAAATTTTGTAACGATGCCTTCGGTCATGAAATCACCTAACCTAGGCATAACTATAGGAATTGCCATATCTGTATCGATCTCCTATTCCAAAACTTCTAGAGCCGCCGACACAACCTTTTCTTTGTTAGGCACATAGAGGGCCTCTAGAGGTCTACTATATGGAACTTGGGCATGTGGTGCCGTCACCCTTTTCGGTGGGGCATCTAGATAGTCGAATGCTTCCTCTGCTACCAGGGCAGATATATCGCTCGCGACACTACACCTAGGATAATCTTCATCGACTATAACGATCTTCCTAGTCTTTTGAACGGAGGAAAGTATTGCGTCATCATCCATGGGGGATAACGATAATAGATCTAACACTTCAACCGAGTAACCTTGATCTTCTAATAAAGCTGCTGCCTCCATACAAACCCGAGTCGTGTAACCGATGCCCAAGAGAGTTATATCTTCTCCCCGAGTTTTAAAATCTGACTTCCCTATATCAATGACGTAGGGATCTTCCGGCACATGGTCTTCGAATCTCAATCCCATGAGTTGACGATTATTAAATACAATAACTGGGTCGTCATCTCTTATCGCTGCCGTCATTAGTCCTTTGGCATTGTACGGATTTGAAGGCACTACACATTTCAATCCCGGGAAATGAGTGAATATCGAATAGAGGGTCTCGGAATGCTGTGCAGCTGAATTCGTACCCGCCCCAATACCTGTCATTATGGTCAAAGGCACCTTTACTTTGCCGCCAAACATATAATGCATTTTTGCTGCATTGTTAGTGATCTGATCGGCGCAAACACCGTAAAAACTCACGTACATTAAATCAACCACAGGCCGTAGTCCGGAGGCAGCGGCTCCAACGCCTGCACCTACAAACCCTGCTTCTGATATCGGAGTGTCTCTTACTCTTAAACGCCCAAAATCATTAACCAACCCTTTAGTTAACCTCATCGGTCCACCCCAAGCATCTTGAAAATCTTCCCTTTCCCCTCCCCCAGCTATATCTTCTCCCATTACAATAACATCTGGATCTCTGGTCATTTCTTGCCTTAAGGCCTCATTGACCGCCTGTATGAAACTTATTTGCCTTGTAGATTGAGTCTGTGTCATATCAGTATCCTCCTGTAAAGAATATCCGCCCACTTTTCCAATGTCCGGTCGATCAGATTCGGGAAATTCGCTGGATTATACCAGTAAGCCATTCTAGTTTGTCGAAAATAAACAAAGCCATAAAATTTTCAAAACACCCATATTAATAATTGACACTTATTTATCGCCGTTGATACGATTTCGATGCGTAGATTGAGGAGGGGATATAGCTCAAAAGGGAGAGCGCGGCGTTCGCAATGCCGAGGTTGGGGGTTCGATTCCCCCTATCTCCACCAGGAACTTTATTTTGATCACCTAAATCGGCATATCATACCGCAGCCATACACTTCTTTGGTGGGAGTTATTTTGTACAACATACCTCATTTCGCTGCTCTACGGCACAAAGATTACGCATATACATGGGGAGCCAGTGGCATGGCGGGGGCTAGCTCATGGACCTTTCTGATCGCGAGCCAATGGTTTGTTTTGGATCTATCTGATCAAAGTTCATTAGTTGGCTGGTTCACATTTGCTTCTATGATTCCCTTTCTGGTTGCTTCTCCAATTGGGGGACTTTTAGCTGACAGGGTAGAAAGAAAAAAACTCACAATAAGCACTCAAATACTTGGAATAGCGACCATAGGGTGCGCTGCGATTCTTTCACTGGCTGCAGTGCTGGAATTATGGCATCTCTGCATTCTGGCGTTTATAGCCGGCAGCTGCAGAACAACTCAGGAAGCTTCAATAGTTTCTTTAATAACCAATTTAGTCCCACGAGATGATTTACTTAACGCAATCACACTTAACTCTGCTACCAGGCATGGCTCCAGGGTAATAGGGATGTCAATATTAATATTTTCCGGAGTATCTCAATCCATTAATTTTGGAACTTCCGAATTCTTGCTAGGAAGCATGTTATTTGGAATAGCTTCAGCCATTCTTATGTTAAAAGTTAAACAAACCTCCACTGGAGAAACTGTTGGCACCACCAACCCTTTTAGGGGAATATGGGAGGGAATGAATTACATTTACGCCCACAGAGTGGTTGCAATTTTTATCATATTAGTAGCTTTTCATTGTGCCCTTGCTATGTCGTTTGACTCCATACTTCCTGGCTTTACTAAAGAAAGGCTATCATCCATCAATGAAACGATCCTGGCCCTGTTAGTAGTGTCTTTTGGAATCGGTTCTGCTGGTGGCACATTCTTATTAGCAGGAGTTAGAAATGAAAAAAGAAAGGGATTACTATTGCTTTCAATGGGAATATCTAGTGGGATTTCCCCTTTGATACTTGGCTTTTCTTTTAATGTCTCTACGGCATTCTTTGCCACCCTTTTAATGGGTGCGACAGAGTCTATATTTATGGCATTGACAGCAACCTATGTTCAACTTGTCACTCCAGATAGGTTAAGAGGACGCGTAACAAGCCTCTACATATTACATGCTGGTGGGATTATGGCCTTTGCTAATTTAGGTTACGGATATTTGGCTGACCTTTATAACGCCTCTAATGTTCTTATTGTCACAGGTGCTATATTTTTTATTTTCTTTGCAGGTATTAGCTTTAGTGATCCAATTTTGAAATCAGTGTACAAGGGAACAAACGTTCCCGAACTCACTGATTAATCTAAAAATCTAATCTCTTCTATAGCGTGGGCCATATAAACAGCAATGCCCCAGATAGATTTATAAACCCATAAAATCTGCTCTAGTCACTTGCAATGTTTATCCTTTATCCTGATACATGAGGCTAACAACGAGACAAAATATACGATCTAAAAAAGCTCTGACATCAGGTTTCAATATGAGTATTAACAAAGCCGTAATTCCAGTGGCAGGTTTAGGTACCAGGTTCCTCCCAACGACATTAGCTGTTCCCAAGGTGATGATTCCAATATATGACCGACCTTCCCTCCATTATTGTATTGAGGAAGCTATCGACTCTGGAATCACCAAAATTATATTGATAATCTCTGAAATTCAGGAGGATATCATTAAGAATTATTTCAGCCTCAATGATTCGATTTCAGATGCTTTAAAAAATAAGGGCCACGAAAAATCACTGGCTGAAATCGAAAAGATACTAAATAGGGCCTCAGTAGAATTTGTTATTCAAAAACAACCCCTAGGATTGGGTGATGCTGTGCTAATGGCAAAAAAATCAATAGGAGAAACTTCCTTTGCGGTTTTATTACCTGATGACCTGATAATAGGAAATACCCCAACTTTAAAGCACATGCTGCATATTCATTCCCACACCAACGATTTAGTTGTAGCAATCAAGCAGGTTGATAGTAGGGATATCCCAAATCTTGGTATTGTCTCGACAGCTAATTCTCAAGGAGAAATTCATGAAATAATTGGTATGGTGGAAAAACCTTCTGTGGAGGAGGCTCCGTCAGATTTGGCAATCATTGGGCGATACGTATTACCTATCGAAATTTTTGATGCCCTAGAACGTTCCCATAAAGGTGCCTTGGGAGAAATACAACTTACTGACGCGATTGCATCTTTAATACCCTATAGGGGTTGCAAAGGTTATTTGTTCCAAAATGCTCACTTTGACGTGGGAACCCCGCTAGGCTTATTGCAGGCTTCCTTACATCAAGCCGTAAATCGACATGGTATTGATGTGGATTTTGGAGATTGGTTAAATTTTTCATTTCCAGAAAACCACCAAAGATTACCGAAATAACACCAGAACAACCGTCACTAAGGATAACCAAGTCACAACGCATCCAACGAGAAAAAAATCTCGAGAGATAATCTCTTCTGGTTTCTCTCCAAGACCTCTACTATTCACCAGGAACTGATACCGAATCATACCAAACAAAACAAGGGGAATAGTAAAAACCATGGAATTGTTTGTTGGTAAATTTTCAGCACTCACCGCGTAAACACTATAGGCCATGGCAGTACCAATTAGGAACAAGTACATCGTAGGTTTTAGAAAGGCGGTCCTGTATTTGGAAAGGGATCCCCTTGTTACCAACGGCCGGTCTTCTTCTTTGAGTAACTCAGCATATCTTTTTGAAAGCGCGATGAACATTGCCCCAAGAGCCATACAAACATATAACCAAACAGAAACAGGAACATCTATGGCAACTGCCCCTGATAAAACCCTCAATACAAACCCTGAAGAAATAGCTAGCACGTCCAAAACAACGAAGGCTCGAAAGAAAAAAGAATACATAAACATTAGAAAGAAATAAATCAATAGATACCAAACGGTGTCACTCACTGTAAAGTAGCAAATAACTAATGACACGGCCGCTAAAAAAAAGGAACTCGTTAATGCGACTTTCGTAGAAATCATCCCAGCCGCTATAGGACGCTTTTTCTTCTCCATATGATATATATCTTCTTTTTTGTCCAAAACGTCATTACATAAATAAACGGCCGAACTTGCCAAGACAAAAACCAAAAATATGACGCCCGATCTGAACAATGGACCAAGAATGGTTGGAAAATCATCTATTAACCATGCTTCATTGGTAGAAAATAACAATGGTAAAAACACCATTAGATTTTTTATCCATTGATACGGTCGGGTAGATTTTAAAATATTTAATAGCATAATTATATATACGATTCGAATCCTGTCCGTAGCAAGAATTTGTTATAAATGCCCTAGTATAGGATAAAGAGTAGAAAAAAAGGTGTCATTGAATGCAACCCATCGCGAATTATAAATGTGTTACCGGAGAAGGACCATTGTGGCATCCCGATGAAGGTCTTTTATATTGGATTGATATTCCACTAGGTTGTCTATACAGATATGATCCAAATGATGGCTCAAAACAAAAAGTCCTTCAGGCGGGAGAAATAGGTGGTTTCACCATACAAGAGGATGGGAGCCTATTGCTCTTTATGGATAAAGGATCTATCAAAGTTTTAAAAAATGGTGGATTGACAACCATCGTAGAAAAAATTGAAGGAGAAGAAAATTCCAGGTTTAATGACGTTATCGCTAACCCGGATGGAAGTGTATTTTGCGGAACCATGCCTAGCGATAATAAAAATGGTTCTCTGTATAAATTAGATGTAGACAGAAAAATTTCTTTAGTAATTGAAAATGCAGGAATTAGCAACGGATTGGGATTTTCAACTGATCTTGAGCACATATATCACACGAATTCAACAAAAAGAACCATCACTAAATTTGAATTCGACGCTGATAAGTCTTTATTGGGAAAAGGTGAGGTTATAGTATCTACACCTGATGACAGTGGTGTTCCGGACGGTCTGACTGTCGATTCAGAGGATTGCATATGGTCCGCTCGTTGGGACGGCTGGTCCCTATATAAATATGACAGTTTTGGAAATGAGTTAGACAGGATCAAATTTGAAGTAAAAAAAGTATCATGCCCTACATTTGGTGGTACCGAATATAAGGATCTGTACGTGACCAGTGCAGGCGGAAATGATCCCGATACTAATGGTCTTATGGCAGGGGCTACCTTCAAACTAAACCTAGAAACCAAAGGTAAACCTGAGTTCAGATCGAAAATACAAGTATAGGAGTCCCCTTAATGATAGAATGCCATAACCGCCGACGGATGTAGAAGGCGACGTTTTATGAGATCCTAAAATTCAGCAAGAAGAGGTTGAAAAAAATGTCAGGGCATTCCAAATGGTCAACCATAAAACATAAGAAGGCTATAACAGATTCCAGAAGAGGAAAGCTTTTCACAAAATTATCCAAGGAAATTATTGTGGCAGCAAAACAGGGCGGTGGAGATTTAGACATGAATTTCCGGCTCCGTATGGCGGTACAAATAGCTAAAGACAACAACATGCCAGCGGACAATATTGATCGGGCCGTAAAAAAAGGTACTGGCGAATCAAGCGAAGGTGCCTCAATGGCTGAGATAGTTTACGAAGGATATGGGCCAGGCGGAATCGGGATTATGGTTGAAACCCTCACAGACAACAAAAATCGTACAGTTTCAGACATCAGATCGACCCTTTCCAAAGCTGGAGGCAATATGGCAGAAAGTGGAGCGGTAGCATGGCAATTTGAACAAAAAGGGGTAATAGTTGTAGATATAGAGTCAAATGACGCTGAAGATTTAGCGTTAGTAGCGATTGATGCAGGGGCTGATGACTTTGAAACATACGATGGAACCCTACATGTATATTCTCAACCGAACAGCCTAGAAAACATTAGATCTACCTTGAGTGATAGTGAGGCCAAAGTGGCCTCAACCGAACTATCTATGATTCCCAGCAACACAATAATGCTAGACAGTAAAAAGGCTATTCAAACCCTTCGTCTCCTTGATTCACTGGAGGAATTGGATGATGTGCAAAAAGTTTACTCAAATGCTGATTTCCCGGAAGAGGCATTGGACAATTTCAAAGCAACTTAATTAGTAGGATTTAAATGCGAGTTCTGGGTGTTGACCCTGGAACCATTAAAATGGGCCTAGGTGTCGTAGATTCAATTTCAGGAGATTTGATGACACCGTACCATTGTCTGATAACTCCAAAACGAAAAGATAGAATAGAAGACCGTTTGGCGTACTTGTTTGAGGCTACTTCAAAAGTGGTAAAGGAAAACTCCCCTGACGCCATAGCTGTAGAAGAACCATTTGTTTCGAAGAATCCCAAAACTGCCATTGCCATCGGTCAAGCTCAGTCAGTTGTTTTCATAGCTGGGGCCCAGAATAACATTCCGGTTTTTCGATATGCTCCACAGGAAGTAAAAAAATCCGTGACAAGTTATGGTGGTAGCTCAAAGGAACAAGTCGGTGAAATGGTTAGTTTATTACTGGGTAGTACAGAAATATCCAAGTCTGATGATGTAACAGATGCATTAGCCGTTGCTATATGCCACATCAATTCTCATATGCTAGATGATTTAATAGGAAAATCCCCATGGTAAACACATTGATATCCGCTATCAAAGGCCAACTAGTAAACAAGGGGCCGGACTACGTAGACGTAGAAATAACAGGAATTACACTGCGACTAAGTACTCCGACGACCACAATAGAAAGCATATGTGATCTAGGGGGTGAAATAAGGCTATTAACCTCTCTCCAAATGAGACAGGATTCTATAACTTTATATGGGTTTGTATCAGAAAATGATAGAAATGCGTTCGACACACTAATTACTATAAGCGGAGTAGGACCTAGGCTTGCATTAGCTATTCTTTCAACCTTCACTGCTGTTTCCTTGGCCGCAGCCGTAACAGCAGAGGATGTTAACGCATTTAAAATGGTACCAGGTGTTGGTAACAGAACTGCTAATAGGATTCTACTAGAACTCAAAGGCAAAATGGAGCAATCTTGGTCTATTCCTAGTGATTCTACAGATTCTAATGATGTGTTTGATTCTCTTACGGCTTTAGGATACTCCATACAGGAGGCAAGAGAAGCGATCTCCTCAATCGATTCAAAAGACTTAAGTGTTGAAGAGCAAATCCGGATGGCCTTGGAGAATATCGCTAACAGATGAACACAGACTACGACTCCTGGGCTGACATCTACGACGACGTATATTCTTTTGTAGATAACGATATAGATTTTTATCGAAACAAATCAGACCAACTAGGTGGAAATATATTAGAAATAGGATGTGGCACAGGACGAGTAACTATACCCCTTTTAGCAAATGGATATGACGTAACCGGGGTGGATTCTTCCACAAAAATGCTAGCAAAATTCCAGTCGAAAATCAGAAAAACGGGATATAACGCACCCCTAAAAATTACTAATCAAGATGTTCGGAACCTCAGCCTCAATGAAAAGTTCAACCTTGTGATTTTTCCCTATAGAGGTTTTCAATCACTCCTATCAGTGGAAGACCAAATCGCCGCATTAACTTCTATCAAAGCTCACCTTACTCGAAACAGCATATTGATCATTGACATATTTGTACCCAATAATGAACTGTTTGACCAAAAGCCCGATATTTTTTACCATCTTAAAGATTCTGAATACGGTCCTGGTAAAAATATCAGGTCGTTGCATCACCGAACAGAATTTGACCTACATAACCAATTACTACATACTCAAATTTCAATATCTGAAATTCAATGTAATCAATTGATCTCCAAAAGGTATGCCAACTTCACTTTAAGATACCTGTACACGGATGAAGCCCGCCACTTATTTGAATATTGTGGATATGACATAGAGGAAATAGCAGGTGATTACGATGGTAGTCCTTACAACCGTGACTCAAATGAAACGATTTGGTCTCTTGTTTTAAGGTAAACGGTAGATTCATGCCTGAGTTCAAAATATCAGCTGATTTTAGAGCAACCGGAGACCAGCCAGGCGCAATTACTAAACTTTCGGAAGGTATATCGAAAGGATTGCCCAAACAAACCTTACTTGGTGTCACTGGAAGTGGTAAAACATTTACAATGGCATGCGTAGTAGAACAAGTTCAAAAACCTACCCTGATAATTGCCCACAATAAAACATTGGCCGCCCAATTGGCCACTGAATTCAAAGAGTTTTTTCCCGAAAACGCAGTTGAATATTTTGTCAGCTATTATGACTACTACCAACCTGAAGCCTATGTGCCTCGGACCGACACATACATAGAAAAAGATGCAGACGTTAATGAAGAACTAGATAAATTGAGACATTCTGCAACCCGCTCCCTGCTAACGAGAAAAGATGTACTAATAGTAGCTTCAGTCTCATGTATATTTGGCCTAGGAGCACCGGAGGAATATCAAGGATTCGTGGCCACGATAAAAAAAGGTGAAACCAACAAGCAGCGGGATTTGATAAGAAAATTGGTTGACATGCAGTACGAGAGAAATGACTATGACTTAGCTCGAGGCCGTTTCCGAGTTAGAGGCGACACCTTAGAAATATTACCCGCATATGAACAACTGGGTGTTAGAATCGAATTTTGGGGTGATGAGGTTGAAAAAATAACTCACTTAGACCCCTTGACGGGGGAAATATTAAGCGACCAGGAATATATTGAAATATATCCGGCCAAGCATTTCGTGACATCAAAAGAAAAGTTGCATATGGCAATTAAAGATATCGGAGAGGAACTTCAGATACAGTTAAAATCCCTCAAATCCGCCGGCAAACTTTTGGAGGCTCAAAGGCTGGAATCACGCACCAAATATGACCTTGAGATGCTTGAAATGGCGGGTTATTGCGCGGGAGTAGAGAACTATTCCAGACACTTATCACAGCGTGGTGCAGGAAGCACTCCTTACACACTTTTAGATTATTTCCCCAATGACTTTATTCTTTTTGTGGATGAATCTCACATGACTCTTCCACAAGTCAGAGCCATGTATGGGGGTGACCAATCTAGGAAAAGGACTCTAGTTGAATACGGATTTCGATTGCCGTCTGCTCTCGATAATAGGCCTCTCAATTTCAGTGAATTCGAAGAAAAAGTAAACCAAGTTGTATTCGTATCAGCTACCCCTGGTCCTTATGAAACCGAAACCAGTTACACCACGGCGGAGCAAGTTATAAGACCCACAGGGTTACTCGACCCAACCATCGAGGTCAAACCAGTGACTGGACAAATTGATGATCTATTAGAACAGGTTAATTCTCGAGTGAAGAAAGGGGAACGATGCCTCGTAACTACTTTAACCAAAAGAATGGCAGAGGAACTATCTGATTACCTAAAGGAATCAGGAATAAGGACACATTACCTACATTCTGAAATAGACACTCTGGAAAGAAGTGAAATACTGAGAGATCTAAGAATGGGAGTATATGATGTTCTAGTTGGTATAAATCTACTCAGGGAAGGTTTAGATCTGCCGGAGGTAAGCCTAGTAGCTATTCTCGACGCCGATAAAGAGGGATATTTGAGATCCAAAACATCTCTTATTCAAACGGTCGGCAGAGCTGCCAGGCATATAGATGGAAAAGTGATTATGTATGCCGACAGAATCACTGCTTCTATGAAAAATGCCATTGAAGAAACAGAACGTAGGAGGCTCATACAACAATCCTATAACGACGAACACGGAATCACACCTCAAGGCATACGCAAGACTATAAGAGACATTACCGAGAGGGTAAAATTGGTAGTGGAACCTTCAAAAGAAGAGCTACTTAATGGCTTGGATCTTCCCAAAGAAGATTTAATTAGGTTAATAAAAGACTTGGAAATCCAAATGAAGTCTGCATCAAAAGATCTAGAGTTTGAAAAAGCAGCGATTGTTAGGGATCAAATTTTGGATTTAAAAAAAATAGTCGCTGATGAATCAATTCAAACAAATCTTTATTGACACTATAAGAACTAGAAATATAAAATTTATTCTTGACCATATACGTCAATAAATACCAGTCCACATAAGGAAAGAGAATGCCCGACTCTGAAACAGTCACTAAAGATGATGTACTTGAGGCTCTCCGAGATGTCTACGACCCAGAAATACCCGTAAATATCGTAGATCTAGGTCTTGTATACGGAGTTGAAGTAGCCGACGGTGACGTAGATGTTAGCATGACCTTGACCTTTGCTGGATGTGGCATGGGTCCTTACATAGCTCAACAGGCGGAATGGAGATTGGCAGAAGTAGAAGGTGTCGAAGATATCAATGTTGACTTGGTATTCGACCCACCTTGGACGCCAGACATGATAACTGAAGAAGGGAAGCGCTTACTAGGTTTAGACTAAAAAAAATTGTTTTGGCGCAAGATGCCAAGTCAGTAATACCCAAAATTCCGGAGAATTCCATGGCGCAACAAAATCCAGCTCAAGCACGCGCTCGAATTGAGGCAATGAAGCGTCAATTTGACCAGAAACGCCAAATCGAGGAATCCTTATCTGGCATTAGAAAAAAAATAGGCGTTTACAGTGGGAAAGGCGGGGTCGGGAAAACTACGGTTGCCATAAATTTGGCTGCTACTCTTGCCAACGATGGAGCTACAGTGGGCATATTGGACGTAGACATAGATTGCCCAAACGTTGTTAGAGCCATGAAAATTTCAGAACACCCTACCGTAGGCAACGAACAAAAAATGATTCCGCCTGAGAGATTCGGAGTAAAGGTCATGTCAATGGCCTTTTTCCAGGAAAATGAAGATGAAGCAATAATATGGCGCGGCCCTATGATTCATAATGCCATAAATCAAATGCTGCAGAGCACCGAATGGGGAGAACTTGATTACCTGGTTGTTGACATGCCGCCCGGGACATCCGATGCTCCGTTGACTGTAATGCAAGTACTCACCATGGATGGATTTGTCGTGGTAACTACACCTCAGGAACTAGCTAAAATAGATGCTAAACGCTCCATTAACATGATCCGAAAACTTCAAGTTAATGTTTTAGGAGTGGTGGAAAACATGTCAGGAGAAATTTTCGGGCAAGGTGCTGGCCAAGAGATATCAAAGGAATTAGATCTTAAGTATCTTGGAGAAATAAATTTAAGGTCTGATTACCAGGACACTTCTAGGCCTGCTTCCCTTTTAAATAACGAAATCTTAGAAGAATACAGGGCGGTAACGAAAAATACGCTCAATGAGCTCAATGCCGAGTAGCAATATACTACCTGCTCATATTCTCGACTTCATTTATTAGATTTCTAAGACCTCTCTCGATGTTAAATCCCAAATCTACCCGGCATACCGGCCTACCCAAGGTTACCAATGATTCCATATCTCCATTCGCTTGAGCTGCTAAAAGGGTTGACATAGTATAAGTTTCCCCATCAACAGGTATTTCATCATGGTAGGTAGACAACAGCTGAAGGTAGGCTCCGGACTGAGGACCACCTTTATGCATCTGGCCCGTAGAATGTAAATAGGATGGACCGGAAGCGAGGGTAACGTGAACTCCCGTTAATTGCCGAATGGATAGCCCCAGATGAAACAGTAATTCTTGCTCTTTATCTTCCATATGGACAAATGGCAATATAGCTACATATCCATCATTTTTTATATGCCTAATCCACTCAGATAAAGATAATGTGGAAGAGGTAGGAGGTAAACGACCTTTCACAGTGAAATACTCAATAATTTCATTCGTATTATCTTTCGATTTCTGCACTTGAGGCTGATTAAACGGATTAATGTCTAAAAGCTTTGCAAGTAGCACCACAGTCAGTTTCCATCTATAAAATTCTCCACCTAAAGAAGTAGGATCATCAATTTTTAATTTAAATACTGGAATGGAACGATTCTCAAAAGACTGCTCAAGTTTAACTAATGAGGGATCTAAACCAGTCGAGTCCTCATATAATACACAACATATATCCTCTGAATTACCTATCAATCCGGCATCACCTATAATAGGAATAATACCAATACCTGATTTTCCTAAACTCTCGGATAGCAGTTGCTCAAGCCATACCGAGAAACCTCTTAATGAGGCAGGCAGATATACATACAATTTATCTATCCCTGACACAAGGTTTACGCCCAGATAATCCACTAGGGGAACTACAGGATTTTGCTCTCCTGAATTACGAGAGTCAGATACCATTCTAGTCGCAGAGACCATAACAGACGAGACGTCTGAATTGTTAAGCAGAGCTGGAAATAATCCAAACGAAGATAATTCAGAAAACCTACCCCCGATATCGATCTTGCTAGTGATAACATTGCGAAAATTATATTTAAAAGCTAATTCTTCTAAAAATGTGCCATGGTCGGTAATAGCAATAGCATTTACAGTTCCATTAGATAGTCTTAGTGAAGGTCCTAATTGTCTCAAAAAATACCGGGCCAAAATTACCGTTTCTAAGGTTGTTCCTGATTTAGAACATATAAGTAGAAGAATCTTTTGGTTTCTCACTTCCTCAACTATTTTTTGGAGAGTTAACGGAATTATCGAGTCAACAAAAATGAATTTTGGAGAATCTTCTCCTAAAGAAACTATGGCCTTAGCACCTGCACTACTACCTCCAAGGCCAATTAGCAGGACGTATTGAAATTTTTCCGAACGTATTTTCTCTGCTAAATCAAAATACTGTATGGCCTCAGTTTCAGTCCAATCGCAACCTAACGACCAACCCAACCCTTCCAAAGTATGATCTCTATCGAAATATACAGATTCATCCACATCAGCCCAGAATCCAGAAAGAGCATCATTTATCAAGGCTTCATTCCAATTCAGAAAAATATGTTTAGAATGCATAGTCCAAAAATAGTCAGCTTACCGAAAGAGTAGCTTTTTTCTTTGATATATTCCCTATAAGTAGATCAAACGAATCAGAAAATGCCTTAACTCCATCTGCGAGTAACATATCTGCAATTCCTGCCATATCTATACCAATTGCAGCTAAGTGATCAATATGATTGTACGAGTCATTTAAGTTTGCAGTAATAGTATTTTTTGCTATGCCGTGATCAATAAATGCATCCAATGTCACATCAGGCATGGTATTTACTGTATTCGGACCAATCAAATTTTCTACATAGAGAACATCTCGCATTTCCGGATTCTTCATACTGGTGCTAGCCCATAAAGGTCTCTGCATATTGGCACCTGCCTTCTCAAGTCGAAGGAATCGATCTGAAGTAAATATCTTCTCAAATTCTTTATAGGCGATCTTGGCGTTGGCGATACCGGCCTGCCCCATTAGGACTTCGGAATCAAGTCCTTTTTCTAAAATGATTTTATCTACTGCCGTGTCTACTCTGCTTACAAAAAAAGAAGCCACAGAAGATACCTTCGACAAATCCATATCTTTTTCATATAGATCATCAAGCCCACTTAAATAAGATTCTCTTACTAAAGAATACATATCTCTGGAGAATATCAATGTGACATTGACACTCACACCACTTGAAATCAATTCACGAATTGCCGGTATCCCTGCTTTAGTCGCCGGAACCTTTATCATCAGGTTAGGGCGGTCAACCTCTTCATGAAGTCTTTTGGCTTCAGCTATCGTTCCATCCGTATCATAAGCAAGATGAGGATTTACCTCTAACGACACATAACCATTCTTACCGCTAGTATTTTTGTAAATATCCATCAAAAGGTCTGCAGCATTTTGTATATCTGCAATCGCCAGCTTCTCAAAAAGCTCAATATCAGAGAATTTTTCCTCACCCATCCTCTGAATATCCGAGTCGTACACACTAGATGTAGAAATCGCTTTTTCAAATATACTAGGGTTTGATGTTAATCCAACAACTCCTGAATTTAATATTTCTACCAATCCACCAGATACAAGTAATTCTCTGCTTATATTGTCATACCACACTGATTGACCAAGTTTATCAAGATCCCGTAAATTCGCGGATTCCGACATGTATTTCCTCCATTAAGGCAAATGGGATTGATTTATTCTTTCCGACATTTATTATCGCTATAACCTATGAAAGCATCATAACATCCACACCTTTTACTACTAAGAATTGTAGCCTCTTAAAGCTGGACAATCCTGCGAGACATTTAAGAATCGCCGGTTGAAATGTGAATTTCAGGCGTTATGTTTAACGGACCTCACATAGTTAACCGTCTGTACAAAACAAGTAGACGCTCTGGCAAATCATTTATATCATCTAAAATTTCATATCCCATGTCGGAACACATCGTTTTTAGATAATCATGTCCATTTTTATCAACGGTCAAACAAAACGAGTTTATACCTTGTCTTTTCGCTTCATCTAATGCCATTTTAGTATCATGAACGGCATACTCTTTTTCCACTCCTTCTCTACTGTAGCCGCGATCCTGCGGCCGTCCATCACTTATCAGGAACAATATCTTCGTCCTGGCATCTGTATTCTCTAGTTTGTATACTGCATGCCTTATGGCCGGCCCCATTCTTGTAGCATGTAACGGTGCAATTCTATCAATCCTCCGTTTTACTCTATCGGAGAAGGTTTCTTGTAGGTCTTTCACCGTATAGAACTCCACATTTTCCCTTCCGTACCCGGAAAAACCGTATATCCCATAGGTGTCGCCTATAGCCTCCAAAGCATTAATAAGGAGAACCATCGATTCTTTTTCCATATCAATGATACGTTTATATGATCTTCTCATTTGTTCCCCTCGCCGTGTCCTCAACCAAACCATATATTCCACCGGGTCATCTGGAGCATCCCAATCGTCCTGTTTGCCTTTTCCTTCATCTATTGCCTCAGCCGTGGACGCACTGGTGTCCAAAAGAAAGGCAACTGCTACGTCACGTTGAACCTTATTGCGCCGCCAATAAAATTTTTCGTCCGGGCTAGAACCTGTCTTTATATCCACCATATTCTCAATTACGTCATCAATATCAATGTCTTCCCCGTCTATCAACTTCCTTTCTTTCCTGAACATCTCAGGTACCATCATCTCAAATTGTCTTCGTATCCGAGTGACTAGGGTGCCATATTCGTTTAGAGTAGCTCCGAAATAGGTGGGGTCCCCTTCCTGCATAGTTTTTTGCCTCACGATGCACCAGCGGGGCTTGTAGTCTTCTGCCCTAAAATCCCATTCGTCATATACAAATGTTTCTGGTTCAGCTGGCTCGAGTTCTCCTCCATCCTCATCGACGTGGACGAAGGGACCTTGCGCATCATCAGGGGATTGAGGCATATTAGCCCCAGCCTCTTTCATAATATTATCTGCAAACATCCCACTAGATTCCTGAATCTCTCCTTCGGTAGCCTGTAGGTCCAATTCCGCACTGTTCTCAAGAAGTTCCTGCAATTGTTCTTGTGTAAGTGGCTCTCCCTGTGTTTGACCCATTTCATCTTGTTGTTGCATCCTCAATTCAGTCATTAACTGAGCCAGTTCAGGCTTGAAATCCCCTCGATATTCAACTTCTTGAATTGACTCATATTCCTCTTCCCCTTCTGGGCGCAGTTCCATTTCCATGCCCATCCCTATCTGTTGGAGAAGATTCTCCATATCCTCGGGATCAACGTAATCTTCATCATCCTCATCATCAAAATCCATATCATTCCAATCATCAGGAGGAATTTCCTCATTCGGTATTGCAGCGATAACCGCATAAATCCTTAAGGTCGCCTCTGCCGTATCTTCAACCGACGCACTGACATCCAGGACTCTCCGAGCGATCTGTGCTACTTGTGCAGCTTCTTTATTATATTTGGAGGGGGCTATTACACCTTCGTATTGCTGCAGGCTGAGTCTGACCATGAATTCCACCATAGCCTCACGAGCCGGGAGTTCTTTTATATCTGGCCTGTTTTCGTGAGAATCACTTTGAACCTGTACATAAGAAGATTTGATCCCTGGGTACTCGTTTTTCACTCTCGCATCCAATCGTCCATCTTCTACTACAGTAAAAATATCTAGGGCCAATTTGCGGTCTTCGAACAAATCAAAAAACCTTTGCATATCAGTGAGCCAAGCCCTCTCTAATCCTGCCTGTCCTTCAAGCAATTCATTGCCAGGGTCGGTTGGGACACCCGGATCACTTTCTGTGGAAAGGTTATCTTGAGCCTCCTCCAAAGCCTCTATTCTTCTCTTTTCAAGATCAAGTCTGAGGTTATCAAATAGTTGTGACTCTCTTTCAAATTCAAATATAAAACTACCGAATTCCAAATGAGCTACTTGGTGAGTAGACACCACTTTGAACCAAGCATAGTTTTCTTCTTTAGTGGCATACCTATCCACCACCGTAGGTACAAACACGGTAGATCCTTCCGTAGTAGGAGATTCATTTGAAACCCAACCTATATTCTTCTCTACGAGAGCGTCAGTAGGAGATAATTTTATCTCGGCGCCAGCAAGAGCCCTACAGTACATTTCCATTACAGGTTTAATACGATCAAATTCTATACCTGAAGACAAGGTCTCCATTACTGCTTCAGAGTGAGAAGATTCTATTTTAAAAAAAGCAAGTCCCCCATCCCTGTTTTGAGACAATGTATTAACCCCTTCCTGATACCAACGTCCCAGTTGAAGTATTGTCAGCTTTTCCAACACGATTGGGGCAGATTTTATGAATTCCGGCATCGCTAGAGGTTCTTCATGCAATAGAGTTTCCGCAAACCCCAAAACAATGTGATGATGATCTTCCTCCAAAAGGGATAGGGATTCCGATATATCTAACATAGTCCCCGGTATATTTGTGCCTCCGCTATTTACCAAACTTTCCGCTAAATTCAGAAATCGCATCCTCTCTTCTGGATGGATTTTGGGAAGTGCCTTTGCTCCAGCCTCAAAAAAACTTTTGACTTCTCGCCAACCTGTTTCCACCAATGTCGTTGCCAAAGACAAAAAAGCATCTTTGTTATCACCAACCAATGGGAAAATCTGCTGGCCTAATGTAAGACATTCAGATGAAAGATCATAGGACCTGTGAGAAAGAGCGTCTAAGAAATTAGCGAATTTTTCCAGTTGCTGAAATGAAAGAGTATCCAGAAGAGTAGGAGTTTCAGCGAAAAACCTACATGCCAATGTGCTAGATTTCCAGGTTCCTTTGTATAAGCCGTCTCCAAGGCCCGCCCAACTTTCTATATGCCGTGATCTCAATTTGCTCATCGTCGAAGGACTAGCTTCAAAATATGCAGCTGCAAGAGTAGGAGACTCCCCGCAAAGGGAAGTTCCACACTCCATCCAACGAACAAAATAACTGTATGGCATCGAAGAAATCACGCTAGGACTTACCTGAAAGAAATGGGCTGCAGCCTCCCATGAACGTACAGTTTGTCCTGCTATATCAATTCCTCTCCTCAGCCAATCTAATATTTGTTCTTCAGAAAGAGCATTCGGCATTTCGGAAATGGCCCTGTTGAAATTATCCAGAACGGGTCCCGGAAATTTTTGCAATTCAACAACAAATTCTTTTAAATGTTCCGATTGATCAGTCACTGAGGCTCCTTCAATTTTGGCTGATTGACATGAACGGCAAAATTTTCGAGAATTCTAGCTGTAGCACCAAACACCACATTACCGCAGTATTGATATGCGGGCTGCATAACCACACGATCGTTTATTAATTTGGCCTCATACCTAGCACAATCTTCCCTAAACAACGCTGAAAGTGGAAACTCTATAACGTCTTCGACCTCGTCGTTTTGTACATCGTATTGATACGGGTAGGAAATCAAACCAACAGTCGGAGTGATGAGATAACCTGTTGTTGTTTCAGTTTTATTTAAGACGCCTAAAATCGATATGTTCTGTCCTGCTATACCCATTTCTTCTCTGGTTTCCCTCAAGGCAGTTTCAGTCAAATCCTTGTCTTTATTGTCCTTCCTTCCTCCAGGAAAGCAAATCTCCCCTTTGTGGTGTTCTACTTTTCGGGTCCTCCTATTCAAAATCAACCAGTATTCGCCATCCTTTTCAAAAAGTATCACCATCACACCAGCCTCTACGTGGTCTATTGCGTGGTCTATTGCGGAATCTTCAGGTTCTCCTGCTTTACCCAAATTCTCTTGGAGATGAGCCGGTGAAATTATCACAAGTAATATTATTCAAATATTGAGGAAATGATTTCTGTAATACTTTGCTGCAAAGATTCATCATCTGTAATCGCCCAATTAACTGATACCTGACATGCTCTTCGAGGTGTAATGCCTTCTGAGATCAGCTTACCTGCATATATTAAAAGTCTGGTACTAGCCCCCTCACCTAATCCATGCTCTTTTAAGTTCCTTACTTTTTCACCTAGTTTTGCCAGTTGATAAGCTACATCCTCATCGACCCCAGCCTCATGCGCAACTATTTGTGTCTCCAATTCGATTGGTGGGTAGTCAAACTCTATAGAGACAAATCTTTGCCTAGTACTATGTTTCAAATCTTTCAAAGCACTTTGATACCCTGGGTTGTAGGAAAGAACCAGTAAAAATCCCTCAGCAGCTTCCAGGAGCTCTCCCCGCTTTTCAATCGGCAGTATCCTACGATGATCAGTCAAAGGATGTATTAAAACCGTAGTGTCCTTTCTAGCCTCCACAACTTCATCCAAATAACATATCCCTCCGGCTTTCACTGCTCTTGTCAAGGGACCATCAAGCCACACAGTCTGATCTCCCTCAAGCAGGTACCTTCCAACTAGGTCGCTTCCGGTGAGATCTTCGTGACAGGCGATCGTGACCAATGGCAAGTTGACGCCTGAATCGTCTGAATCGCTCTTTTTAACTTTAGTTAATTCAATTCCCAACTTATAAGACATGTATTCAACAAACCTGGTCTTACCACACCCGGTAGGTCCTTTAAATATCAAAGGCAGCCTACTTTTATACGCAGCTTCGAATAATTCCACCTCATCAGCAATCGGCACGTAGTATGGCTCTTCCTGCAATTGGTATTCTTCAATAATGAAACTTTTATAGAGAGATTGAGTTGTCATATTCAGCTATCCTACTCCTAATTATTAACTACTCTGGTATTCCAAATTTTTTCTACATTATCTGTTAATTCATCTATAGTCTTATCGTTGGATATTACAACATCAGAATGATCAATCCTTTCTTCTGTCGACATCTGAGAATCTATCCTAATGATTGCATCCTCTCGACTTAAAGAATTACGATCCTTTAACCTTTCAATCACGGTTTCCTTGTCTGATGTAACAACCCATACTTCATCAAATAAATCCACCCAATTCGCTTCAATAAGAACTGCTGCTTCCACCACTACTACATCAGTGCCATTGGATGAATATTCTTCCAACTGAGCTTGAATCATATTTCGAATCAATGGGTGCATAATAGCATTCAGTTTCGCCATGTTTTGAGAACTAGAAAAAACTATTGGGCCAAGTTTTTTTCTGTCGACGGTACCATCATCTCCCACGATTTGATCTCCGAATGAATCAACCACCATATCAAACCCAACAGTACCAGGTAAATAAGCCTCATGGCCAAGCAAATCGGCATTCACAACCGTCGCCCCAAGATCATTTAATATATTAGAGACCAAGGACTTGCCAGTCCCTATGCCTCCCGTAAGACCAATACTGAGCATATTACCTCGTCTAGGAAAAAGTCATTCAGTCATTCTACAGGAGGTTAATTTTGAGGGTCAATTAAAAGTCCGCTGCAGGACGATAATTTGAAGCCTAAGGAAAATTTACCTACCATATATAATAAAGGCCTAAGCAGTCATAAGAGCTTATTAAATATGCAAGAAAAACTCAGACAAATACCAAGCGTCAGTTCGATGCTTATGAACACGAGAATCTCAAATTTGGTAGACGAATTCTCATCCGAAGTGATAACTAAAATTGTGCAAAATACTCTCAGTGAAATAAGATCGACGACGAATTGCACATCTGAAATCCCAACCATATCGGAAATAGCCGATCAAATATCGGATCACGTCCATACAAACTGGTCCAATTGGCCCCGAAACGTTATAAATGCCACAGGGGTAGTAATTCATACTAATCTAGGACGTGCCCCCTTAAGCCTAGAAAGTATGAAAGCAGCGACGGATTCCTCTAAATCTTATAGCGATTTGGAATTAGAACTAATTTCAGGGAAGCGAGGATCTCGGCAGGTCCGGGTTTCCAAATTATTATCTGCTTTGACAGGGGCAGAAGCAGGCCTAGTAGTGAATAATAATGCTGCAGCTTTAATGCTTGGTCTTTCAGCCTTGGCATTAGAAAAGGAAGTAATCGTTTCAAGATCAGAAGCGGTGGAAATAGGCGGCGGATTCCGAATCCCAGATGTCCTAAAACAAAGTGGCGCAACTCTGGTAGAGGTAGGAACAACAAACAGAACATACGTGGAGGATTACGAAAGGGAAATAACTGAGGAAACCGGAGCAATTCTCTCAATCCACGCTAGTAACTTTAAAATAATTGGCTTCACTTCTACGACATCGATATCAGATCTTTCAAATCTAGGGGCAAGACGGGGTATTCCTGTGCTGCACGATGTCGGAAGTGGATCTTTGCTTGACACAACTAAGTATGGACTGGCAGCAGAGCCTCAGCCTCAGGCAAGTATAGCTGCCGGTGCAGATTTATGCTTTTTCTCAGGAGATAAATTATTGGGCGGGCCACAGGCTGGAATAGTTATCGGGCGAAAAAAATATATTGAGAAACTTTCAAGACATCCATTAGCCAGAGCCTTCAGAATAGACAAAATGAATTTGGCGGCGTTGACCGCAACCCTAATTCACTATCTCAAAGAAGAGACGGAGGCCAAAATTCCGGTCTGGCAAATGATATCTGCGACATCAGATGATATTCGGAAACGGGCAAGCAACATACTCAACAAGATATCCAGTAATGATCTTTATTCAATAGAAGTAATTCAGACGGAATCCACAATTGGTGGTGGCAGTTTACCCGGCGAAACTATGGAATCGGTCGGAATTAAAATAGCTGGAAATAATCCTGAAAAATTAGCAGCGAATATCAGAAACGGAAACAGGCCCATAGTTTCCAGGATAGAAGACGATGCAGTTATATTTGATCTACGTACTGTATTACCGAATGATGATGACATACTAGCGACAGTCATTTCGGAAAACACGAAAGAATAAATGCCCTACCAAAACCCTCACGACTCTACTCTTTTCAAAAAAATGTCTATTCCAAATGAGATACACCTTCGTAGAGATAAAGTGGTACCTGCCATTCAAAGATTAAAAACCTACATCTCCGACGCCAAGAATGCAGGTATGAAAGAGATCAGAATTATCCATGGGCGAGCAGGAAGTGGTGACATGAGAAGAGCAGTTCATGATCTTCTCTCTACCCATACCCACATAGAAAAGTTCTACTCTGCCCCACCCGCAGAAGGAGGCCCAGGGGCAACAATAGCCGTCCTCACTATATCTCCTCACGCATAATCAGTTTTTGCATTTGTGACTGCCCCCCCCACGTGGCTACCCAAAAGGGGACTAAATATGTCAAAGGAACCTTCAAATTGATCCTTTATAAAAATTTCCATCCAATATGAAATGCCTTTGGTTCAATAAGATCAAAACTGTCCCTACAACAGTCGATGCAAAAAAAGATCGTTTTCACATTGGAGAATACCTCAAAAGACACCACAAGTGACGGTCGTCGGATTGTCTTTTGTTATTCACCATGTCAGAGGACTCTTTTACGATCTTTTGACATCTTCCACAAATAATATGCTTACCCATATGAGTCTCCAATCATTAAACCACATATTCTTGTACACTATTGCACTACCCTCATAAACCATTTTTACACATCCATCAAGGCTAAAAAATGAACATGTTTGATTTTGAGGCAAGCAAACATCTTTCCCTAGGTGCTCCTTTGGCAGCTAGGATGCGCCCTACCAGTTTGGATGGAATAGTGGGTCAAACCCATTTAACCGGCAAAGACAGTCCACTCCGAAAGAGTATTGACGCGGGGAGAATCCCGTCGTTTATTTTGTGGGGACCTCCAGGAACCGGCAAAACTACAATTGCAAATCTTATAACTTCAACATCAAACTTCCACCTAGAAACAATCAGTGCAGTGACATCCGGAGTCTCTGAATTAAGAACAATCATTTCTGAGTCAAAATCACGTCTGGGTATGTCAGGACAAAGAACCGCTCTTTTTATTGACGAAATTCATAGATT
This sequence comes from Chloroflexota bacterium, assembly GCA_002722155.1. Taxonomy (GTDB): domain Bacteria; phylum Chloroflexota; class Dehalococcoidia; order Lucifugimonadales; family UBA826; genus UBA11996. Next base: position 146,700 of record PBKS01000001.1, read on the forward strand.
TAATAAAGCTCAACAAGATGCAATATTGCCTTATGTTGAGAATGGGACGGTCACTTTTATAGGAGCGACAACCGAAAATCCTTCATTTGAAATAATTTCTCCCCTTTTATCTCGCTGTCGGGTTTTTACATTGAATGGATTAGAGATAAAAGATATTGTGCAAATATTGGCCATATCTCTAGACGATTCCGAAAAAGGTTTAGGGAAAAAGAACCTTAAAATAGAAGATGGCATCTTGGAAAACATTGCATCACTGTCTGGCGGCGATGCGCGATGGGCCCTGAACACCTTGGAGTTGGCAGCAGATTCTGCTTATGTGCAAGATAACGATTTATTAATAAATAAACCGTTGCTGAATGAGGTAGTGGCAACAAAATTATTACCACATGATAAATCCGGAGACAAACACTATGACACAATCTCGGCCTTCATAAAATCTGTACGATCTTCTGACCCTGATGCAGCTGTTTATTGGTTAGCGAGACTTCTGTTGGCAGGAGAAGACATTATGTTCATAGCAAGAAGACTTGTTATATTAGCCAGCGAAGACATAGGACTGGCCGATCCACGAGCATTGTCAATGGCAGTTTCTGCTCAACAAGCTACTCATTTTGTAGGCATGCCTGAAGCTCGTATAATTTTGTCTGAAGCGACTATCTATTTAGCCTCTGCTCCCAAAAGTAATTCAGCCTATACAGCTATAAATGCAGCCATGTCAGAAATAAAATCTTCCGGTGAAAAAGCCGTGCCACTTCATCTTCGTAATCCTGTCACCGGACTAATGTCACAAGAAAAATACGGAGAAGGTTATCAATATGCCCACGATTACCAAGGACATTTTGTAAAAACAAAAAATCTCCCGCAAAATCTTAGCACTGAAAACTTCTATTCCCCTGGAACTTTAGGTTACGAAAAATATATAGCAGAAAGACTAAACAAATGGTGGCACGAAAACACAACCGAATAGTCAGTCAACAATCTTTTTGTCCGTATTTACTCCTATCAATATCATATTTTTTGCTATTCTGATGGTATTTGATATAACCACCACTCCGCCAGCCGCAACGGCGACCGGGGCACCTAGTATGGCAGCAATAGCTCCTGCGTGGAATCCTGCGGACCCACTAAATCCCCAGCATAAAGACTGGAAACTTAACACTCTTCCACGCATCTCATCTGGAACCGAAATCTGTAACAAGGTTGACAACCCACTTTCATAAATTACTCCAGATCCATATGCCAAACCCAACAAAACCATTGATAGAAGCACCATATCTGAAAATGCAAATGCAATTAAGCCAACGCCAAATCCGAACAATCCATAAACAACTAATTTACCCTTATTTTCCACATCAGGCATCAAGGTCATAATTACACTTGAAATTGCGGCGCCTAAAGCTCCCATTGCCATGAGGACTCCTAGTCCCCGTGCATCCAATCCAAGTTCGTCTCTGGCAATTACCGGCAGCATTGATTCAACTGCCCATCCAAATATTTCTGTAACCAGAATTGCGAATATCAAAGATCGAATTATCCTATTATCAGCAACATATTTAGCACCATAAACTAAATCTTCTAAATGGGAAGACGTGGATACTTCCGGAGACTTTATATCCCTGAGATTCAAGAAAATGAAATTTGATAGAAATAGAGAAATGAGTATAAAGACAAATCCCAAATAGATTTCTTTATCAATAAGCCAGCCGCCTGCTAATGGCGCTAAAACTCCCATGACCGTCATAGAAAAGATATTAGCCGCGGTTCCCCTGAGCAGATTCTTGGAACCCACAAAATCTAAAGTCATAGCCAATTTACAGGGAAGTCTTACAGCGTGAAAAGCGCCTCCGCAGAAGCCATAAACCAACACATGCCATACCTCAAGAACGTCGTAAAAGGCCGCTATTCCCAAAAGGGCAACAACGAGTATTTGAATATATTGAGTGATTACCAATAATATCTTTCTGTTGTATCGATCTACGAGAACTCCGGCTAAGGGGCTGAACAATGTCATCCCAACCCCAGAAACCCCAGCGGTAGCACCAACCCAGAATGCAGAATCAGTCTCCATTAAAACAACCCAGCCTTGGATCATAGGGCTTACCATCATCGAAGCATCGTCAAACAACAACCCCGCAAAAAAACGGCGGTAGGAATGGTTTTTGAACAGGGACAGCATATTTAAACCTGCTCAATAACCCTAAGAACTTAAAAATATAAACATGAAGTTAGTCTGTATAAAATCTATAGAATTATGATGCAACAGCATTCGCCATAACTTCTAGAACGTAGTCTATATCTTTCGAATCTACTCCATAATGGGTTACAAATCTCCATCTAGCATAAGGGGAGGCCCCTTTTATTCCTTCCGCCTCCAATTTTTTCATCAACTCATTTTTATTAGGATGGTCCACTTCGAAGAAAACCAAATTGGTATCTACGGTATCGGGATCAATCAAGATCCCATCTATTTTAGATAGCCCTTCTGCTAATTTCTTTGCGTTGGCGTGATCCTCTGCCAGCCTATCAACCATTTGATCAAGAGCCACAATACCCGCTGCTGCTAAAAATCCAGCTTGCCTCATTCCCCCGCCCACCATTTTCCGCCATCTCCTCGCTTCATTGATGAATTCATTGGTACCAGCCACAACAGAACCAACTGGGCAACTGAGCCCCTTTGAAAGGCAAAAACTTACGGTGTCTGCTTCTTTCAGCATTTCATCAACCGGAGTTTCTAATTTAACGGCTGCATTGAATATTCTTGCCCCATCCACATGAAGCGGCAATTCATTTGCGTGGGCCACATCAGCTATTAACTTGGTATCTTGGGGAGTGAGTACTCTACCCCCACAGTTATTTTGAGTGTTTTCGATGGCAACCACAGCTGTGTGGGGATTGTGATTATTCGTCGAATCTCGTATGGCTTCTTCAACTTCATAAGGATCAAGCATACCTCTGGTATCATTCCTAACCGTGTGGTAGGAAACTCCCCCTAAAGCTGCTGCTCCGCCTGCCTCTGAACGAAAAATATGGGATTTGTCGCCAAGAATAATTTCGTCACCTCTTCCACAATGTGATAGGACTGAGATTAGGTTACCCATAGTCCCACTCGCAACAAACACAGCAGCTTCCTTACCTACCTTCGCTGCCGCAATTTCTTCCAATTTGTTGACTGAGGGATCATCACTAAACACATCATCACCAATTTGGGCTTTGGCTATAGCTTCTCTCATTTCTGGGGATGGGTGGGTAACGGTATCGCTTCTAAGATCGACTGCAGTCATATTTTCCGCCGAGTTTATTGAATTTGTTTTTTTGATTTCGCACATTGATTCTAGCAACGCCCTCTAGCAATTACTATACTTAGGGTTATTTTAGACACTGACTACAAATCCCCAATTGATATATCAAGGTGCACCCATGAGTGAAATAACTAAAGACTTAACAACCTTGTCAACTGAAAATTCCGAGTTGGAATCCTTGCTTGAAATTCCGACAAAGCCAGTAAAACCTCCATGCGTGATCCTGTGCCATCCACATCCCAAATATGGGGGAAATATGTTTGACACTTTGATTAATCACATCTCAAGCTACTTGCTTGACAGCGGTATTGCAACATTGAGGTTCAACCAGAGAGGAGTCGGAATGAGCAGTGGTGAAACAGGAGACGGACCAGAAGAATTGAAGGACACACAATCAGTCGTAAATATGACGACTATCAACCCCAAAATAGACGGTAGTCGACTGGGAATAATTGGATATTCATTTGGGGCTTGGATGGCATTGGAATCATCGTTAAGATCCAACTCAATTAAATCACTTATTTCTATAGCATGCCCACAAAATAAATTTGCTCAATACGGCACGGTTCAAATAACTCAACCCAAACTCTTAATATTGGGCGATCGAGACCACGATTTTACTATTGGTCAATTTAGATTTCTGTCCAATAGGATGTCGGAACCCAAAAGAACAGAAGTTATAACTGGAGCAGACCATTTTTTCAGAAACCATACTGAACTAGTGGCAAAGTTATCAGGTGAATTTATTAAGGAAACTTTATAGGCTAATATATGGTTCTAAAAATTTTAATAACAGGTTTCTTCCGACAATAACCTAGATTTCAAATAATTTAATTGGAGAAATACTTTGGTAGAAAATCAAACATTCAGAAAAGAACGAGACTCTATGGGGGAATTTGAAGTCCCATCTCATGCCTATTATGGCGCCAATACTATGAGAGCAGTTCTAAATTTCCCCATAAGTGATCTTCGCTTTTCTAGATCTTTTATTGAAGCAATTGCACTAGTAAAACTAGCCGCTGCCCAAACAAATATTGAGCTAGGCCTACTGGATCCAGATTTAGGAAAAGCAGTCATCCAATCAGCAACAGAAGTATCAGCAGGAAAATTTGACGACCAGTTCGTGGTAGATATATTTCAAACCGGGTCTGGTACCTCCACAAACATGAACGCTAACGAGGTAATTTCAAATAGGGCCATCGAAATTTTGGGAGGAGACCTGGGTTCACGAGTACCCGTACATCCCAATGACCATGTGAATACAGGACAATCTTCCAACGATGTAATACCCACAGCAATACATGTAGCTGCTGCAAAGGCGATAACAGATGAGTTAATTCCATCATTGAAAAAATTATCTTCCTCCTTAAACACCAAATCCAAGGAGTTTATGCCATTTATCAAAACTGGAAGAACTCATCTCCAGGATGCAACCCCTGTTAGACTTGGCCAAGAGTTTCTAGGACATGCAGGTCAAATAGAAAGAGGTATTATCCGAGCAGAACAGGCGGTTCAAGAGCTTGCAGAAGTCGCCTTAGGCGGCACGGCAGTAGGAACAGGAGTAAACACTCATCCTGAATTTGCCAAGAGAGTCTGTAGAAAATTATCCGAATCTATAGGAATAACAATTAAGGAAACTTCAAATCATTTTCAAGCTCAAAGTACTCTGGACAATATAGTGGACGCCAGTGGTTCATTAAAAACGATCGCTGTCAGTTTAATGAAGATCGCCAATGATGTGCGATGGATGGGATCTGGTCCCAGAGGTGGGTTTGGCGAAATTGAGTTACCGGAAGTCCAACCTGGTAGTTCAATAATGCCAGGTAAAGTTAATCCTGTGATACCAGAATCAGTATGCCAAGTGGCTGCACAAGTAATAGGAAATGATGTCACTGTTGCTGTTGCCGGGCAATCTGGCAATTTTGAAATCAACGTCATGATGCCAGTAGCGGCCTACAATCTTCTTCAATCGATAGACTTATTAGCTACAGCCTCATCAAACCTAGCTGATCAATGCATTGATGGACTTAAACCAACATCGAGAGGCCCAGAAATGGTAGAAAAAGGCCTAGCAATTGTAACAACTTTGGTTCCACATATTGGCTACGATAAATCAGCTGCACTAGCACATAAGGCCCAAGAAACTGGTCAAACAATTATGGAAGTAGCCCTAGAAGAAACCAATTTATCTGAACAAGAATTAACGAAAATACTCGATCCGGAATCGATGACTGAACCGGGGGTTTCTGGAGTATCTATAGGCTAAATCTTAAATAAACTTTTTAGCAACAATAAGTTGTTCAGGTTTCGATAGAGGTCCAGACTCGATCATATAGGATAGAGTTTTTGATAACTCATCTCCAACCCTAGGGCCTTCGGGCACTCCAAGGCCTATCAAGTCTTGTCCGTCAATTAGTAGGTCAATCTTGTTTAACTCTTGAAGAAATAAATCAAGATTGCTTTTAATTTTTCTTGAGACATATGTACCAGCTACCAGAATGGCTATTTCGGAGATTTGTTTCAGCTGGTCATGAAGCTCGCTGCGAGAAACTTTTTCCTCTAGTAATTCTATCTTCCCTAAATCAGACCCAAACTTCATAAATTCATTACCTAAATTCAGCCTCTCAATTGCATTGTGTCTCTCCAATGAGCTAATTAAGGATACAAAGGCATAGAAGTCCCTGTTATGAGGGTCTATTTGCAAAGACTGTAAGAGATCTCGTCTCTTAGTTAAATCTGCCCCATTAGGGAATGATTCGTGAGCGTATGACATAACCTCATATTGATCTAAAGATCTCAAAATAGCGCCTGAATTTTCTTCTGAAAAAATCTTTCGTATTTCATTGGTTAACCGAACCCCGCTTAGTAGTGATATTAACCTCAACCCCTCTATCATGTATTTTTTTGTTCTCTTTTCTATATCAAACCCTAGTCTTCCAGAATAGCGTAATACTCGAAAAATACGCGTTGGGTCATCCTGAAAAGATTTAGAATAAAGAACTCTAATTTGCTTTGATTCCAAATCGGCCAATCCATTATCAAAATCGATTAATTCACACCAATCTTGAGAATTAATCCCTGCAGCAAAAGCATTTATGGAAAAATCCCTCCTGGCCAAATCATCTTCAAAAGAAGCATGCTCCACTACTGGTAACTCACCAGGAGATGGATATACCTCTTTCCTAGCCATGGCAAGGTCTATTGTTTGATCTGACAGAATTATTTTACATGTGCCAAACTGGGATACTGAGTGCACTTCGACCTTATATTTAGGATCAAATTTAGATGTGATATCTTGAGGGTCCGCTTCCAAAACAACATCAATGTCGGTAATCGATTTACCTAGAAGTATGTCCCTTACTGTACCGCCGACAAGAAAAGCCCTTATTCCTAACCTATCGAATTGCTCACCCAGTATGGTTATAGCTCTATATTGTGAAGAGGTGATGGTTTTCTTTAGAAGATTTTCTATATTCATGAATCGTTGAGCGCCATTTATGCTTCTTTACAGCACCTTTACAGTTCGTATACCTTGGAATTATACAGAGATGATTAGTATCGCATTAACTAACATTTTAAAAACCTACATTCTTTACAGGATTATTTTATATGGATGAACTCAGCCACATTAATTACTGTCAAACATGTGGCACAGGCTTGGTGAGGAAGTTTGATCGAAATAATGAAAGGCCTTACTGCAAAATATGTGGGACATTCACCTATATTGACCCAAAGGTTGCCGTGGTTGCACTTCTTACTCACCAAACCTCTTTATTGCTTATAAAAAGGGATATAGAACCACATTTTGGGAAATGGAGCCTACCGTCCGGATATGTAGACCGTGGGGAATCAGTTGAAAATGCTTTAATTAGGGAAGTATTTGAAGAAACAACGATACGTGCCGTCCCAACCCATTACCTTGGCGTTTTTTCTGGAAAGGGACCTGTAGTGGTTCATGTATACGTAGTCACACATAAATCAGGTAAAGCCACGGCCGGAGATGAGGTCAGTGAAGTTAAATGGTGTAAATTCGATGAAATACCCAACCTACCATTCCCCTACGATGCAGAAATTATCTCCGAGTTCAGAAATTACCTAAGCACCATCTGAGTCATCATCCTCAGCATGGCCTTCATCCCATACCCTTTTAAATATTCCATACCTGGGACCATCTTTATCACCCAAGGGAGTTATATTTACTAATTCCCAGCCTTTATCACCCATACGCTTAAGTAGTCCTGTGGTATAGCGCAATCCACCCTCTTTTGTGTCTGTTTTCAATCTCACAACATCGTATTCCCACGTTGGTATGCCAGGTGGCAGATCAAAATCCTCCACATACTCCAGTTGTTGGAGTTCCTCCTCTGTAATATCCGCCCAAGAATCTTCTGGCAATTCAGCCTGACATTCATCACACGAGCTGGCAGGCCCCATGGAGTATCCGCCACATTCAGGGCAAAAATAAATTCTCATACTTAATTCTTTATATATTTCTTTTTCACTAATTCAATATTGGCTGTAAGTCCGATCATCCAACTTCTAATGATTATATGACTACAGCAAGAAAAATAGATACCATGGATTAAAACCATATAAACAAAGTAGATCTTATTCGGATGATAAGTTTCCCCAAGAGGTGTAATCGTATACCTTCACCTTGATAACCGTGGGATCATCCGGAAGATAATTCTGTTCCCTATACTGTATATACCTTTTTTTCAGCAGTCTGACGGCGTCCAAGTTTTCGCAACGATTTTGAACAATACTTGCCTTACCTTTAAGCATTAGATACCCTAACTCGTTCCAATCTTGAGAATATCTATCAAATAGAACGACAACGTCATCATTATGGTTAATGTTGTTAATTCTGGTAAGAGTTTTTTTTGAACTTGCCTTGGGTTTTGAATCGATTGGTGTATAAATCGTGTCATTCTCAGAAAGAGCGAAACAAATGGGGATCGAGTGAGGCAACCCTGTCGGAGTAACAGTAGAAAGTCTTGCCAAATCACATGACAAAATAAATTCTTCTACTTTTTTTAACATTCAACACCAGAACCAATCGGAGGCAATCGCTACCTGATAATTCCTAGATTTCTATAAATCCTCAATGGATTGGAAGTTCATATTGTATAGGGGTGCGTACAAACCATCTTTGTCCATCAACTCTTGATGTTTACCTACTTCCACTACTTCCCCTTCTTGAAGTACAACGATTTTATCCGCTCCCCTGATGGTGGATAGCCTATGAGCTATGACGATCGCAGTCCGCCCTAGAAGCAATTTCCTCAATGCAGTCTGTATAACCAATTCTGTATGGCTATCAATACTGGCAGTAGCTTCATCTAATATAAGTATCTTTGGATCATCGACGATGGCCCTAGCAAAACTGAGCAGTTGCCGCTGACCCAAGCTGATATTAGCTCCCCTTTCGGACAGATAGGTATCGTACCCGTCTTCAAGTTGCATGATAAATTCATGGGCTCCTACGACTTTAGCGGAAGAAATAGCGTTTTCATCGGTAACATCAACGTGGTTGTATTTAATGTTTTCCATCACAGTGCCCGAAAACAAGTATGGTTCCTGTAGAACCATACTCATCTGGCCAACGACAGAGGTTCTTTTTACATCCCTAATGTCGATACCATCAATTAATATCTCACCTTCATCACGCCTTACTGGGTAGAATCTGGATAATATAGACACAATGCTGGTCTTACCTGCACCGGTAGGCCCCACTACCGCTACTGTCTCCCCTGCACTAACCTTGAGATCAATACCTTTCAGTACATCTTCACCCTCTACATACCTGAATCGAACGTTTTTGAACTCAACATCACCTTTTATCTCAGGCATTTCAACAGCATCTTCAATATCGATAAGTTCTGGCTCTCGGTCCATTAAGTCAAAAATCCTAGCACCCGAGGCCATTGATCTCTGTAACTGTGTATATTGCTGGGTCAAGTTACGAATAGGGTCAAAAAACCTCTGCACATACATAACAAAAGCCACCAACACCCCGGGAAGTAATTCTCCTTCTCCCAATCCGACCCACCTGGAACCAAAAAATAGAGCCAATCCTATAGCCACAGCAGTAAGAATATCAACGGCTGGCAAAAGACCTGCAGCATACCTTCCAGCGATTACATTCGACCACCTATGGGCGGAGTTTTTATCATCAAAAATTTCAAGATTTCTTTCCTGTCTGTTAAGACTTTGAACTACCCTTACACCAGATATATTTTCGTTAAAGGCGGCATTTACTATAGCGATCCTTCGCCTTATTTCAGTGAAAGACTTCTTGGCGTACTTTTGCCAACTAACCATAATGATCATCAATACAGGCAACACGGCCATCGTAATAAGTCCTAATTCCAAATCCATCAAAAGCAAAGCTATAACTATTCCCACCAAACTCAACAACTCACCAAGACTCATTACTACGAGCGCCGCAAACTCCTGCAATTGCCCAACATCACCCTGAACACGAGACATTAACCTTCCTACTTCAGTGTTATCAAAATAAGAAAGGGACTGCTTTTGAACATGTCCAAACAAAGCTCTTCTCAATCCAAAAAGGACACCTTGTCCCACTCTTTGCATGGCATATTGTTGGAGATAATTTGTACCCCAATTAGTAAGGGCGTTAATCACAAAAACAGCGAAAAGAATATTTAGAAGTCGTATGTGTTCATCAAGGGAGTCACCTCTTCCAAACGCTTCCATACCATCTTTTATTGGATTATCTATTCCCCACTGTATTAGCCAAGGCACAGCAACCAATGTAAATGTATAAATTAACATTGAAACTAATGAAACTATTACCAGCGGGGTATAAGGTTTTATATATGGAGCTAACCTAAGTATTACCCTCTGATCATATGCTGAACCAAAAAACTCTTCGTCTGCTTGGCCTCTAGCCGCAGACATTCCACCTAATCCGAGATTCATTCAGTCACCTCAGATGTCAACTCGTCTTGAGGTCGAAGTTGTAACTCATATATTTCGTTGTAAAGGCCACCTTTTTCCAGTAGTCCCTCGTGAGTGCCTTCCTCTAGAATTCTTCCATCCTTCAAAACTACTATCTTATCGGCACTATGGACCGTACTCAGTCTATTAGCAATAATGAAAGTAGTTCTCCCCTTCATGGAATTGTCCATTGCTGCCTTGATCTGATCCTCCGTATTTGCATCCACACTAGAGGTTGAGTCATCCAATATTAGTATTGGAGGATCGAGCAATATTGCTCGAGCAATTGACATTCTCTGCCTTTGCCCCCCAGAAAGTGTAGAACCCCTCTCCCCTACATAAGTTTCGTAACCTTCGTCAAGTCCCTCAATAAACTCCGATAATTGAGCAATCGTAGATGCCTTTTCCATTTGATCATCACTAGCATCTTCTCTACCGTATTTGATGTTTTCTTTGAGTGAGGTTGTGAACAGAAAAACATCTTGCTGGACCATTCCAATATTCTTTCTTAAGGAGTGGAGAGTAAACTCCTTCACATCTACGCCATCCACTTTTATTGCTCCAGCCGAAACTTCATAAAATCTCGGTAGAAGGTTAGCTATTGTAGATTTGCCGCTTCCAGGAGGACCAACTAATGCAACTATTTCACCGGGTTTCGCCTCCAAATTTATATTTCTGAGGACAGGTTTACCATTGTCATAGGCAAAAGATACATCTTCAAACTTAACGTGGCCTTGGGATTTTTCCAAAGTAATAGCATCAGGTGCTTCTCTTACCGGTGATGGGGCATCAAGAATCTCAAACATTCTTTCCCCCGCCGAGGCGGCTCTTGCATAGGCATTTACAACCCATCCCGCCATCCTGACTGGAAGCGCTAATATTTGGAGATAAAAAACAAAGGCAGCCAATTCACCAGGAGTCATCGCTCCATTCATTACTTGGCGCCCTCCATACCAAATAATTAGTCCCATAGCTACCATGAAAGTAAACAGCATAAAAGACATACTGGAGGCGCGTAGTTTCTCAGCTTCCACGTAAATATCAGACACTTCTGAATTTTTTATCGCAAATCTGTCTTCCTCATGGTCTTCCGAGGCAAAAGCCTTTACTACCCTCTGCCCAGAAAAATTTTCCTGCAGAATGATACTAAGCTCCGCCATTTTCTGTTGCACTAGCAGCCATAAAGCCCTCATCCGCAGGCGAACCGCACTAGTGTATACAGCCACAATGGGCATAAAACTGGCGCTCAAAAGACCTAATTTCCAATTCATGGAAACAAGTATTGCTGCAACTATGACGAAAAGTGCTATGAAGTATGGTGCCCTAACCAGTCCCATGTTTATAAACATACGAATATTTTCTACATCGGTGATAGCTCGTGACATGAGGTTACCGGTGTGATGTTTATCATGGAATGCAAAACTCTGGTGCTGAACGTGATCATAGAAGGAATTCCTCAAATCGTAGGCAACATACTGCGACAAAGTTTCAGCTAGGTATGTTTGGAAATAAGACATTCCCCCTCGGATGATGCTTAAACCCAAAATTATTATTATGCATGTGTAGAGTGTGTCGGTCTCCACTTCACCGCCGGCCAAAATAGGCTGTGCCACGGAATCTATAGCGTCTCCAAATAATTTAGGAAGAAAAATATATGCAACAATCGCCCCTACCGTAGACAAGTAAGCGAAGCCTAATCTGTATTTGTACCTCAGAGCAATTTTGATTATTCTAAGGATATGCTGCATAAATACCCTGAAACTAGTCTCAAAAATTGTGATCCAGACAAGTTAACGTATATGAAACCACGGAGACTCCTTATTCTACATTGACTTACGATCTAAATATCAAGTGTTTTGAAAACAATTTCTTGACAATTTGTTCATGTATTGAACTGCATGATTTAAAGTCGTTCACAGATGGGCTTTTAGGTGTTATTTGCCCTTATCCTTTTTCTAAAAATGGCAAATAATACCCAACACACACACTCCGTCCGCCTCATGAGAGAGGAGGATATTCATCAAGTCTCGATAATTGAAGAGGATGCATTCCCAAATTTATTCCCTCCCACCTCCTTTAGAAAGGAACTTCAAAGACCTATATCAACGTTAATGGTCGCGATTTCACCAGTTGACCCAAGAAAAAACGACGAAATTGTCAATGACCTGACCTTAGAAGCGACCACACAAACAGGCAGGTATAGATCAGGAAACACAGGGTGGAAACCAGGAACGGAATTTTTAAGTGGATTCGTTTTTCTATGGAACATGACTAAGGAAGAAACCCATGTGATGTCAATCGGAACCAGAAGGTCTCATAGGAGAATGGGTATAGG
>PBKS01000002.1 GCA_002722155.1 Chloroflexota bacterium
TGCGAATGAAGGTGGTATCGATTCAGATGTAGAAAAGGCAGTAGAAGCTGCTGAGCAGGAAATGGAAATCGTAAAGGCTGGAGCGGAAGAGGTATTAGCCGAAAAGGATGTGTTGGAGATTGCTCAAAGGGATTGCCAAATGCAAGCATATTCATTCAAAAGGCAAAAAGACGGGAGAAGCCCACAGGAATTTATACGTGATTGTATGACGGAAGCTACTGCAAATATTAGCAGTTCAGGTGATATCGATTCAGATGTAGAAAAGGCAGTAGAAGCTGCTGAGCAGGAAATGGAAATCGTAAAGGCTGGAGCGGAAGAGGTATTAGCCGAAAGAGAGATAATGGAGGCTGCTCAAATTCGTTGCCAACAAGATTTCTATGATCCCAGTAAGCGAAGAGGAAAACCACGTACTATTTTCATAAATGACTGCATGAGGGAAGCTGCCTCAAATAGTGGCGAAGCAGGGGATATTGATTCAGATATTGAAAAGGCAGTAGAAGCTGCTGAGCAGGAAATGGAAATCGTAAAGGCTGGAGCGGAAGAGGTATTAGCCGAAAGAGAGATAATGGAGACTGCTCAAACTCGGTGCTACGCCGATTCATTGGTTCCTCGGAAGCGAAGAGGAATACCTCTTGATGCTTTTATGGCCCAATGTATCTCGAAAGCTGCTTCCGCCAGTGGCGTTACAGGAGATATAGATTTCTACATCAATAAAGCAGTAGAAGCTGCGCAACAGGAAATGGCAGTGGCGAAAGCTGAAGCTGACCGTGCAGAAGAGGAAAGGGAGGTAATTCGAACTGCTACAAGGCTTTGCCAAAGAGATTCCTTAGATGCCAGTAAGCGAAAAGGGAAACCACGTAATGATTTTATAAATGATTGCATAAGGGAATCTGCCGCAAATAGGGATGGCTCAGGCGAAATTGATTCTGATATTGAAAAGGAAGTCGAGACTGCGGAGCAGGAACTGGATATAGTAAAAGCTGGTGCGGAAGAGGTATTCGAGGAAAGGGTAGCCTCACTTGAAGAAAAAGTAGCTGAACTTACAGAACTACTTGAAGCTTTACAGACACAATAAATATGAAGGGTAGCGCCTTAAAGACGCTACCCACTTTTAATCTATGTTTATGATTAGTTTGGAAAGGATTTAATACAGTAGTCAGAAGGTTATAGAAGCGAAACCCCTGCAACCCCTAACACTGTTAAGAAAGTTCCTGTGGCTCTGACAGCCAGACTTTTTCCATTTAATGGTTCATTTAATAGTTTTATCATTGGTAGGCTTAGGATGAGGCCTATTCCAAATACAAAGATAGGCCTGCTGGCCATAACCGTTGATACCATGTAAATTTCCCCGGCATATATAGCTAAAAAGAAAAATAAAATTGCGAAAAAAACTAAAAATCCTTCAGTAAACCCAATAAGAAACAAAGATTTGGGTTTCTTTAAGATGGATGTGACCCCTGTTAGTACTCCTGGCAGTAAGATTAATGCAAAACAGGTCAACCCGCCGGAAAATCCTCTAATCATGTATTGGGTCCACATATCGACTTCCCCTGCGACAGTTTTGGCCAGAAATTGACTTAATCCAAAAAGAATACTAGCGAAGAATAAAAGAAGCATTGCGGTAACGTTAGACTTGGCTGATGCTTTTTGCCCTGAGGGTGATAAGGACACTAAAGCTGCCCCAAAGACTGTGATTAAGATGCATGCCAAGGAATATATAGTGACCTCTTCTCCCAATATGAAAAAAGCTAAGATTGCGACAAAGACTGGGTAGGTGGATACTACAGGTACGACTCGTGATACGTCCTGCGATTCCATTATTTGAAACATAATGACGAGATACATTCCAGAGGATATACCGGAAAAAATTACAATAGTCATAGTAGCTAGTGTTATGCCTGAAAATGCGGACACTGGAACGGCTATAAGTCCAAGGCAGAATTGTGCCACTCCAACAGTGACTATGAATACTTTAGCGTTATCAACATGCTTAGAAATCAGTAATTTGTCTAAGACTGACACAAGTGCAAATGTAAAGGCACTCGCCAATGAAAACCACATCCATTCCATTGGATTAACGTTGTCTTTCAGGTTTGGCTGTTGATTCCAAATGCTTATATCTAAAGTTCAAAAGTTTTGACCCAAATACCGGGGGAATCTGACTCGTGCTGCATTTCTTCTCGCATCCTTTCGTTGTCAGGGTGAGCCGTCTGTTGTTTTTGCCACTCATTAGTTTGGGAAGCGGTAGGGGAATCTAATTCGTAAAATGTCATGTATTTGGGTGAACCTTCTATTGCTTCATAGCGGCGTCCTCGTATTACGCCGTCCACGGTTTCGTAATTTGGAACGTAAATTTTGTTGTACCAATTGTTCCATTCGATTTCTGTGCTGCTTGGAATATTCATCCTACCAACTTGCAGAGCTGGTGCCATAGGGCTTGAAGCTATTTCGTCTGTCAGTTCTGTCGGGAATATCATTTCGTATACATTTCGGATGTATTTTGTTCCTATAACGTCTGGTGACATTTGTTTTGACCATTCAGTTGGGTTGTTTTTCAATGAGACATATTCTGGAGATTGCATAACAGAAGAGTGTTCTAGTTCATATACCGCTAAATGTTTAGGACCACTTTTTACAGCCTCGTAACGAGCCGCACTTAAAACTCCTGGAACCGACAATCTTTCCAATATGTGTTCCTTGTTATACCACTCATTGAATTCGTCTTCATACTTCGCGGGAACCTCACTCCAGACAGCGAGCATCCCTGTTCCTTTTAATTTGGCCATGGTTACCTCAATTCGTATACGCTTGATTCGGGCAATATAACATACAGGGTTATGAAAATAATTTTTTATAGTGTTGGTGCCAATCACTGGTGAAAATATTTTCTGGGTCCCATCTATCTTTAGCTTGGAGAAAATCTTCAAACTCTGGGTATCCATTTTCAACCTGTTCTTTCGATGCCCACCTGTGATAAGTGAGATAAAAATTACCATTGTTTGATAAGGCCTCGTCGATAAGGGCCTTAAAATGGTTTTTTGCTTGGATCAGGCCTTCTTTATTATGCTCAATGAGAAGGTTGAAAATGATGCAAACATAATCTTTTTTTGCCCATCTTAAAAAAGATTCTGATTCTTTTTCAATTAATCTCACTGTGCCATAAATAAGGTTTGCACCGTTGGATGATAATACTTTTTTTACGGATCGCATGAACTGTATAAAATTGTCTTTAGGAACATATAACTCAGTTATCATTAGAGTTTTATAGACATTCCAGCCAAGAAACTTGTTTAGCATGTCCCCGGCGTCTGGTAAATATGGACTAAATTGATGTTCATCGGACCAGTATTGCTGTCCATTGGTTTGAAGATAATGGTTAAGGTATTCCGTATAAGCTTTACCTTTGTTGGTGTGAGCAAGAAGGTATAGATTTTTCCAATCTTCCGCGGATAACCCAACACCTTCCTTAGTTGCTATATGAGCGTTTTCTATTGGTGAATACACCGATACAATTCCCTTGGATAAGAAATCACTAGAACTTTCGTCCGTCATGTATTGGAAATCTCCAAACTCCGCACCTTTAGTTATTTTGTTTTCTAGAAAAGGAATGACTTCTTCGATAGAAATTTCTTCAACTTCTCTTACAAGGCGCTGTTTTTCAGTCAGTTTTAATTGAATTGAATCAATGAATCCAAATAATCCATAGCCACCTATAGCGAGACTAAATAAATCAGAATTATTGTTCCTGTCACAGTGAATATGTTGTCCATCAGGGGCGGTAATATCAAATGAAATCACGTCATCAATGATTGGTTTTCTACCTAGAACTCTTCCATGTATATTTGAAGAAATAGCTCCTCCTAAAGAAAGTTCATCGGCTCCGGTTTGCTTTTGTATTATGGATAAAGGTGTTTCTTCCGTTTTCTGGTTACTATTAAGCCATTCAATTAACTTGGGCCAACTGACGCCTGATCCGACGTTTACGCTTTTAGAAGTAGGATTTAAATTTTGGATCGCCTGGAAGTATTCGTTACTTATTACGGTCCCTTCTGTGATGAATTGCTGACCACCCATTGAATGAAGCGCTCCTGATGGGCACACTTTCCCGCCGCTTTTTGATTGTGTACTAATCAACTCATTTAATTGCGCAATTGAATTTGGCTTTTGGTAAGCTGCTACATTGGTTTCATTTATTTTGGATTGGATGTCATTCAGTATCATTAATAAATTTGTTTCCTTTTTTTAATTTAATGCCTCATAAAGCATTAAATTATCACCATTTAGATTAAATTAAGAGGAGCTGGGACTGAGGCTAGCAATTTCAAACTACAATTTCAAACTAATTGTTAAGGTTTTGGGATATGAAGGCCCCAATCGAGGATTCAACAACTTCCTTGTCGGTGTTCCAAGCAGCACCATGTGGAGCATTTTCGAGACGGAGATAGCTGACTATGTCTGGCCTTTCGGTTGCCAATTGATCGCTTAACGTAACAGGAACGGTCTTATCTGATTGACTATGTATCAATAGCATCGGGGTAGATAACTCATCAACTCTTTTCAAATAATTTAAGTCTTCCCATCTTAAACCGACCATGCGTGAGACCAATTTTTTTACGGGATATTCGGCACCCCGGGGTAATAAAGGAATTTCCGCTGCTTTCATTTCAATAATTTTATTAAGATCTAAGGCGGGGGATTCTAAAATAGCTCCACTTATAAGTGATGCCGTTGACGACTCTAGCAAATATTTTATTAATATTGCTCCACCCATACTATGACCCATTAAAAATATCTTCTCCGCACCATTTTCTCTGCAGAATTTGACCGCGCTCTCTAGATCAGGCCATTCTGTTAGACCAAACATATGGTAGCCACCTTTATCGATAGGCGCATCTTCATCGTTCCTATAATCGGATAACAAAACATTCAATCGATATTTTCGAAAAGTTGGTACAAACCTCATAGTTTCAGTTCTATAAGATCGGTGCCCATGAATGCCAATAATCCAGTAATTAGTATCTTGAGGAATATGCCATGCGGTTAGTGTTCCAAGCTCTGATTTAAATGAAACATCATGATAATTAAGACCAAGATTGGCTTCAGGGTTTTTTTCGTGTACAAACAAACTTGTTCTGACCCAAGCTCCTTTTTCTAAGGAGCCATTATGAGACATTATTTTCCTGGTAATTATGCCATCGTCGGTGCTATGCGGCCCAGCTAATACTAGTGATGCAGTACGGCTAACAAGCCCGACATGGTCTAATAGCCCGGCAGTGATATCCTTTCCTCGAGGTCGGAAAGATACTTTCTCGTTATCGATCGATACGACATAAGAAAAGTATTCAAGTTTTTGCCAAAAAATTTTAAATCCTTGTCTTCTTGTTTTGAAAGCGTAGTAAATAACTATAAAAACAGCAATTGCGATCAAGACGAGCATGATGGATGAAAAGATTATAAGGAGCATCAAGGTTTTTATTCTTCCAAAGGATTTTATTGTTTCACCCCGGATTTTACTATCGAATGGGGGTGCTTTGTAGTTTGTTTATATATCATGTTAATCTGCGATTCTTGGAGTTCACGATTTGGACAGAAAATGTCGAGTCACCTAACAAATATTAACCTAGTAAACTCACAATCCCTTGAGGTTGCATGTGTGGGGATGGTGACACCCGCAGAAGTTTATGTGGTTGATCATATGCCAGATTGGAACACTGGGACTAAATGGAATTACAGAGAAGACTTCATATCAGACGACGCTGCTATAGTGGCCTGTTGTATCACAAATTGGGGATTGGGTAGCGGGCTGGTATGTAATAAATTGGGAGATGATGTTGCCGGGAATAATGTGTTCCACGACTTAGAATCAATGGGTGTTGTGGGTAGATTTATAAACGATAAAAACTTGAGAACCCCTTACGAGATCGTCATATCAGACTCTAGAGGAGGCCGTACATACTTCTGGGATCGGAGAGAAGAGCTACTAAAGACCCTTGAGGAAGCTGATACTACTATCATAAAAAATGCTAAATGCCTTTACGCTGACTGGTACGATTATCCATATAATTTGCCGGCGCTTAAAGAAGCAGTGAATCAAAATTTGCCTGTCCTGATTAATATAGAAGATCAATATAGAAATTTAGACTTAATAAGAGAATTGATTGAATTAGCCACCTGGTTCCAGTGCACTCCAGATCAGACGAGTAACTCAAATAAAAAGTACGAAACTTGCGAAGAATTACTAGATCTGGGGGTGAAAGGGGTTCTTTTCACAGGATCGGAAGACGGATGTTTGTGGAAGTCCAAGACAGAGTCATTTTCTGTTTCCGCCCCTTCGATTGACTTGATGGATGCCAATGGAGCTGGGGCTGTTTTATCAGCTGGGTTTTTGTATGGATATACTCAAGGGTTTGATATGAAAACTTCTTGTAGATTTGCTGTGTCAGCGGCTTCTAAGCAATGTGAACTAGTTTCCCCTATAGCCCTGCCCATTCAAGGATTAAATAAATTGGCAGTGGAACTTGAGGTTAGTGATTTTTCACTTTGATCTGGATTTCTTTTTTAAATTTGAGTTTTTCAAGATTGCGGTATACCTGAATGGTAGATTTTTCGCATAGAGATTATGAACCAACTTATAAAAACGGAGACTATAAAAAGAATTCCACCAATGGTCAACATAGTGTCTGCAGGGAGNAGGACTTTTAAGCCGTCAAATAAGTCTATTCTCAGGAAATTTAAGTCCGACATCGCTCCGTTCGCCAAATTCATTGTAGCCATGATTCCTCCAATATGGACGGAATAAATTGCTCCGACTCGGCCTCTCACTGAATCGTCTGTAGCTAATTGAATCATGGTATGAGTTAAAGTCATATATCCGGCTTGAGAAGCACCCATAAGGGCGGCACTTCCAATTGCAAAGTAAATATTGGGTGAAAAAGCCAGAAGGATTGGTGCAAGTCCACTTAGGACTCCCAGGTTCAAAAACAATTTACCTTTGGTTGTCTCACTGGTTACTCCTGATAGCCAGATCAAACTCAAAAGTGCCCCACCTCCTATAGACATCATCATAAGACTAAAGTCGCCCCCTCCAGTTGCGTTAAATCTTTCTACTGATAAAACTGGCAGTACAGCTTCAAAGGACATTGTGAAACCACAATGGAAAAAGGCCATTATTACAATCAATTTAAGAATAGGATGCCTGTATACATAGGGTATCCCTTGTCCGAAATTCGAAAAAAACCCTTTTCGATTATCCATTGTTCCGGTACTGCTCGTTCTAATTCGCAACGCTTGGACAAGGCTAATTACATAGAACAAAGAACAGGCCAAGAAAGCCCATTCAATTCGGGTGCCCTCAAGTAGAGGGAGGATTGTTAAAGGACCTAGTAATCGCGATCCATGCATGGTGGCCTGATTTAAAGCGATCGCATTGAGCAATTTTTCTTTGGGCACCAAGTTAGGGACTAGTGCTTGTCCAACAGGCATTTGTGCAGATCTGGCTGCGCCGTTTACGAACGCAAGAATCATGAGATGCCACATTTCTATCTGGTCAAATGCCAACAATCCCGCTAGGAACAAAGTATGGGCCAAGTTGAGACCGTAGATAGAGGCCATCACTTTTCGTCTTTCGTATTTGTCAGCTAAGTATCCGGTAAACGGCGGTATCACAACTCTTGGAATCATTGCTAGGAAGGTAACAAGCCCAACATATAAGGAAGATCCAGACATTTCCCAGACAATCCACCCTCGAGCGACTATTAAAGCCCAAGCTGCAGCACTGGCGCTCATATTTCCCGTCCACAGAATTCTATAATCCCGGTATTGCAGAGCCGCTAAAAACCGGCTTTCGAGAATCTTTGTTAACAAAATATTGCAGGGATAAAATCAATGTGTTGCATGGGCGAGTATTATAGGGCCTAAACTTTCAAATAGACACCGCTAGATGTGGAGATATTCTGCTTTATGAGATCACCCTAGTTTATTTGAGATGCGAATGGAGAAAACGAGATAGCCTAGGAGAAAACAATGACCTCTACTCCGAATGAAAAAGAAGTTTTATCTTATTTCCAAAAATTTAGTAATTGGGGTAGATGGGGTGAGGATGATCAAAAAGGGACTTTAAATTTTCTCACCTCGAAGAAAATATTAGATGCGATTGCATTAATAAAAGAAGGGTTTACTGTTTCCTGTGCCAGACCTTTGACATTTGACCCTTCTCCTGATGCGGTAGGGCCTGCTGTTCATTACATGGTTGAGAGCGGTGAAGGCTGGGCATCAGGAGATAAAATGACAAGTAGAGCTAGTCAGGCGGCTACAGATTACATAGGAATGGTGTTTCATGGATACACGGTAACTCACATTGATAGCCTGGCTCACTTTTTCTGGGAAGGGAAAATGTATAACGGAAGGCCTGCGCATTTGGTATCAACAAATCTCGGGGCTACCACGGAATCCGTTGAGGTAGCTGGTGACGGTATTGTCACACGAGGGATCCTAGTAGACGTCCCAAAAATAAGAGGAGTCGAATGGCTTGAGAGAGGTGAAGGGGTAATGCCTGAGGATATTTTGAAAGCAGAACAGGAATGCGGGTTTGAAATCGCTGAAGGAGATGTGTTGCTGATTAGAACAGGTCAGTATCATAGAAGAAATGTTGAAGGACCTGTTGATTTTAGGAAAGAAGGATCCACCGCATGTCACGCTGCCTGCCTGCCTTTATTTCATGAACGAAATATTGCAATGCTAGGAACAGATACAGGCAATGACATAATGCCAGCACCATACCCCAATGTCATCCAGCCTATTCATCAGGTTGGAATAGTCGCTATGGGGCTGTGGATATTGGATAATGCCAATTTAGACGATCTCGCCAGAGAGTGTGACAAAAGAAATAGATGGGAGTTTTCATTAAATATTGGTCCGTTAAAATTGTGTAATACGACGGGGTCTCCTGTTAATCCTATCGCGATATTCTGACCGTNTTGGTATCGGTTAAAACTTCAAAGATAATTAATTCTTGAAATAATTTTCACGATGTCGCTGGACAGTCATCAAAATATTTCATATCCTGTACGCCCTTCGTAACATGGCTTGTTAACNAAGCATTGCCGAAGTGGTATCGATAAGGGAGAGAAAAATATGGCGAAGTATAAGGTTGTGACACAAAAGCCAGCTGGGGTTACTTTTGATTTGGCGGATGGTAAATATTTACTGGAAAGGGAAGCACTTGATTCGATTGATGCGGAGATAATCGAAATTGATGCACAGACAGAAGAAGAATTTATAGCTGAGGCCCGAGATGCAGATGCTCTAATTGCAAGGGGTAGACCAATAACTAAGAACATCATTGATGCTTTGGAAAATTGCAAAGTTATCTCCCTTGGTAGTGTTGGTGCAGACTCTGTGGATGTAAATGCAGCTACAGCGAAAGGTATTCCAGTGACTAATGTTCCTGATACTTTTATAGAGGAAGTGGCAGATCATACGATGATGCTCCTGCTTGCATCCTTTCGGAGGTTAAACATCATGGATCAGATGGTTCGTGAAAACAGGTGGGCTGAAGGCAGGCCTCTTTTATCAGAGTTCCCGCGACTGTGGGGGCAAACACTAGGATTTATTGCATTTGGTCATGTTGCTAAAGCTGTTTCGATCAGAGCCAAGGCTTTTGGGCTTAGAATGATCGCCTACGATCCTTACATAGAAGAACTGTCCATGACAGAGTATGGGGTTCAGCCGATTAGCACGTTGGAAGAGATGCTTAGCATGTCCGATATAGTTTCAATGCATGCTCCTTCCACGGCAGATGCCTACCATCTTATGAGCGAACCACAATTTAAATCAATGAAGCCGACGGCTCTGTTTATTAACAATGGTAGAGGCCCGACGGTTGATGAAGAGGCTTTGATAAAAGCACTTGAACAAAAGTGGATAGCTGGGGCGGGCATAGATGTCTTTGAACAAGAGCCTCCAGATCCTGAGAATCCTTTGCTGCATATGGATAATGTCCTAAAGACTCCCCACGTGGCCTCTGCTTCCCAAAGGATGGCTCCTGAGACCAGAA
Organism: Chloroflexota bacterium; assembly: GCA_002722155.1. GTDB lineage: Bacteria > Chloroflexota > Dehalococcoidia > Lucifugimonadales > UBA826 > UBA11996. The sequence goes on from PBKS01000002.1 coordinate 10,055, forward strand.
GAAGGGTAGGCAAAGAGTTGTCTCTCGTCCTCACAGGACGCTGGCCTAGAAGCTGTGTTAACCCTTCAGTATTAGCTGAGTCGGGATTGAATCGATGGCAGCCGTATTCCATGGGAAGAGGGCCTGGATCCGGCTAATGTAAATTGACAAAGACAATAAAAAAAACGGTGGTTATGTAGCTGTTTTTTTATTGTCTTTGTGGATAGGCGCCGAAGCCGTAATAGTAAGTAGTATCGCTACGATCGCGATTACCGCAAGACTGTAAAATGCATAGTCGTAACTTCCTGTGACATCAAAAATTATTCCCGAGAGCAAAGCCCCAATTGCCTGACCGAATGATACAAAAGGTTGGGTGAACCCTCTTATAGTACCGAGGGAAGCTCGACCGAAATAATCTGCGATAGCGACTGATGGTATAACCAGCATGCCTCCAAGCGTAGTGCCAAATAATGCACCATACAGCCACGCCTCCGTCACACTGTCAGCGGTACTGAGCAAAATAGCACACACGCTCATTAACGCGGCTAAAATTGCATAACAGTACCGTGCCTTTATTTTTTCTATTGTCCAACCCCAGCCGAGGCCGCCCAGTCCAGTAAATATAGCATTGAGGCTGACGGCAGTAGCGGCCTGGTTTGAACTCAAACCTGCATCCTGGAAAAAAGCTGCCATATGAGTATTAATTCCAGTTTGAATGACGAAAAGCAACCCTCCTCCTATTGACAACTGCCATAAGGCTGGGGTTTTCAAAGCTTCTTTCAATGTCCAGTTGAGTTCTTCTACGGCACCTTCTGGAATAAGAGTCTCATTTTTGATCACGGAATCGTCGTCTCCATCTGGTAACAATCCGACAGATTCTGGTGTTTCGGCTAGAATTACAAACACTGGGAGTAAAGCTATTATCCATACTCCGATACCCAGGAGATGCCAAGTTACTTGCCATCCGTATATCCCTATCAAAACGGAAGCGATTATTGGGAATCCAGTCATGCCCATCGAATGGCAAACTGTAAGTATCCCGTGTGCTCGTCCACGTTTTTTAATAAACCATCGAGAAACCACTACTGACGAGCCGATTTGGATCGGGCTGCTAAAAATTATCCTGCCTATTCCATATGTAATGTAAAAAGCTATAGGAAGAGTAGCCCACCCGGTCAGAAAGGTGGATATTCCCAATATCACTATGCTAGAGCTGAGAACAGATCTAGCCCCATATTTGTCGATTAACCAACCAATTACGGGAGATATGATAGTAGAAGCTACCCCACCCACACTAACAGCTCCTGCCAATAAAGTACGACTCCAACCCAAATCCTCAGCCATGGGATACATAAATACTGCGAGTGTGAGAGTTGCGACGGCACATCGGACCATTTGAGTTGAACCCGATGTTCCTAATATAAGCCAACCGTAAAAGAATGGGGTGCGCTTTGAGAGAAATTTAGCTAGGTTCAAGGNAGATCCTCGGGGGTTAAAATACGGTATTCGGAAAGGATGCTACCATGTGGAAGTTGGTGCTACAAACATTGAAGATGTTCTATTGTTAATATTGCTCCTACAATGCTAAACTTTTTCTTTGTTTGAGCAAAACGAACTGCGTNGAATCTTTAAGTAATCAAAATTTAAATTCACTCTATAAATAATACGAGGAGTTTTATTAGTTGTGCCTGAGATAAAAGTTGCAATAATCGGAGTTGGTAACTGTGCTTCTTCCTTGATACAGGGAGTGGCTAAGTATGCTGATGTTGGCCCTAGTGATACTGTTCCGGGCCTTATGCATCCTGTATTAGGAGAATACGGCATCGGAGATATAAAAGTGGTTGCTGCCTTTGACGTTGATGCTGATAAAGTCGGTAAAGATCTGTCAGAAGCTATTTTTGCTGGTCCAAATAACACGGTTAAATTTCAAGATGTAGAGGAAACAGGAGTAATAGTTCAGAGAGGAATGACCCATGACGGGATAGGCCGTTACACCTCCGAGGTCATAACTAAAGCTGAAGGTGGTACTGACGATGTTGCCGCTATTTTAAAGGAACGTGAGGTTGATGTTGTCATTAATTATCTACCAGTCGGTTCTGAAGAGGCCACAAAATGGTATGTGGAGCAGGTATTGCAGGCAGGGTGCGGTTTTATAAATTGCATACCTGTTTTCATTGCAAGTGGAGAAAACGATTATTGGCAAAATAGATTCAGGGAAGCTGGAGCACCAATAATTGGAGACGACATTAAATCTCAGGTGGGAGCAACTATCACACACCGAGTATTGACAAGACTTTTCATGGATCGGGGAGTGGAGCTTCAGAGGACATATCAATTGAATTTTGGTGGAAATACCGATTTCATGAATATGCTTGATCGAGATCGTCTTGACTCCAAAAAGATATCTAAAACTCAGTCGGTTACCTCTCAAGTGGATGAATTCATTCCAGATAGAGACGTTCATGTAGGCCCGAGTGATTATGTACCTTGGCTCACAGATCGCAAATGGTGCTATATCAGGATGGAAGGGAAAACCTTTGGAGATGTACCCTTGAACATGGAACTCAAACTGGAAGTGTGGGATAGCCCTAACTCGGCGGGGGTTGTGATCGATGCGGTTAGATGCGCCAAAATAGCTAAAGATCGAGGGATTAGTGGTCCGATAACTGCGCCCTCATCCTATTTCATGAAATCTCCACTTATTCAATACACTGATGATGAGGCCAGGCAATTAGTTGAAGATTTCATAGCTGGAGAAGAATCAGCCCAAGGTTGATATATCGGGTGGGTGATTGTTTGGCAGAAGAGGTGATATGAAAAGACCTCTAAAGGTTGCTTTAGTTTCTCCCTATGATGTCGCGTATCCGGGTGGCGTGAATTCGCATGTTCAGAATTTGAGCACTAATCTAGAAAAAAATGGCGTTAGTACCACTATAATTGCCCCTGCCTCAGCTGGATATGATAATTCGATTCCGAACCTAGTCAGAATGGGTTCCTCGATCGCAGTACCTACAGGCGGCTCCGTAGCAAGAATATCTTTCTCTGTTTGGTTGGCCAAACACATTAGGAACTTCATAAAAAAAGAAGCATACGATGTTGTACATGTACACGAGCCTTTTGCTGGAGCTCTAACTCTTAGCGTTTTGTCGAAGGTACTGGATAATGGCCCGATTAGGATAGGTACATTTCATTCATTTGAGGGTTCTCATTTATATAAATTAATTCCGGATTGGGTATTACAAAAATTCTTCCGTAAATTAGATGGAAAGATTGCGGTTTCAGAACCTGCAAAATGCTATGTTCAAAAGTATCTGCCTTCCGAATACGAAATTATCCCTAACGGTATAGATGCACATGAAATCCATTCACTGCAGCCTTATAAACAATTTTTAGACGGTAAGGTAAATATCTTGTTTCTCGGTCGATTGGAGAAGAGAAAAGGTCTGAGATACTTGTTATCGTCTTTTTGTGACTTGAAATGGAAATTTCCGCAGATTAGACTCATTATTGTCGGAACAGGTGAGATGGATTCAGAAACTCAAAGAATTTTGGGTGAGCGGAATCCAGATGATGTACTTCATGTGGGTACAGCTACGCATGAACAAAAACTGAGATATTTACAAACAGCGGACATATTTTGTTCACCGGCGACGGGTCAGGAAAGTTTCGGTATTGTGCTTCTTGAGGCCATGTCGGCAAGCATACCCATCGTGGCATCCCGTATAGACGGCTATAAATCCCTTCTTGGTGAAGAGGAGGCCTTTTTGTTTAGTGCTGGGAATTCCATTGAACTTTCAGAGAAATTAAGTATCTTGATTGCGAATAAACAAATGAGAAATCAAATGGGTAGCCATGGTCGGAAAAAGTCGGAACTGTTTGATTGGGCTGTGGTGAGTGAAAAAATTCTAAATTATTATTTGTCATTTACTAGTAACCTAGAAAGAGATAGGCTCAGAAATTTTTGATGATGGGTGATTTGCCAATAGAGTGAAAATATGATTACGAGAGAAGGTTTAAGAAAAGCACTATTTAAATATTATGAGGATCCTCTGTCGTCATTGTTTGATAGTTTGGGTTTTACCCCAAACATGGTGACACTGCTTGGCTTGGTAGTTGTTGGTATAGCTGCCTTCTTTATATCGATCGGTAATTTCTGGGCCGGGGGTATTATAGTTGCCTCTGGAGGTGCTTTGGACTTAATTGATGGAGGTCTGGCTCGTAGAAAAGGGTTGGATTCAAAATTTGGTGCGATGTTTGACTCTGTAGCTGACCGCCTTCAGGAAGCTTTGGTGCTATTAGGATTACTAATCTACTACTCGCTTAATAACTGTATTGATAATTCAGTATTGCCATTTAAATTATTCGATGGATTTGATTCCTGCGCTTTCGCCCAAATAATTACCTACACTGCTTTTGTCGGGTCGATTATGGTCAGCTATCTTAGGTCTCGGGCTGAAGGTCTCGGAATTGAGTGCAAAGTTGGATTTATGACACGGCCAGAAAGAGTAGCTGCGATAGCTATTGGACTAGTGATTGCCAATTGGGTTCCATTTGTGATGATAATAGTGTTAATTATGTTAACAGTGTTAGGTCTTTTTACGACTGCGCAAAGACTTATACACTCTGCAAAGCAGTTATAGGCTAGAGAGGTGTAAATGCAAATACTCAATGATTCAGATAGAGAATTAGTCAGAGAGCGATTCCAAAATGAGTTGGTTAACGAGGTGAAGTTGACTCTATTTACACAGAATGATTTGGGAGGGCTTGTCATTCCTGGGCGTGAATGTGAGACCTGTGCACCCACTGAACAACTTTTGAAGGAAGTTAGCGAAACATCCGATTTGATTCATTTTAAAAGATTAGATATTAAAAATGACGCTGAAGAGGCTACCCGCTGTGGTATCTCACGGATCCCTTCCTTTTTGGTGTCGAGGGCAGAGGAAACAAATATTAGGTATCTTGGAATACCTGCTGGTACAGAATTTCCTGTTTTGATGGAGGCATTAGTGAATGTTTCTTCAGGAGAATCCAAATTAGCTGAAGAAACAAAAACTTTCCTGGAAACATTGACTGACGAGATACTCATTAAAACTTTCGTGACACCCAATTGACCTTATTGTCCAGGGGTAGCCAGTTTGGCACACGCAATGGCGGCATTTACTGAAAAAGTTGTGGCAGAGGTGATAGAAGTTCAAGAATTTCCTGATATAGGAAATTCATACCAAGTTAAAGGTGTTCCTCTGACAGTAATCAACGAAAAATATAGTTTCACCGGAGCTGCAAATGAACAAATGCTGCTTGAGCACTTGAAGAATGCTTTAAGTGAACTTCCCGAAGGGGAATATTAGTATTGAATTCGAGAGCTTATTTACTTACATATTTTGTTTTCGTCAGCATAGCAATGCACATTGTTTTTCAGTGGCATTCAAATATTGTGACAGCCGATGCTTCGGATATAGAAATTGAGTCAGTTTCAGCTATAAGTGAGTTTCCAGAAGGAATTAGGTTTGAAATTGTTGCGAGTTCCCCTAATCCGGTTAATGAAATAGCTGTNAACTTCAGGATTGGACAGCAAAGTTCATGGGTTTATGAATACTTAGATTTCGATATCGGACCAGAAGTTGAAGGCACTTTATTTTGGAAAACCAACACAAGTGCCAAATATATTCCGCCTGGCACAATCATTGAGTACAGCTTCACTGTTTCAAATGAATCTGGAGATGTACTTAACTCTGAAAATAAATATTTGGTTTACGAGGATACAAGGTTTACTTGGGATGAAATAGAATCGGGTACCATTTCCGTTGCCTACCATGGACCAGTAAAAAGTAGAGCTGAAGATATCTTAGATGCTATGAATCAAACTCTTCTCATGATGGAGCCTGTATTTGGTGACCTGCAAGGAGACCCAATAAGGGTCACTATGTACAATAATGTTGCTGAGATGATGGGAGCTTTGCCACCAAGCAGTTCCACAATAAGGAGTGAACTAATAACGGAAGGTCAAGCCTACCCAGACATAGGTACTCTTTTGGTTTTGGGAGGAGGAAGAACTTCTCGAGGTACGGCTTCCCATGAAGTTACACATATTCTAGTCCACAGAGCTGGTGATAGTGTCTTTAGGGGTGTCCCATCATGGCTAAATGAAGGGTTGGCCGAATTTGGTAATGTCTCTCCTGGTTTTTCATACGATGTTGCCCTAGATTTTGCTGTTCATGCTGATCGATTGATGCCGATTACATCCATGAAGAATCGGCCTGGGAATCCAGAAGACGTGATTATATTTTATGGAGCTGCGAGATCAATTGTGGGATTTATGATAATGAAATACGGGCCAAGTAAAATGTTAGAACTGCTGACGGAGCACAAATCAGGAAAGAATTTGGATGACGCTATTGAATCTGTATATGGGACCGATAGATTGAGATTAGAGAATGACTGGAGAAGCTATATAGGTGCTTCAAAATATGAGCCTGCTAGGTCTGAAAATCAATTACCTACACCTATTCCTAGACCTGCTGTTGGACTTTTTTCCCTCACTCCCCAGTCAGGTTCTATTTCGGTTAAATCGACGGAAAATTATGACCCTGACAACCTCGCAGTATCCACTGCAGAGGAGGAATCAGTGAACCGGAATACTGGAAAAAATGAATCTCCAAAATCTTCGGGGTGTAACAGATACGATAATGAAAATAAAATCACTGATTATTCCATGGTCTTTTTGTTAATCGCACCACTGCTAATTTGGTCTCGCAGGAAAGGGGCCGACGATTGATACAATTGTATGGTTTATTTGGCAGTCGCTGAGGTATTAAGTAAATGAACTTGTCATCTGACTGGTATAAAGCAGTAGAACAAACATACGTGGTGAAATATCCTAAGCAGCATTTGACTACTTTTGGTACGACGAACATCGACTANTACGTAGTAACAGAACCCTTGTATACCGCTTTAAATTCACAAAAAAAAGAATTGGAAGGTGTTGTCAGGAGCGGTAAAGTAAAAGCTGGACAGCCTACATTAATTACGCCAACCTATGCTATGAATTTGAATGGATTCAGTGAAGATGCCTACCAGTATTTCGATCAAATAGCACGAATGTATGGCCCTAACAGTCCGGGGATTATGTATCAATACAATAATGAACCGAATGGATTGGAAATTTTAAGTGGCAATCCCAATGAAATAGCACACCGTATATCAAAGGAACTTAAAGAAAAAAAGAACGACCTATCGGTCGTTATATCTGGTGTAGACGAATTTTGGGATGTAGCGTTACTTAAGTTTATCTATGAATTTACAGCTTCATCGGTTTCTTATAATAGTAGAGAATTTAGAGGGGCCGGTCTTATGGATCCTGAGAACACCGCAGGAGGAATACCAAAGGCCGCTGCAAACCAGATTGAGGAAATGTTTAGGTCTGTTATAAGAGGTGGTAGCCCTGAATCACTCAAGGCAGAGCTAGATAAATGGGGAGTCTATTCTTATTACGAGGATAGATTTTTAAATCTTTTCAAGTAGAAAAATCCGCTGGGAAATGGATTTAACTGCACTCTAAATGAATCATTTGGTCTTGACCATTTGAAGATTAAATACAATATATATAGCCTTTTCGATGACCTTCCTATGCTAAAATTACTTATATTAAATTCCCGTTATGACTTGTGAGGAATCATGTACAGACAAGAAGAACCAGACGTTAATATAGAACAGATTATTGCCAAGTTAAAAGGCATATTCGGTGGTTCCGGCAGTTCCTCTAATGGAGGTGGCAAAAGTTCTAGTGCTGTTCCCTATGTGATTATTGGGATAATTGTGCTGGGATTGCTTGGTTGGTTTGCAACGGGTTTTTTCTCTGTTCAACCTGGAGAGCAAGCTGCAGTGAGAATGTTTGGCCAATACTCAGACACAAAAGGTACTGGTCTTCAATGGTGGTGGCCAGGGCCTGTTGGTGCTAGAGACATAGTAAGAGTTGATGAGATTCGTCGATTAGAACTAGGAGTCAGAGCAGGAACTCCGGTGCTCGATGAATCACTGATGATTACTGGAGACCCCGATGAGCAGGGGGCCCCCGGTGAAGCTCCCAACATAGTTGATGTTCAACTTTTGGTTCAGTATGACATCAAAAGCCTTAAAGACTATCTTTACAAAGTTGTCTCTCCAGATGCATTCACACTGAAAGATGCTACCGAAACTTCTTTGAGACAAATAGTGGGCAGTAGGCCCATAGACGACGTTCTTACTGAGAACAAAGAGGTTATACAGATCGAGACTAAATCGAAACTTCAAGGGATATTGGATCAATACGAAAGCGGTATAAGGATTAGAGAAGTAAAGCTACTTTATGTTTTCGCTCCTGAACAAGTTAAAGATGCCTTTGATGATGTGGTAAGAGCTAAAGAAGATAAGGCTAGGATAATAAATCTAGCTGACGCTTATAAAGAAAGTGTTTTGCCTCAAGCCCGAGGGCAAGCGGCGAAAGCATTGCAAAATGCAGAAGGTACCAGACAGAAGGACATAGCGGTTGCGGTGGGAGAAGCAGAAAGCTTTTTAGCCATCCAGCGAGAATATAATAAATCGAAAGATGTGACTCGAAAGCGTCTTTATCTTGAGGCAATGGAAGAGATACTTCCCGGAATAGGAAAGATATTGGGTAATCCTGATGAAGTTATATTGGTCACCCCGGATACTTCCGGAAATATAGTCCCGGTTCCAGTTTCTGGCGGGCAGGAGTAGGAACACTATGAAATTACTCTCTATACTACTAGTAGCATTAATCATAGTGATGGCTATTATGCTGCCTCAAATATTCTTCACAGTCAGTGAGACTGAGGTAGGTATAGTTACACGTTTTGGTCAGATTAAAAGTGAAATAACGAGCCCTGGTTTAAGAATTAAAACACCTTTTATTGATCAGGTGACAAAATTTGAGAAAAGACTTTTGATTTTTGATGCGCCCCCAGATTCCCTTCTAACCAAGGATAAAAAACGGCTTATTATTGACGTTTATGCTAGAGGACGAATTGTAGACCCCAGAGTTTTTAAGGAGCGGCTGGGAGATGAGCAGCGTGCAACTGACAGAGCAGTTGACATAATTTCATCAGAATTAAGGCGCGAAATTGGTATTTACAATCAGTCCGAAATTATCACCACTCAAAGAGATTTGATGATGGATAATGTGAAAGTAGCGGTTACACCAAAATTGCTAGAATTTGGAATAGAGGTAGAAGATGTTCGTATAAAAAGAGCGGACTTCCCTGGTGAAATTGCTGATAGCGTTTACGCTCGTATGCAAGCTGAAAGACAGCGAAAAGCTGATAAAGAAAGAGCTGAAGGTGCAGAAATTGATGCACAAGTTAGGGCTGATGCAGATAGGAAAGCAACAATAATTCTGGCGAACGCGACTAGGGATAGTCAGATTATAAACGGATGTGGAGAGGCGGAGGCAACACGAATATTTGCTGAGGCACTTGAACAGGATCCTGAATTCTACTCCTTCCAGAGATCTTTGGAATCATTCAAATATATTTTGGGAAATGGGACAACTGTAGTCATGCCAGTTGAAGGTTTTGGACGGCTTTTTGAAGAAATGAGAACAGGTGTTGATGAGGCGACTCTAGTTGCGCCTGATTCGACTACCGCAGGCTCTTCTTCTAGTGACCTTGATGACAATGTCAGTTCCAAATGCGCTGAAGTGTCGGCGGCCTGGTATTTAGCTGCTGAGCTAAAGGTGGATCAACCAGACCTGACATTTGTATCTCAAGAGGCAAAAGAATGGAGTGGAGTCAATTTGGGGTGCCTAGATGCTTCGGGTGAAGATACTGCTTCTGTACCAGGGTTCGAAGTTGAATTCATGCACGAGGGTTCGACATATCTGGTCCGATCGAATCAGTACGGATCAGTAGTAGCTATCTGCTAGGGCTACTGGCGCAGCTTTTTTGTATTGCCATTTGAATATGACTAAATAGGTTCGTTGATGGTGTGACGTTTTTGGAAGATTCTATTGTGTTGAACTGTTACAGTGATGACGGTTTCGAGATTCAAGCTCTAATGCCAATGTTAGTTGAAATAGGAAAACATACCTTAAAGAAGTGCAATATTCATACTGGTGAGGCCAGTATTTTTATTACCAATGATGAAAATCTGAGGGACTTAAACCGAAAGTATCGAGGCCTTGATGAGGTAACAGATGTTCTATCCTTCTCAAATGATCACGAAGGAGAGTATTATGGCAGTGAAGATGATGGGCGGGTTGGCTTTTCGTCAGAAGAATTTATAATTCCTCCCGGTTTTGCCGATCAGATTGGTGAGATTGTCATATCTTTGCCGCAGGTTGAGAGACAAGCCCTTGCGAATGATGTAGAAATGTCAAACGAATTGAAACTTCTAGTCGTCCATGGCTTTTTACACTTATTGGGTTATGATCACATGGAGCAAGAGGAGAAAGAGGAGATGGAATCCTTAGAAAAGGAAATTATGGCCTGGTGATTTTTAGATATGCCTGAAGCACTATACAGGAAATGGAGACCTGGAACTTTATCTGAACTGGTGGGGCAGGATCATGTAGTTAAAACTTTGAAACAAGCTGTTTTGACAGAGAGGGTATCTCACGCCTACATGTTTTGTGGACCGAGAGGCACTGGTAAGACCAGTACAGCTAGAATATTGGCAAAGGCGATAAATTGTCTATCTACTGTCGAGGGAGAACCAGATAACACTTGCCATATGTGTGTGGCTGTAAATGAGGGAAGGGCAATTGATCTAATTGAGATTGATGCGGCTAGTAATAGGCGAATAGCAGACATCCGGGATTTGACAGAAAAGATACATTACGGTCCCGCAGAAGCTAAGTTTAAAGTTTATATAATTGACGAAGTTCACATGCTGACCCAAGAGGCATTCAATGCTTTACTCAAAACCTTAGAAGAGCCACCCCCCCATGCTATTTTGATACTTGCTACCACGGACGTGCATAAAGTCCCACTGACAATAATTTCTAGGTGCCAACGATTCGACTTTAGACGAGTTCCATCTTTGGATGTTGTGGAAAAACTGAAAAAGCTCAGTTTGGAAGAAATGATCGATATTGAAGACGAAGCTTTAATGCTGGTAGCTCGTAAGTCAACGGGTAGTCTCCGTGATGCGGAGAATATACTCGAGCAAGTAATGGTATCCACAGAGCAACCTGTTACTGAATGGAGTGTTAGGCAACTACTTAATCTGACTGACGAATCCTTGCCTGTAGATTTATTAGAATTGATCGCCGTTAATGACATTAAGAGTAGTCTAGTGATGCTCGGCCAGTTGATAGACGATGGAAAGGAAGCTTCTCAGATCCACTCCAGTTTGATAGAAATAACGAGGGTGTTGATTCTCATTAAATCTAAAGCCGGTGATGGCTCTGAATTTGGTGATTCTCTTAAGGACCGTCTTGACTCGATAGCTGAAAAATTTACCATTGAAAGGCTTATATTTATCGCGAAGATCATGGCTAACGTAGACTTTAGGGATTTGTTGACCCCTGCTTTGCCCTTAGAGATTGCCATTATGGAATCGATCCTGGGCCCACAAACTGGTGTCTCAAAGCCCGATCTAATACAACCAAACTCCTCCAGGGAACAACAGACTGCGCACAGACCAGAAGTTCCTCTGGGAAAAAACTCAAATAATACGATAGAAAAATTCTCGAATCCATCTACAAGAATTGAGCACTCTACTCAGAAATCATCTGAAGTCATACCAGCTGTTGCACAACCGCCGAAGGATTCTAAAGACGTCGTTCAGGCACCAACTGAGGAAAAATCCATTATAGTGTCAGGGAATCCAGGGAATCCAGGGAATCCAGGGAATCCAATCGACGAACATTGGAATGAGTTGCTTCGTTCTCTTCGCCAAACTGGCAAAAGATTTAATCTCGGTGCCCTCATGCGTGGTTGCAAGGAGCGAGAGATTAGAGATGATACATTGGTGTTAACCTTCTTACATTCATCTCATCTGGATAGGATGAATAGCGAGATTGAAGATCCGTTAGTAAATGGGCAATTTGAAAATGTCGTTGAAAAAGTGTTGGGAAAAAAATATAAAATTAGCGTAGAGCTAGCTAATAGTGACTCAAAGTCGATCACTGGTCCAGTTTCACAGCAGAGCCATCTGGTGAGAGCCGCACAAGCACTTGGAGCTAGGATAGTAGAAGAAAGGAGTAAGTCATAGTGATGAATCGTAATATGATGAAGCAAGCCCAACAGTTGCAAAAGCAAATGCTGAAAGCACAACAGGAAATAGAGTCATCTACAGTGGAATTTTCTTCAGGCGGAGGGGCTGTAAAAGTGGTCGTTTCCGGTAAAATGATAGTTGAATCCATAGAAATAGATCCTGATGCTGTTGATCCTGGCGATGTTGAAATGCTTCAAGATCTAGTTTTGTCAGCTGTTAATGGTGGAATTGAAAAAGCCCAAGAACTGGCCTCTTCCAAAATGGGTGCTATTACTGGAGGCCTAAACATACCAGGATTAACCTAGATTGAGTATGGAATATTCGAGCGGAGCCCCACCCGTACAACGTCTTATAGATGAATTTAGTCGGCTTCCTGGAGTTGGGCCTAAGTCTGCCCAACGACTTACTTATCACCTGATCCGGATGCCTGCTGAACAGGCTGAAACCTTAGCTTCAGCCATTCTTTCTGTTAAAACCCGCATAACACTCTGTTCCAAATGTTTTCATATAACTGAAGATGACCCTTGCACAATATGTTCAGACATAACAAGGGATCGAAGTAAGATATGCGTTGTTGAACAGCCTCTAGATGTCATGGCATTGGAAAAGACTTCTACATATGACGGTCTTTATCATGTCCTCCACGGAGTTATCTCGCCAATTAATGGTATAGGACCGGATGACATTAAATTGAAACCTCTTGTGCAAAGGCTTATGGATAGTGAGGTTACAGAACTTATAGTTGCGACAAATCCGAACCTAGAGGGAGAGGCCACTTCAATGTACATTCACAGACTTATCGAACCCTCTGGTATAAAAATAACAAAACCGGCCAGAGGGCTTCCCGTTGGAGGGGATTTAGAATACGCCGACGAAGCAACTTTGGGAAGAGCAATCGAAGGCCGTCAAAATTTCTGAGTGATTTTATTGGGCAAGGTATGTTGATGGTTCGGAACCGAGTTTACAAAACTGACGCAGTTGTTTTAAAACAAATGCCTCTAGGTGAGACAAATCGTATTATAACTTTCTATACGCGTGAGTATGGCAAGATCGCGGCTATAGCTCGTGGTGTAAGGCGTCCTGGTAGTAAATTTGGGGGTAGCTTGGAGATTCTTAATCACGTCGAGGCTGCATTTGGCCGAGGTAGAAGTTTGGACAGCGTTAACGAATGCGTTGTGATTAATTCTTATAAATATCTGAGACAGAATTTGACCGCTATAGCACAAGGAATCTACATAGCAGAATTAGTAGATATTTTTGGAGAAGATAGATCGGCAAACATCCGTTTATTTGAGATATTGTCAGAAACTTTATCGAACTTGGACAGGTATGAAAACAGTGAATTTTGGGTACTATGGTTTGAGTTCAGATTACTACATTTTTCGGGATTTCTACCTGAGTTTATAGACTGTGTGGAATGTCGTAGCCCTCTTGATAGGTCTGATCATACATTCAATCCAGTCGCCGGAGGGATCCTATGCCCTCTTTGTGCCGATAGTGATGTAAACGATCAATCTTGGGTTGTTTCTGTTACTGGTCTAACTGTGCTACGGTATTTTCAAAGATCATTGGAATTGACACTTGGACAAGCTGACGCAGATATTAGCGTTGTTGATTTATTAGATGTGAAAACTTTTCTAAGGATCTATATGAGGTACATTGCGGAGAGAGATTTTAAGTCTACCGGATTTCTGGATTTAATTAAATTTAAGAATAATTAATATCCCACTCCTAATGCTCATGCAGTCAATCCGATTTATTTACTCGAATTTGATGGGTTGCTACACGGATCTTTGAATATGCTTGGTCAATATCGAGAGATTAGCTTAAAAAGACGGGTTGAGTCCACGCACATGCCCCGTCGGAATCTATAATTTCAGCCCGGACGTAAGTTTCATTTCCCTCAAAAGAATATACAACCGTCGTACCTGATATTTCTTTTAATATTTTGCCATTTTTGCCAATTAATTTAGTTTTGTAAAGGAAGTCATCAATTTGTGATATGGAAATTTTGATGTGTTTGTTGGAGACGTCCAGATCATTTAAATAAACTCCTGTTGAAGAATAGAAATTTCCTAACTTCATATTTTCCATCAATGAATTTTGCTGATCTGACTCGGACCGCACCATTATCCACCCTCTGCCTGGGTTATGTCTTTCAGGCGCGAAATCCTGATAATCATGCGAATCGTCTGTCGCAGCACCATAAATAACCTTTTTCTTACTTAGCATGTAATCCCACATTTCTGAGGTAGAAAATTTACCCTTTCCACCTGCATTGTTGCAGCCTCGACTAGCGTTATAAACTTCAAATAATGATGCGCCATTAGTAGCTAACATTTCTCGGTGGTCGAATGCCCATTTATAATTAGGATGATTAATACAGGCCAGCCCTCCAGCTTCCAAAATATGATCTATATTCATTTGCAAAGTAGAAATCACATCCTCACAAACAACCGGGCTAACCAACTTATTAATGCCTATCGCTCCTATGTGTACTGGTGCCATATTCGATGATGCAAAAGCGGTCACTTCTTCTCCTGGAATCATCATGAGGTTTGAATTTCCAGCATATTGATAATCCAGTAAAGTTAAATGATTATGATCACTTAATACAAGAAAATCGTATCCATGATTTTCAAACCATTCACAGACTTTCTCGGGAGTTTCATCTCCATCTGATTTGTTCGTGTGTGTGTGAAGATTCCCTTTAAACCATTCTTTTGATCCCATTGAGCATCCTTGCTAGAACTAATTTAAATCCCCTTAAATTATAAGTTTCGTCCCTATTCTTTAAAAACACTTTTCCCACAATCTTGATTTAATAATGTATATTTGCCGGAAAACTGATTTGAATGAAAAATATTTGGAGTTGTAAAAATGCCATTTGGTGGAAATGACTGGCTCAATCTGACACTCGAGGAGACTTTGGAACCTGATCTGCCTATATGTGACCCTCACCATCATTTCTGGGATCATAGGTTGGAAAGAATTCCATACCAAGAGTACCTTTTACCACAATTGATCGATGATATAGCCAGTGGCCATAACGTAACTTCTACTGTGTTCATTGAGGCCAGATCAATGTACCGGAAAAACGCTCCTGACCATATGAAACCTATAGGTGAAGTTGAATTTGTTCAAGGTCTCTCGGCATCAAGTGCCAGTGGCTTGTACGGAAGCAGTAGAGCTGCGGCTGCGATAGTAGGACATGCCAATTTAAATCTTGGCAGTGTGGTAAAGGAAGTTCTAGAAGCTTTGCAAAGTGCTAGCCCTAATAGGTTTAGAGGCATAAGACATTCGGTTACTTGGGATCCTCATCCCGAAATCGAAAATACGGCTCTCCATAAGATTGAATCCCAGATGATTGGTAAAAATTTTCAGGATGGTGCCAAGGTATTGGCAGACATGGGTCTTACTTTTGAAGCTTGGATGTATTCTCATCAGTTGAGTGAATTAGTTAATCTCGCCAAAAATGTGCCTGATTTGAAAATAATCCTTAATCATATAGGTGGATTAGTTTTAGATGGCCCCTATGAATCTCATAGGGATGAGGTATTGGATAATTGGAGAGCAAATATAAAAGATTTAGCAGAATGTCCTAACGTGGTAGTGAAACTAGGTGGCATAGGTATGCCGAGAACCGGATTTGATTGGCATCTCAGGGATAAACCTATTGGTTCTGAGGAGCTTTCCGTTCAAATGGCTCCTCTTTTGAGTTATTGCATCGAACAATTTGGTCCAGATAGATCTATGTTTGAGAGTAATTTCCCTGTGGACAAGGTCTCTTATTCATATAACGTTCTATACAATGCATTCAAATTGTTTTCTAAAGATTATTCGGAATCAGAAAGAGCATTAATGTTTAGGGATAATGCTCTCAAAATATATAACGTTGATGAGAGCCTTTAGGTTTCTCTTTAAATTAGGAGCTAGTTTACAGGCTAATTTACTGATTCGAGCTTAAAAGGATTTTTTCTCTGAAATACCACTGTGGTCAAAAAAATCATTAAACCCACGGCGGAAATCGAGGACGTTGTAATCAGCACTGTATCGTAGTTCCATCGATCCGCTATGCTACCCGCAATGCCGGGAGCAAGTGCGGATCCCGATACGCTACCGATCCCGACCATAGAAGATAGCAACCCGAAATTTACTCTGCCCAACATTTCAGCAGTAATAACGGGTTTGACGATGCTAAATAATCCGTATGGCCCACCTTGAAAAATCACAAACAGCACCACTAGTATTAGAAAATTGCCCCCCATGGCCAATGCAAGACTGGATAAAGATAAACATATTAAACTGGTTAGGCACACTGCCATAATTGGGATCTTTTTGTTGCCGAAATTTTCTGTAACGAAAAGGATTAGTCGGGCTACTACCTGCATCGGCCCTATGCAAGAAGCAAATAACACAGTCATTCCAGGTGAAATTTCTTGGCTTTCTAGGAGTGGAAATATCTGACTAACAATCATTCCTTGATTTGAAGAGAAGGCAGCAAAAGTCATTAATAAACCCCAAAATACCGGACTCGACAATTCAACTTTGACTATTTTGCCCACTGATGTTTTGCTCCGCTTAACTGGGCTATGGCATCCTGCTGGTTCTATCGATGTGCCGTACCAAAATAAAGGCCCAGCAATAAAACAAAGTATTATGGTAAGTAGATATATGGTAGTTTCCCAGTCGTAAAGTTCGGTGATAAGGGTGCATATGGGATATGAAATGGTGCTAGCAAATCCTGCTATCAATGTAATCATGATGATGCTGTTTTTAGCGTCTTCCTGAAATGTACGAGTTATGTATGAGAAGCATGGGTCATATAAGCATCCAGCTAGACAGCATCCTATTAGCAGCCATACTAGATAGAATTGCCAGAGCATTGTAACCATGGGCAGTGACGAGAGCAGTAAGGCTCCAATGATTACACTGAAAGTCATCAGCTTCTGAGAATGCCCGCTATCAATGATACGACCTGCAATGATTCCCGTTATGGCAGAGGCGATGAGTGCTAAGGTAAAGCCAATAGATAATTCGCCGATACTCCACAAAAACCATTCGTTCCATTTTATTAATAATGCTGGAAAAATGTAGAAAAGGCCCGCCCAAGACAGAGTCTCAGCTGATGCAAGGGACCATAGTTTCCTATTGCGCCATGGCGATTTACCTGTAGGGGTCATTGAATACCGCCGAGATCTAGATATCTGCTATGGTAGCTTTTCTTTTGTTGGAGCCGTATATGTGCCATAAGATCAGAGCACCAACTCCTCGAAAAGGTTTCCAAGGTTCTCCCATAGATTCCATGGTCTTCACATCGGGTCTTACATCGAGAGATTTCAGTATCTTCATTCCTTCCTGCAAGGCTATGTCTGCTACCGGCCAGGCGTCTAAATCTGCTAATGCGAAAAGTCTGTAGTTGTCGGCTGTCCATGCCCCTATGCCCCGTATTTGTACCAATCTTTTTTGCACTTCATCGCCGCTCAATTTAGGGAGTGATTCCAGAACCAAGTCTCCGGAAGTGATTTCTTTTGCTATTCCTATAATGTACTCAGCCTTTCTCCGAGATAATCCCAATGGCATCATATCGTCAGGTTCAAGATTAGATATTACATCTTCTGTAGATACTTCGGCTTCTTTCATACGATTCCAGACACTTGACGCAGCAGCTCCTGAAATTTGTTGTCCAACAATGGATCTTGCTAGAGTTTGAAACGTTGCTGGAAGGGATCGGTCAGGTGGTGGGCCATATGTTTTTAAGGCTTTTTTGATGTCTGAATCCAATTGAGATAAGGATTCCAGAGCACCGTTTGAGCCGTGAAGTTTTTCATATAGAAGAGTCATGTGAAAAATACTAATGTATGATATGTCTTGGAGCAAATTTTTGGAGAAAAAATTTTGGACAGCAATTCTGGCGCCATAGCAGTAATAATTCTAGGGTTTTTGCTGGGCCTTAAACATGCGACAGATGCAGATCATGTTGTTGCAATAGGTACAATAGTAAGTGAATATAGGAACGCTTTTCGAAGCTTATGGATCGGCGTTTCCTGGGGCTTAGGGCACACAGCCCCCTTACTTATTTTAGGCATCGTGATTTTGCTTCTCAAATCTGCCGTAATGGACTTTTATGAAGATGTAGCACACTATTTTGAATTCGGTGTGGCTCTTATGTTGGTATTTTTAGGACTACAGGTATATTGGAATTTGAGGAGGCGAGAGCTACATGTCCATGAACATGCTCATGACGGCGATGCGCATATGCATATACATGGAACCCACAGATCTCAGGAAGATTCATCAATTGAAAAAACACACTCTTTATTAAATCCTGGCAAGCCTTTTTTCAGAGCCAAATCATTTGTGATTGGATTCATCCATGGATTGGCAGGTAGTGCTGCGGTGATGCTGTTTTTGCTGCCTACAATCGACTCTTTTATGAGGGGACTACTGTATCTCATATTGTTCGGTGTCGGGACGGTGATTTCCATGGCATTGATCACTATTTTGCTGAGCGTACCTTTTGTGCTAGGGGCGAACAATCGCAGAATTACAAATGTAGTTAATGTAATAGCAGGATCGGCCAGCATAATATTTGGACTAATATTGATGTCAGATATTGCTTTTGGTACCGAACTCACAAACATTTTTTATCTTCCTATTGAAGAATCGCAAATTGAGAAACTTATAGAATAACTTAGACGTTCTATTTAATGGTCTTTTCCTTCATGTCATCGGACCATTTATTTTTATCTTAGCTCATATAGGTCATCTAAATAGTGGGTTTGAAGGTCCATAAGCATCGATAGTCGCTCCTGTAATAGCAGTTGAGTGATCGCCTACTAGAAAGGAACACAAGGCTGCGATTTCGGAAGGATCCATCATATGATCATTTTCAATAGACTGTTGACCAAAAGCCTCTACATATCCTTCCGTCACGACACTTCCAGGACAGATGCAGTTGACATCTATGCCAGATGATTTCACCTCTGCCGCCAATGATTCTGTAAAACTGATTAGGCCGGCTTTGGTTACTCTGTAGGCGCTCCTGCCTGCAGCCCCTTTGCGACCTCCAATTGATGAGATATTGATGATTTTGCCGTAGTTTCGGGAAACCATCCCAGGCAAGAGGAGCTTGGTTATTTTTACTGCACCGATCAAATTGACATTTATCACTTCTTGCCAAATTTCCATATCAAAATCTATTAAAGAGGTGGAAGAGTGAATAATTGCAGCATTATTTACGAGGACGTCCACTTCCACGTTTTTTTCTTTCAGAAAGGATAAAATTCGGTCCAACCCCAAATCTGTACCCAAATCCGCATCTATCCAGTAAGCATTTTTACAATGCGTCTTAAGTTCTTCTGCCGTATCTTTTAGCCTGCCTTTGTCTCTACCTGTGATTACAACATCTATTCCGGTTTTTGAAAAATCCTTTGCGATAGCTTTTCCAATACCTCTGGAACCTCCAGTTACTAAGGCTGTTTTTTCTATATTCCGCATTATTACTTCTCCAGATCCCTACATATTTTTATATGAAATCATTAACTGAACCAGGGTATAAGCTCTAGGAAAAGAGTTATGTCTGTAGTTTTAGATTCCGATTGTCCAGAAATTGAATCTATTTTTGGGGCGACCATTTATAAATTTTAGAAAGGCTGCCACCCATAAGTGTCTCTTTTTCTGAATCAGATAGTGAATCTGTGACTCTAAATGCCTCTACTCCATCCTTGTATGTTAAAAGTTCAACGGCCCTTGTCCAGTCCGTTCCCCATAGACAGCGCTCTAAACCATAAGCATTGAATATTTTGGCAAGAGGTTCCCAGATATCAGCAAAAGGGAACGGTTCATGGGATAAAGTTCCGGCACCAGATATTTTTATAACGACGTTGTCATGTTTTGCGAGTGAGACTACTTTGTCCAAATCTGCAAAAGGATTGTCCGGCACCGGAGGAAGATGAGGCTGAGGTAGGCCTAGGTGATCAATTACCAACTGAGTGTTGGGGTGTTTATCTGCCAGGTCGCTGAATAAGTCGAGGTTACCAGAGCACATAATATTTATGGGTATTCCTGCCTTGGCACCAGCATTTAGAATACTGCTGAGACCTGGATGGTATTCAGTAAACTCATGTGGCCTTAACATAATACGGGCTCCAACCACCCCTGGAGTTGCCGCCCATTGGTCAACTTCTTCACCTACTGTGTCAGATTTAGGGTCAAAAGGTCGAACCAAGCCAAATTTTCCAGGATGCTTTGCGTAAACTTCCAGTGCATAGCTAGCGTCATAGCCATATAGGCTCGCTGGAGATATCAGGATCGCGCCGTCAACACCAACTGAATCCATTGATTTGACCATATCATCCCCCGTTACTTCATCAGGTCCCTGTAGGAACCCTTGCCACGGTCGCGAAGGAGTATCTTTTTCATAAGCGTGTACTTGGCAATCGATAGTTAGATAGGGATTTGACACTTAAATATCCTTTTTGTTTTTATAGGAGGTTCATTCTCATTGTATTTGAAATTATTTATGGGATCTATATTAAAAAAGTGGCCCTACCTTTCCTGGTTCTGAGAGAATTTCGTTTATCCCAGATCTAAATGTAATCTCTGAATCATCCTGAGGTTCGTACCCTAGTATTTTCCTCGCGCTAGTAAGGGACCAAAAAGCTCGAGTGTTGTTGCTTATTCCATAAACCACCTGCCAGGGAACTCCATACTCGTTCTCTATTTCCTTGGTTTCCATGGCTTTGTGAAAGAGCTGTGTGATGTCTCTAGGACTTATATAAGCGCCAAGATCTCTCTTGTAAGCAGCCTCTTTTCCTCTGTACATCTCTGTATCTATGTCTCGAGGAGCGCCGATTCTCACCATTACTACACCCATTTTCCGGCTGGTGTTTAGATTTCCTGCAAGAAGGTTGCCTGTTGCAGCATTACTAGATGCTCCGTCACCTCCTTCGCCCATTCCCCCACTGGCAAACAAGAATCCCATATGCTCATACGTTGCTTTTGCCCATCCATAAAAATTGTCTGAAAGCGGTAAGTCATATGGCCTGACTATATCTAGGTCTCCGCTATGTATTAAGGCGTGTTCATACCAGTCCGCTGCATGGTTTGAACTTGCCATTACAACTCTCTGCACACCGGCATCATAGGAAGATCGAAAGACGTTGTATGCCATTTCTACGTTTTGTTTTTCGTCATTGAAATGATCTAGTGGATCTCCTGATCGTCTTTTGTAAGCAAGGTGTATTACGGCATCGACTCCTTTGAAGAGATGAGAGTATTTGCCCCTGTCAGGATCTATCAGGTCCACGATGCTTACCCCTTCTACGGGTTCTCCGCGTCTGTTTACTTCTCTGGTATCGACTAGGACAGTTTCGTATTGCTCTTTCATAAATGCGAGCATTTGGTCTGCAACATAACCAGTGGCACCAGTTATAAGGACCTTTTCTATTTTTTGTGACATCTTTTAGGCTCCAAGTAAGTAAAAATCAAGGATAAATTTTATTAACACATTCTGTATCAACACAGAGGGGTTATCAAATTTTCGGGTATAACTTTTGATGATTGCATAGCATTTTCACTACTCAGTTGCTGCTTTGTATTAACATTGTTTAGTTGTAAATAGCTTTTTTTAACCCTATTAATTACAAATAGGTATGGTAGAGTACGAGTTATCATAAATTAGTATTAACAAGATGTGTAAGTGTAATCATGCGACGTAGCCGTTATTTTTTTCTGATAGGTTTGTTGTCACTATCTCTCTGGATAGTAGGTTGTGGCTCCGAATCCGTAGAGCCTCAAGTTGTAGCTGCCGTACCACCGGCTGCGACGTCAGT
>PBKS01000003.1 GCA_002722155.1 Chloroflexota bacterium
CTACTGCAAGATTCTGTGCGATGAATTTGAAATTCCTTTTCAGCCCCAAATATAGCTTCCTCAAATTCAACAGACATCGTGTATTGGAGATCTGAACCTCTCCTTGCTGAACTTCTCGAGTTGGACGATCTACCAAACCCTGAACCTCCAAAAAAGGAGTCGAAAATATCTCCGAACCCTGATACGTCACCAAATCCTGAGAACCCACCATTTCCACCTGAAGCCGACCCTAATCCTGCATGGCCAAACCTGTCATATTGTGCTCTTTTTTCCTTGTCGGATAAAACCTGGTAGGCTTCGTTAATTTCCTTAAATTTATCTTCTGCTCCAGCCTCTTTGTTTCTATCCGGATGATATTTAAAGGCTAATTTTCTAAACGCCTTTTTCAAATCATCGTCACTTGAGCCACGTGGAACTCCAAGGACTTCGTAATAATCTCTTTTTTGTGTAGTCATGAAATAAATATATTTCCGAAAATCTTAATTCTCAATATGAAAATTTCTTGGTATCAGTTATATCTATAAGGTGAAGCCAATAAATTATAACCCAGCCTTTTAAGATGTTGGGGAATAAAATAAATTTTCATATGCTTCTATAGGCGGCATTCAAAGTATTTTGCAATAACATAGCTATGGTCATAGGACCAACACCTCCGGGAACAGGTGTAATCGCAGACGCTTTTTTAGATACTTCGTCAAAAGCAATATCACCAGTCAACCGATATCCACGAGGACGCCTATCGTCTTCGACGCGATTCACCCCTACATCTATAGCTACAACACCGTCAGAAACCATCTCCTGGGTAACAAAGTGCGGTATTCCAATAGCTGCCACTAAAACATCTGCTGCCCGTGTGATTTCTTCCAAGTTATTAGTCCTACTATGGCATAGTGTCACTGTGGCATCACCACCTCGATCTTTCAAGGAAAGTAAATTGGACAGTGGCCTCCCAACTATATTGCTTCTTCCCAATATAACGACATGCTTACCCTTCGGATGATTGTTCGATCTCAGAAGCATTTCCTTTATACCGGAGGGAGTAGCCGGTACAAATCGAGGGGAACCCATTGACAAAAGTCCGACATTTTTAGGATGAAGACCGTCCACATCCTTATCTGGGTCTATTGATACAAGAATATCATTCTCATCTAAGTGAGCAGGCAATGGTAACTGAACAAGTATTCCATGGCAGTTATCATCACTATTCAAGGCTTCAATCTCGGAGAGTAACTCTTTCTTAGTAGTAGATGCAGGTAAATTAACGATAGCGCTACACATACCTGCATCCATAGCCGCACTTCTTTTGTTACGTACATATACTTTTGAAGCTGGATCATCTCCAACAAGTATCACCGTCAAACCCGGCTTCACATAATGTTCTCTAGTTAATGCACTAACTGACTCTTTGATTTCAATTTTTATTGAATCAGATATGGCTTTTCCATCGATAAGTTTGTATGTCATAAATATAAGCTTAAGTGGTCATAAAATTAATTAATACACTATTATACCCATACAGGATTGAACAACCTTAATTAGCGCTCAGGAAATAGTAGCTATGCTTATCACGGGAACAGACATAATTGAGATAGCACGAATCGGAAAAGTATTGAACAAATATGGACCTAGGTTTTTGAATCGTATCTATACTGAGGGGGAGCAAAAATACTGCAAAGGGAGAGCACCTCAGTTAGCATCAAGGTTTGCCGCAAAAGAAGCCGTTATGAAAGCTCTAGGCACTGGCGTCCGAGGTGTTGGATGGAAAGATATAGAAATAAAAAGAGAACGAGGGGGTCCCCCATATATAGAGCTTCACGGCAGAGCTCAAACAAGAGCTTCTAAAATGGACCTTTCAGATATCTCTATTTCTCTTTCCCATTCAAATGATTTTGCCATAGCTACAGTGGTTGGTGAAGCCACTGCAGGAAATCGACTACCGCGATAAATCGGCTACTTGCTTAAAATTGATACAATAATTTATCTACTCTGCTCTCTTATGTATTGAACCAAATGCCACCTCTGCTCTTCAGTTAGTAAATAGCCGAATTGAGGCATAATAGCTGTAGATTCTTTTCCTCTTGCTGCCGCTGCCAACCCTGGCCTACCACCCCAGGTGATGTATCCAAAAATTTCTCCATCGCTCAAAGAAGTAACCCTTTCTGCCAGTAAATTTACCGGAACAGCTCCATCATATACTTTGCTTCCATCTCCCCGGGCACTGCTCAATGTAGTGATCGGACCGTCTCCCAGCAGGGTGCTACCATGACACACCTGACAATTCACTGCGTATACTCTGGCAGATTCCGACCCATCATAAGAGCCCGAGTGAATCTGGCCATCCAATGTCTTAAGTTTATCAATATCTAAAACTTTCACCTCAGCACCCGTAATAGGAACCGATCCCTCTGGAGGCAAAATTCTGGGCACTTCTTGAGATCGATAAGCCGGAGAATAATGCATCTCAGAAAATACTTGTACTGCATGCGAACCTGTTTTAGGAAATACTGGTAGCTCAAAACTTATTGAACCCCCTACCTTAACCTCTCCAGTTTTACTGTTATAACAACCAGAAGCTACAAGAAAGGTCAATAAAATAGCAGTTGCCATTGCTATTAATTTAAGGGACCTGATGTTCAAACTATTAAAATACATATGCGAATACTCTCGGATTATTCCCAACCTCTGATTATTTCCCCATCAATTCCAGCTTTGACCAAAGCTGTTTCAGCCGCATCAGTACGAGTCTCGTCAGTCGTCACCGTAACTCCAATATGACCTTCAGTGATTTTTTCACTATATGCCCCCATAAATATTCGTGGAAGACGAGATTCAAAAATTATTCCGATAATGGTGAATATTATGGCTCCTAACATGGAACCTTCATACATAATGATAGCCATAGCCGGGATCGATAAAATAGGCTTACCTCCAGTAACCAATGGATAAGCCAATTCTGTGCCAGCGGTAATTAGTAGCGCGATAGTAAACCCACATGCAGCCCCTATTAGAGGCCACCTGTAAAGGTGATGTTCCGGCTCTGCTTCACCGAAAGTGCCTTCAGGATATGGAACCCCGGTAAGTATCTCGCACTCATCCTCTTCAAACCCCGCCTCTCTTAGATTGTCTAGTGCGTCAGCAGCGGAATCTTCCTCAGTATATAGACCTAATACACTTCTTTTTGCCATAACAAATACTCTCTCTAACTGCCTTTAATGTTTCTCTTGATAATAATGGTGGGGTAGACCTTCACGAATGGTAGCTGGAATCACACGCCTGCCCACCTTAATCAGACGACGATTAACCATACCTTCTTTGATATCAAACAATGGAATCAAAGGTAGAACTTTTGCAAACAGCAACATCCCTAAACAAACGAAAGCGAAAGTTTCAACCACAATCAATATTTCAATAATTGACGGGTGATAAGTACCCCAATCAAAAGTCATATGAGTCCTCCTGAGAAGCCCAGGGATAACAATTAAGAACCTCTCCAACCACATACCTATATTCACTAGAATTGTGGTCCAAAACATCAAAGCAGCACTTCTTCGTACCCTCTTAAATAGCCACATTGGAACTGGTATAACAAAAGATGTAATAACAAAAATGGCAAAGAGGGGCCCATATGGCCACTCAAATGCCTGCAGTTCCCTAAGAGCTATCTCGGGACTTTCTAAAGTATATAAAGCGTACACCCACTCCAAGAAAAAGAAGAAAAACCATGTAGTAGCAACGACAATCAGTAATCGTGCAATAGCATCAAAATGATCCGGTTTAATATATTTATCAAGCCCATAAAGCCAAACAGATAAAGCCATAAGCATAGCAACTGCTGATACGCCAGAGTGGATGGCACCGATTATGAAATACGGAGCGAATATAGTGGAGCGCCAACCTTCAACACCGATAAGAACCGCGAAGTCCCAAGAAACTATCGAGTGCACGGATACAAACACAGGTAATACCAATGCCGAGAGTAGAATCCCAGCGATTATCTGAAGCCTCCATTGCCTCGGCGTTCCCCTGAACCCTAATGCCAGCTGGGCATATATTTTCTTTCCTATAGGATTCTTAACACGATCCCTTAGTATCGCAAGGTCTGGTATTAAGCAGACGAATACAAATAGAGAACTCGCTATCAAATATGTCCCCACAGCACTCGGGTCCCAAACAAAAGGTGATCGTATGTTGGGCCAGATTCCTCGACTAAAATCATATGGGAAAATCCAGTATAAAACACGCCAAGGCCTGCCTACGTGCATTAGAGGCGTATGCAGAGCTGCAATTAGGGAAAATACTGTCATGACCTCTGCAGCTCTAGTAATTGGACGTCGCCATTCCGCCTGGGTCAATCTTAAAATCGCCGATATCATAATCCCTGCATGGCTGATTCCTATCCAGAAAACAAAGTTGGCGATGAAAAATCCCCACATAACAGGCCTATTCAGGCCAGTAACCCCAAGTCCGTGATACATCATGAAGAAAAAGGCACCAAGCCCAGTCAGTACTATCAGACTGAGAAAAGCGACAGCAGGCAACCACCATTTTGGTACGGTCAAAATATCTACTAACAGATCATCATTGATCTGTTTATGGCTAAGTTGTGTATGTTCCTGCATTTATATTTTTTCCATGTACTCTAACTTTTATGAATAAACTCACACATTACAATAACTATCTTGGTTTACCCATTACCATAACTTTGGTTCTATGAAATTGAACTTCGGCTTTATATAAAAGCATCTCTTTTCGTTCCCAAATATTAATAGCTGGTATCAACCTAGTTGCAAGCATGAAAATCAGTACAGACCCTGATATAAACCCCACGATAACAAATCCATCAGCTATTCCAAGGCTAGGGATACTTCCGGGAACCTCCTCCATCTCCATATGCATCATGCTATGCATCATTTCGCTTTTTTCTGCAACGTCCCAAGCTCCAACATATAGTCTTATCCGATCCAAAAGCGTTCCCACCAATATGGAAACCGCCAAAATAGGGGGACCCCAAACACTCCTACGTACCGGATTCCAAATCATCGTGAACCACGGCAGAATAAAAACCAAAAGGAATATCGTGATAAACAAATATAAATAAGGTCCTTTAACCAGCAATTCCAAAACTGCCTGTTCCGAAGGTTTTTTCCCGTACCAAAGGACCATAAAACTAGAGAACCAGAACCAGAACCAAAGTAATGATAAAGCTAGCAATAATTTGCCAAGCCCCCAAAACTGGTCCAAGCCTATATAGTCTTTATATCCACCAAATTTTCGAAGAAAAAACATGGTAAGCATCACCGTGGCAACTCCACCTTGCAATGCATTATGTGCATGGGTGATAGGGTAAAGAGAATCTATCCATCCTGGAACGTGAACCATCAAAAATTCAACACTTATAAAAAAGTGCACGAATACCAGCATCATGAAGTAGAAAGCACCTACAACTCCCATACGATGATATTGCCAATTCCACTGCGCCGATGTGCCTCTCCAGCCTAATGCTAGTTTCCTACCCCATTTTTTTTGCCATCCAGCTCCATGATCTCTCAAAACCGCCAGATCTGGAAGTATAGATAGCCATAACAATGCAAACCCCAATACAATTAATCCTAATATGGCTAAAGTAGCCCAAATGTGTGGAGAGTAAGCCGGAACACCCCCTCCCCAACAAAAAACCCAACAGCTTTCCATGTTTTGGGCATTATTATCTGGGTAGAACCATAAACTTCTCCTACCGTTTTCAAGAGATGGTAGCAGCCATATCAGAGGGATATAAATAAGCAAATTCAAGCAACCCGCAAGAGTCCAAATTTCGGCTGCTCTAGATATCGGTCGTCTCCAATGTGAATTGGCTATTCTTGGTGCTATGGCAACCATAGGTGCAGCTGAGGAAGTTGTCATTAGGAATGCAAACAACGCCACATAGTATCCCCATGCCCCTTTATCATCAAACCCTGAACTTAATCTCATCACGAAACCTATGAGTCCAAGGACAAACATAATCCCAAACAAGGCCGCGAATTGCCAAAACCGATTAGATGTAACGGTGTGTATATTTAAAATTCCATCTGAAACAGCCTTCCTGGTCTCTGCAGAATTATCTGTTTCTACGTAGGGCTCTATCACCCTATTTCCAGGATCAGTGACCATGGCCAACCTCTACAGATTCATCTACCTTCTTCAGATAAATAACATTTGGATCCGTACCTAAATTCTCAAGTAATCCGTATCCGCGACCACCTTCTTTCATTTCTTTTTCTTTAATTATGGAAACTTCGCTGTTAGGGTCATTGAAATTACCAAAAATAATGGAGTTAGTGGCACACGCGTTCACACAAGCCGGGTTCAAGCCACGATCCCCATCCTCCAGATCTACACCATCTCGCTCAGCTTCTCGCGTAGATCTTTGTATTCTCTGAACACAAAAACTACATTTTTCCATTATTCCCCGGCTTCGAACTGTCACATCCGGATTCAGCTGATTCTTTAAACTCTCGGGCCACTCCGGTTCCCAAAAGTTGAAAAACCGGATGTGATAAGGGCATCCATTCGCACAAAATCTTGTTCCAATACATCGATTGTAGACCTGTACGTTCATACCCTCATCATTATGGTATGTGGCATATACTGGACAGACAGGCTCACATGGAGCATTTCCACAATGTTGGCACATAATGGGAATAAAACGGGCCTTCACATTCGGATACTCGCCCTCCCAGTACCTTTCAATCCTTATCCATTGAATAGCTCTACGCTGATTGAAATGTTCTTCTAAGTTTATGGGTATATTATTTTCGGCTTGACATGCAACCACACATCCTTGGCACCCCGTGCACCTATCGATGTCAACAACCATTCCCCATTTATTAGAATCTGCCATTTATTTACTCCTATCAGTTACCTTTCGCTCTCGGCGTACTCGTACTAATGATGCTCGCCTGACGTAATTTCAATAATGCTATGGTGTTCATCTCTTGGGAATTCCGGAACAGTATTTTCAAACTTGGGAACTCTCATCCATTCTCCAGAAATAGTGATATTGGCTTTAGTTGCTGCCCAAGCCAAGGAATTCAATTCAGAATCCATTTTCAAGTCCAGCACTGACATTATGTTGGCCCCTCTACCAGCAGAATACCTGCCCCCGTCTCGATGTCCCTGACCAATTGGTATTCCTAATATATCTGGGGGAACGGCAGGATTTGGCATAGCTAAAGCTTTAATAACCCTGCCATTTGCGGGGCGTATTTCCAGCACATCTCCCTCTGATAATCCCTTCTCTTCCGCAACCTTATGGTTGATTTCTACCCATGTTTGCCATGTTGCAGTGGATATAGGGTCTGGCATCGCCTGAAGCCAAGGTAGTGAAGAGTAATGTCCATCTCCAAGAGTTGACACAAACGGTTGTATATAAAACTCCTGCTGGCTTCCTCCCCCAAATTCAGGCGAGTCCACCCCACGAAGACTCCTCACGTCGGGAACCGCGCTTTCTTTAGCTTCTACGTCCCACCAACCACCTCTTTGAAGAACCCCGTTCCAAAAACCTTCGAATGTATTTGAAACCACCTGGCCTCGATTTAATTCATATAATTTTTTAGCGCCATTTTTAATTACTTCTTGAAAAGTTTGACCTTCTAATCCTAAATCTTTACCCATGACTTGAGCTGTTGTCATGAGTATGTCAGCAAATCCTTTTGTACCAAGATTTCTACCTCTATGCTCAAAGAAAGGCCGAACCACTGGCTGCTGAAACCCAATCATTTGGTAACCTGGTCCAGCAACTGGGACATCTGTCCCCCAATCTTCCAAAAAATGATGTTGTGGCAATATCAAATCAGCGATTGAGGTGATGTCGTCATTAATACCTCCAAAACTCACAATTAAAGGAACATTATTCAATGCGGCTTTCATATCAGCCGTATCGGTCATTCCATAGTATATGTCTGCATCTCTAACCATGAGGACACTAACATTTCCAGATTTCATCTCCTCTGCTAATGTGTGGAACTCAGAGAAATTATTCGCTGGTTCTGCTGCTCCTATATCGTCTATAGGTGATTTAGGATTTAGGATAATCCCACCTTTCTCCCCTACGTTGGAAACAACTCGATTCAAAGAGTAAATAGCTTTCAGATTTTGCGACCCATTGGTGTGTGCGCCAGCCGATCCTCCTCCAAGAGCTATAGGATGTTTACTATGGGAGAATTCTTCGGCAATTCGTTTGATCGTTTCCTCAGAAACGCCAATTTCTCCGGCCACATTGGATGGTGAATAGGAATCAAGTATCCCTTCACTATCCAGAGATTGAAAAACTGGGTCTGGATGGCTAGAAGATAATACCTGCATTATCGACATCGCAAGTAGACCTTCCGTCCCAGGATTCACATGTACCCATTGATCAGCATTAGCGGCCGTCAGTGAAAATCTTGAATCCACATGAATCAGTTTGCCCCTGTGCTCATGCCCTTGCCTAAACTCCCCATAGCCTCGAGCGTATCGAGTAGGAGAGATCCAAGTTGACAGAAAATCTGCTCCAAACGACAAAATAAAGTCCGCGTTATCAATATCAAACTCCGGTATCGAATCTGACCCGAATACTTCCTCCAATGCATTTCTTAAAATGTTATTTTCCAACACCTCATAGGCTAAATGCCGAGCTCCCACAGCATCCACGAATCGATTTAAAACGAGCCCCAGATGTCCACCTTGCGGATTAGTCACAAAAACTGCTCTATTACTTTCATTGGCTGTTTCAAGCTCATTCAACTGAGAGCTCAGTCTTCCTATGGCATCCTCCCAACTTATTTCTCTGTATTCCCCTGATCCCCTGGGACCCGTCCTAACTAAAGGGGAACTGATCCGATCGGGATGGTACAAGCCCTGCAAGGCCGCCTCTGATAATGCACTATGACCACCCAAATTCAATGGATAGTCAGGATTCCCTTCAACTTTCTTTGCTCTCCCTTCCATAACTCTGACAACAATGCCTTCAGACCTGCCAGCTTGCTGACTAGTCGTCGCATACCAGTTATCAATGCCTGACACCAAGTCTTCTGGCATGCTTGGCGGAGAATCAATTAAAAGTTCCTTTTCCGGCAGTCCACATGCCTGAAACAAGACTGCAGCACCGGCAGACCCGCCCATTAAGGTTAAAAATTGTCTTCTAGTTAAAGCCATTGACCACCCTCTAGTAATGACATGTCGCACAGTCCGTTGGTGCATTATTTTGCTTATGGCAACTAACACAGTCACCCATCTTGAGAGGCCTCACTTGCTCTACCTTATCCATGCTAGCAACATCACCATGGCAGGTAGC
This sequence comes from Chloroflexota bacterium, assembly GCA_002722155.1. Classification (GTDB taxonomy): domain Bacteria; phylum Chloroflexota; class Dehalococcoidia; order Lucifugimonadales; family UBA826; genus UBA11996. The sequence goes on from PBKS01000003.1 coordinate 9,314, forward strand.
ACATACTTCCTTCGCCTCTGTCCCTTCTTTCTCTGAGAAATATCTTATGTGGGCTTCGTGAACGAAGTGGACATGATCTGGAACCCTGTGGACTCTAACCCAGTGAATTGATCTTCCATCCTCATAAAGACTTCTCATTTTTGAGATACTTTCCAGCTCGTCTCCAACTGCTGAGTGACAAGTCATACATAGACCAGTTGCAGGAACTGAAGCTGCCGCTTCCTTCTCCACGGTTCTGTGGCAAAAGGTACAGTCCATTCCAAGTTCTTTAACATGTGTCTCATGCGGAAATGCGATAGGTTGATCGGGGGCTTCTCGCGCAAATATTACAGGTTGACCCAACCAGGATGAAATCACAAAGGTTAGAAGTAACACTACTACTATAAACACTCCCAACAAAACGGCACCTAGAACACCTAGCTTAGCTAGTTGAGTCCCGGTAGGTTTTTTAGGTTGAAAATCGCCTGGTATCAAATTAGCAAGATCCTAAATTAAATCCAAAAGTCAGGGTATATCGCTCTTATGGCAGCCAAACCACCTGCAAAAGCAGTTACAACAAAGTACATCGCTGCTACAAAAGACACCACCGCGATTACATAAAGGGGCGGCCTTAGCTTAGACAGCGAAGCTGGCACATGCTGTGATTTAACCATGGATGGTATGGCATTGTGCCCAATTAGCATATTTGCCGCAAAAAATATCATAAGTACAACAAAATATTTGATATTTTGCGTGAATATTTTGATATCCGCCCAAATGGCAGAATTTATGTAATTCGGATCTATCTCCAATTGCCTTTCGCCACCTCTTTTTTTCGACAAAACTAGCTCTGTAACAACCTAGTCAATCGGGTGAAAATTATCACATTCAGTCATAGGGGTGTCAAGGGAACTCTCCCCCGACAATGCGGTCATTTATAGAAGTTTATAAATCCGTACCAAAAATTGATTGTTTTATAACTGCAAACCCGAAGCTGAGCCGTATTTCCGTCTTAACATTTGTAAGTAACGAGTTGATAACCTAAAATTCTGACGCTAAGGAAATGATTGTACCTAATAGAGAAAAATCGACCTCAATTCCTCAACAGACCGGAAGGAAAAACTTAGAATCAAAGGAATTCAATGGGACGTTTAGAAAATAAGGTCGCTTTGATTACTGGCGGCAGCAGAGGCATGGGAGCTGCAGAAGCCCAACTCTTTGCCGAAGAGGGCGCTCATGTCATCATCGGGGACATACTGGAGGAACAGGGTAGAACAACAGCGTCAAAAATAGACACTCCTGATACTAGGTGTTTGTTTGAGAGACTAGATGTCCTGAACGTTTCTAATTGGAAATCAGTAATACAAACCATTGTGTCAAAATTTGGGAAGCTAGACGTATTGGTTAACAATGCCGGCGTTACTTCTAGAAAAATGTTACTCGACACATCAGAAGCCGAATGGGATCGAGTCATGGACATCAATTGTAAAGGAACATTCCTGGGAATTAAGACCACTATACCAGTGTTAAAAAATAGCGGAGGAGGATCCATCATAAACATTTCATCCCAGATGGGATTAGTAGGAGCTGATTATATAAGTCCCCAGTATCAAGCTTCCAAAGGAGCCGTCCGCCTATTAACAAAATCTGTCGCCATTCAGTACGCTCCGAACAATATTCGATGCAATTCCATACATCCTGCACCAATAGAAACGGATATGACCGCAGAAGTGAGAGATAACCCAGAAGCGTTTCAAAATATGTTGAGAAGAATACCTATGGCAAGATATGGCAAACCCAAAGAAGTGGCGTATGCAGCACTGTACCTCGCCTCCGATGAATCATCATTCGTTACAGGTAGTGAGGTGGTTGTTGACGGAGGATGGACTGCCCAGTAACTCACCCGATATTTGGCACTCAGATTAAAAAGGGGTCACTATGCAAATAACATCTATTGATCACTACCTCATTCACCCTGGCATGGGTAAAAACTTGTGTTTTGTAAAGATTGATACAGATGAAGGCATACATGGGTGGGGAGAGTGCTATACCCAAGCGGATAGAGATATTCAGATAGTAGCCCATATAGACCAGATGAAGAGATACCTCATTGGTAGAAATCCCATGCACATAAAACATTTCCTTCAAATGTCTTTTGACGATTTCGCTGGAAGGCGAGGTGCCATGGATTTATACAGTGCAATTAGCGGCCTTGAACAGGCGATGTGGGACATTACTGGCAAGGTGTGCAATGTACCGACTTATATGCTGCTAGGGGGGGCCTGTAGGGATAAAATCCGAGTTTATGCCAACGGATGGGGCGGCGGTAATTGGAATTCAAAGGAAATATCAGAAAAAGCCAAAAAGATAGCTGATATGGGGTTTACCGCCATGAAATTTGACCCTATTCCTGGCCCGTGGCGGACTTTTGTAGATAAAAAAGTAGAAAAACAGGCTGTAGAAAATGTTCGGGCTGTTAGGCAGGCAGTTGGCCCAGACATTGATATTTTGGTAGAAATGCACAGAAGGCTTGCTCCGATGCATGCAGTAAAAATAGCCAAAGAAATCGAAGAATACAGGCCGTTTTGGTTTGAGGAGCCAATTCTTGCCGAAAATGTGGCTGCCCTTGCCTCAGCAAAAAAAGAGATCAACATACCTATAGTAACAGGAGAAGAACTCTATACTAAATTTGAATTCCGCGATGTTTTTGAAAAACAAGCAGCAGACATAATTAACCCAGATGTATGCAACGTTGGAGGAATTTTAGAGTTAAAAGAAATCGCAGCTATGGCCGAACCTTACTATGTAGCTGTCTCCCCACATAATTACAACAGTACAACTTTGGGCCTTTCAGCCACGATTCAGGTATCAGCAGCTATACCTAATTTTCTTATCACGGAATACTTCGTTAATTTTGAGCAATTAGGAAAGGATATCTCCACTAACCCATTTAGGGTAGAGGATGGTTATATAAAACTCCCATCTGAACCTGGTCTTGGGATGAGTCTCATAGAACAAAACCTACAAAAATACCCCTACAAACAGTTTCCCGCTCGCAATCTGGCCCAATATTGGGAGGAAGGCCCGTAATACCGCCACTCAACATCTCTAATATGCCAGCCAAACTTTTTCTTGACCGAGATTTTTCGGCATGCTAGCTTTTATTGGACTATCTCATAAGCATCAAAGAACATACTGAAACATACTATGAAAATCGAATCACACTACTAAAATTGACAGCATTAATTCATGGAATTATTTCAAGAACTTAATATAAAAAAAAAGTTTCAAGACTCATTGATAACCGTCGGAGTTTTTGACGGAGTCCATTTAGGACATAAACATTTAATGGCAAAACTCATTGAAGCTGCTAAAAAAAGTCAAAAATCCGCAGGGATTGTGACATTTAAGAACCACCCGGCAACTGTTCTAAACCCCAAATTTAGACCAAATTTCCTAACCAATTTAGAAACTAAACTTGCTCTATTAGAAGCCACGGGTGTCGATTTTGTCTCTGCTATCACATTTAATAAAACTGTCTCAGAATTCTCGGCTAGAGATTTTCTTAGTTTACTAAAAAGCGAATTGGGCATGACAGGATTAGTGGTTGGACCAGATTTTCAAATGGGTAGAAACCGAGAAGCCGGGGTAGATAGATTGTCCGCTTTAGGAAAAGAGATTGGGTTCACTTTAAAAATTATAGAGGTGCAGGAAAAAGCAGGTGTCCAAATTAGAAGTACCGCGGTGCGAAATTTGATATCTGCAGGAGAAGTTAGAAAAGCATCCGTCATGCTCGGTAGGCAATACTCTCTACAAGGCAGTGTGATTACTGGTATGCAGAGAGGCAGGTTATTAGGATTTCCAACAGCTAACCAAACCATTGACCAGGCTATCTGTATTCCTGCTAACGGCATCTACGCAACAGTGGCAACAGTGAACGGCACCAAGTACCCAGCTGCTACTAGTGTCGGCACAAATCCTACATTCCACGGAAAAGAACAAACCATTGAAACCTATATACTAGATTTCGACAAAGACATATATGGGGAAAATATAGAGATAGAGTTCTTTGATCGTCTGAGAGATGAGATGTCATTTGAGAATGTAGATGACCTGATGGTTCAAATGAAAAAAGATGTTTCAACCGTAAAAAAACTCTCAAAATCAGGTGAACTCGAATAAGGTACCGAATTTAGGATCATTTGCTCGCATCATCTATATGAAAATTAAACTAATATAAAGATACTAAAAATGCCTCTCACTGAAAAAGAAGACGTCCTTAGTAGAGGAGTCGAAGAAATAATTGTTAGGTCTGAATTNTTGGACAGATTAAATTCTGGTCAAAAGATGAGACTGAAAATGGGCTTTGACCCCAGCGCTCCAGACATCCATATGGGACACGCGGTCGGATTAAGAAAACTAAGACAGCTGCAGGAAATGGGACATCAAGTTGTATTGATAGTTGGGGATTGGACTGCACAAATTGGAGATCCAAGCGGAAGGTCCGAAACAAGGAAAATGCTTGGAATAGAAGAAGTTCAGGCCAACGCCCAAACTTATTTGGACCAATTCTTCAAAATTGTTGATAGAGACAGAACTGAAATTAGATGGCAAAGCGAGTGGTTTGGGCCCTTTACTCTCACAAACGTAATTGAGTTGACCAGTAAATTCACTGTCGCACAGATATTAGCTCGAGAAGATTTTGCCAAAAGGTTTGGAGAAAACCAGCCCATATCCATTACTGAACTCCTATACCCACTGCTACAGGGATACGATTCTGTAGCAATAGAATCAGACGTTGAATTCGGCGGAACCGATCAAAAGTTCAACTTGCTGGTTGGAAGAGAGCTACAGCAAATGAGAGATATGAAACCGCAACAATGTTTCATAATGCCTTTACTCCCAGGAACAGACGGCGTTCAAAAAATGAGTAAAAGTCTAGGAAACTACATAGGGATCGATGAAGCCCCACAAGAAATTTTCGGCAAAGTCATGTCGATACCAGATTCGATGATTCTGCCATATTTTGATTGGCTCACTGACACCCCTACTACTGAAATTATAGAAATTGAAAAATCTTTGAATACTATGTCAGTCAACCCAATAGAGTTGAAAAAGACCGTAGCCTATAGGCTGGTAAGTGATTTTCACGATTCGAAATCTGCTGCCCTTGCCCAGGATTTTTTTGAAAAAACAGTCCAGGGCGGGGAGGTTCCAAATGACATACCTGAATACACCGTTCCTTCAGGAGGGGATGCTTCAAATTGGAAACTGAGTAACTTGCTAGTCGACTCTGGACTAACTGCCAGCAATGGAGAGGCTCGAAGACTTATTGAGCAAGGGGCAGTTAGAATCAATGAAATCGCTATCACTAAAAATGAAAATATAGCGGACCTAGACAAAGGAATTCTCAGAGCAGGGCGTAGAAGATACCTTAAACTTATTTAAGATTTGATACAGCCTGCCATTGTTTAAGTAACCATCTGACTATGATAAAATTTTTACGCTTATTTTTATATGTAACATTAGCATCTACAACCNATGCGGAGGGAGAAATTGGTTAATCTCAGAATTCCTGGTCCAATTCCTGTTAACGACGATATATTGGAAGCCATGGGAACTCCCATGATCAATCACAGGGGAGCTGAATTTAAGGAAATTCTATATAGAACTACTGACAGATTAAAAAAAGTTTTTTCTACGCGAAACGACGTCTACATCATCACTGGATCTGGAACTTCAGCTATGGAAGCAGCCGTAGTGAATACTTTATCGCCAGGAGACAAGGCCATAAATGCTACGGTAGGTGTTTTTGGTAACAGATTTGGCATAATATCCGAAAGATACGGAGTAGATTTGGTAAGTCTGGAATTTCCCTTCGGTTCCGATGTGGATCTTGATATTCTTCGCAACTGCCTAAACGCAAATCCAGATGCCAAAGCTGTAATGGTCACACATAACGAAACCTCCACAGGAGTAACTAACAATCTTGAGGCCATCGCCTCAGTTGTTAAAAAAGAATACGACAAGTTGATTTTGGTCGATGGTATTAGCAGCGTTTGTTCTCTTCCTCTTGAAACAGACGAATGGGAATTAGATGTAGTAGCCACGGCCTCTCAAAAAGGTTGGATGCTTCCTCCAGGTTTAGCTTTTATTAGCTTTAGTGAAAGAGCTTGGGAAGCTCACTCTCAGTCCAACATGCCAAGATTTTATTTAGACATGGCAGAATACAAAAGATATTACGAAATTGGACAACCTCCTTTCACTCCATCAGTCTCATGCATGTTCGCTCTGGATTTAGCTCTCCAACAAATTATTGACGAGGGAATGGGGTCCATCTTTGAGAGGCATGCTTCTATAGGCCGATACACAAGGGACGGGATCACAAAATTAGGTTTGCGCATTTTCCCCGTTAGCGATAGCATCGCCTCAAACACCTGTACTGCAGTCACTGTTCCTGAAGGTTTAGACGGTTCTAAATTAATGTCCAAAATGAGAGAAGATCACCAGGTTGTACTCGCAGGAGGACAAGCTTCTCTCAACGGTAAAATTTTCAGATTGGGCCATATGGGAACAACTAAGGAGTCTGACATTCAAGAAGCCTTGGACGCTCTGGAAATTGTTTTACCTGAAATCGGCTTTAGAGGAACTTAGGTAACCCTGAATGCTTACAATTTAATTAGCAGATACTGCTGGAGCTTGGTCCAATAGCTCCTTTAGCTCCTCTCCTTCAATGGTCTCATGTTCTATTAAATGAAATGCCAATGCGGAGAGTTTACCCATATTAGTATCAATTAAATTTTTAGCAATTTCATACGCATGTTGGATCAACCCATGAACTTCCTCATCAATCGTCTCCGCTACGGTGTCACTGTAATCCCTCTGCTCTGATATCTCTCTACCCAGAAACACTAATTCTTCCCTTTTTCCAAATGTTCTAGGACCCAATTTTTTACTCATACCTAGTCTAGTTATCATAGCCCGCGCGATGTTTGTCGCCTGTTCTAAATCGTTTCCTGCTCCTGTTGTTACCTCATAAAAAACTAATTCCTCAGCAACCCTTCCACCCAAGGCAGAAGCCAGCCTAGCCTCCAATTGATTTTGGGTGACAAGTTGAGTCTCTTCTTCTGGCAAAAATCGAGTGTGACCTCCCGTCTGTCCACGGGCTACTATGGTCACCTTGTAAGGTGGATCCGCGTGCGGGAGCAAATGAGCAACTAGGGCATGCCCAGCTTCATGATAGGCAACCATTCTCTTTTCTTTTTCATTAACTACCTTATTCTTTCTTTCTGGACCAGCTATAACCCGATCTATAGACTCCGCCATCTCATCATAGGTGATTGTCTTTTTGTCTCGCCTAGCAGCCAAAATAGCAGATTCATTCAGCAGGTTCATCAAGTCAGCCCCACTGAATCCTGCCGTTTGCTTGGCTATTGCCTCCATGTCCGTGTCATCCGAAATTGGTTTGCCCTTTGAATGAACATTAAGAATCTCTTCCCTTCCCTTAACGTCTGGACTATCCAATGTGACTCTTCTGTCGAAGCGACCTGGTCTTAACAAGGCAGGATCTAAAATATCTGGTCTATTCGTTGAGGCGAGAACTATAATGTTAGTTCCAGTATCAAATCCGTCCATCTCAACCAGTATCTGATTCAATGTCTGTTCTCTTTCATCATGTCCACCTCCCAATCCAGCCCCTCTTTGTCTACCGACGGCGTCAATTTCATCCACAAAAACGATGCATGGCGCATTTTTCTTTGCCGTATCGAATAAGTCTCTTACTCTGGAGGCACCAACTCCAACAAACATTTCGACAAATTCAGACCCACTAATTGAGAAGAAGGGCACTCCAGCCTCACCTGCAACAGCCTTAGCTAAGAGAGTTTTTCCCACCCCAGGTGGTCCCATCAATAGCACACCTCGAGGTATTTTTGCTCCCAAAGCCAAAAACCGCTCCGGTGATTTTAAAAATTCAACAACTTCCTGTAGTTCCTCTTTAGCCTCATCTACTCCTGCTACGTCAGAAAAACTTACGGCCGGATTATCGCTATCAAAAACTTTCGCCTTAGATTTACCAAAGCTGAAAGTCTGGCTTGTACTTCCTTGTGCTTGTCTCATCATAAAAAGCAAAATAGCACCAAAGAATATGATGGGCAGGAAATTGATCAATATACCGAACAGACTTCCTAGACCACCTGCTCCACGTACAGAGACATCCACTCCACCTGCCCCACTGCTGACACCAGCCGCCTCAAGCTGTTCCAAAATGCTTGATCCAGACTCTTTCCTTGAGGTATAGCGAGACCCATCATATCCCACTGCTGTGAGAGTATCCCCACTTATTTCAATTGTTTCCAATTTATTTTCTGAGGCTAACGAAATTACCCTACTTACAGGTATTTCTGAAGAACCCCCAAATGGCTCATTAAAAACCGTCAGAAATATAGCCATCACACCGACAGCTATTAAAAGATATATAAACATGCTCCTCATGGAACGCATATTCATCTGTTTATCTCCATATATTTACTTGGATTATTTATTAGTCAAAATGTATTTTGGATAAACTATTAGGGCTTTTAATAGTACATTACACCTACAGGTTGGGGCAAAGATTTGATATTAAATACCTGCACTCNTGGTTTTGTTTGCTATAATCTACAACCTTGAATTAATGAGCAAATTTTCTTCATTGTCAGATCCTCATTCACCAAGTTAAATTATTTGAAGTTGTGCAAAACGCACTTTAAGCTTTAAGGGATATGAATATAGCGCACGACAAATCCAACGAGTTAACCCGAGAGGATATAAATCGACTTTTAAAAGAAGAGTCGATTATGCCAATATTTGTATACAGCGATAGTGATTTAGAGACCTTTAAGGATCAAGCTGACTCAGCAGACTACACTCCTTTGGCTCTAATTTACTTGTCTCGACTAAGAAGACCGCAAGTCTCCAGCATCCTGAACCAGTGTAAATCGAATAATATCTCTACCTTGGCAATTGTATCGACACACGACCTCATATCTCTTGATATTGAAATGGATATAAATGACTTTATAGTGGACCCTTTTCATGAGGAAGAATTGTTAGCACGGTCAATTTTTTCGGTACGAAGATCAAAAGCTAAACCTTTAGAAGATGAACAAATAATTAGGGGTGATCTTACAATCAACCCTTCTAATTATGAGGTACGGATAAATAACAACAGGATTAACCTTAGATTCAAAGAATATGAGCTCTTACTATTACTAGCATCAAATCCAGGAAGAGTATACGACCGGGCAACATTGCTGAACCAAATATGGGGATATGACTATTTTGGCGGTACCAGAACAGTCGACGTGCACATCAGAAGACTTAGAAGCAAGATAGAAATCAATGCGGAAGATCCCTACATAGAAACTATATGGAACGTGGGCTACAGGTTTCGATCGTCTGATTGAACCCATTGCTGAATGCACCATAAAATAATTTTGACCTCTCTCTTACATCCTCAATATAATGGCTTCATAACTTTTAAATTACCGGATTGGTTTCACAGGCGCGAAATTGGCCAATAATACAAAAACTCAGTCAAACAAAGAAATCCAAAACGATCAACTTTTGGATATGTACAAAGAGATGGTTCTTTGTAGAACTCTCGATGAGCGAATATGGATGTTAAACCGACAAGGAAAAGCTGCTATTGTGGCTTCCTCCCAGGGACACGAGGCAGGTCAGATTGGTTCCGTAGCAGCACTGCGAAAAGGCTACGATCAGTGCTACATATACTACAGAGACCTTGCTGTATTACTAACCCTAGGCCTAACTCCCGCTGAAATAATCAAAGGCTTTGTTGCAAAAGAAGGAGAACCACTAAGTGGAGCCAGACAATTCCCTACACACGGAGCGCATCCAGAATATGGAGTTATTAATCTCTCCAATGTAATCGCAACCCACATACCTCAAGCTGTAGGGGCTGCATTGACTGCAAAAATCAAAAAAGAAGATCGAGTTATAATCACATATTTTGGTGATGGTGCTTCCAGTGCTGGCGACTGCCATGAAGCAATGAACTTCGCGGCTATACACAAACTTCCCATTATATTCTTTTGCGAAAACAATGGGTACGCAATATCAGTTCCTCTATCCAAACAGATGGCTGTAGATAGCGTGGCTTCAAGGGCTGAAGGATATGGAATGCCTGGAATCGAAATAGATGGCTGCGATATTGTTACTGTCTATGAAACGACTTCTGAAGCGGTCTCGAGGGCCAGGGCAGGTTTGGGTCCCACATTGATAGAAGCAAACGTGGAACGTTACCTACCTCACACTAGTGACGATGACGATTCCATTTATCGACCAACCGAAGAGATCGAAGAAGCAAAGAAAAGAGATCCTTTGCAGTTACTAAGTAAGCAACTTTTTGAACTAAACATTTTGGACGAAAAAGAAGATGCAGCCATTCGTGAAAATGCCAAAAACATAGTTAACATGGCGACAGAAGAAGCTGAAAATGCTCCTTATCCGGAAACAACAAATTTTCATAAACATGTTTATTCGGAGTAGATAGAAAATGCCAGTTATAACGGTACTGGAAGCCATCAGAGATGCCATGCGTGAAGAAATGAGGAAAGATGAGCGGGTTTTCATTATGGGTGAAGACATTGGAGCACGAGGAGGCGTTTTTCTAGCAACAGATGGATTTTTATCCGAATTTGGAGGAGAAAGAGTCATCGACACACCACTTGCTGAATCTTCGATAGCAGGAATCGCCTTAGGATCGGCGATGAGCGGCCTCAGGCCAATAGCTGAAATAGAATTTGCTGATTTTATCTGGCCAACCATAAACCAGATTGTTGGCGAAGCCTCAAAAGTAAGGTATGGAACAGAAGGCAAATTGCAGGCTCCAATGGTTTTGAGAGCCCCCCAAGGTGGCGGTGTCAGGGGTGCCTTGTACCATTCTCAAAGCGTCGAAGCATTATTTGCCCATACTCCAGGTTTAAAGGTTGTAACCCCTTCGACTCCGTATGATGCCAAAGGCCTTCTAAAAACTTCTATTAGAGACGANGATCCAGTCATATTTCTTGAGCATAAAAGGACATACCGCCTTGTAAAAGGAGAGGTGCCGGAGGAAGAATATACCATTCCCATAGGGAAGGCAGATATCAAAAAATCAGGAGACGATCTCAGCATCATCACATATGGGTTGATGGTACATCATTGCCTGGAGGCAGCTCAGCTCGCGGCATCAAAAAATATTAGTNTAGAAGTTTTAGATCTTAGGACTGTAAGACCGCTAGATGTGGAAAGCATCATTGGCACGGTAGAAAAGACAGGAAAAGTCCTTATAGTTTACGAAGATAATCAAACACTTGGTATTGGATCTGAGGTATCTGCTTTAATTTCAGAGCATGCCTTTGAATATCTAGATGCTCCGGTAGTGAGATTGGGCGGACCAGAAGTACCTGCAATGCCCTTTAGTCCACCTCTAGAAAACAAGTTTATGATTGATACAGAAAAAATATTGGCAGCAATAAATAAACTGGCAGCGTATTAGTACGATGATGATAGAACTCCCGCAAGTAGGTGAATCAGTCACGGAAGGCGTGATTGGAAAATGGCTGAAAAATATTGGTGATAAAGTCGAAAAATATGACCCTTTAGTTGAAGTAATAACTGACAAGGTTAATATGGAACTTCCTTCACCTGTGGAAGGAATTCTTCGTGAAATAATAGCCAACGAAGGTGATACGGTTCCAATGGGCGGACTCATCGCCGATATTGAAACAAAAGAACATGAAAACACAACTGTGAATTCAGATCCCGGCTCGAGTATTCCAGACCAAAATATTGGCACAACAGGAATATTAATAAAAGACGCTGCACCGGTCGGGCCAACAGGATCGGGAGGCCCGATCAGTAGAGATGAAACGCAGTCAAGTTCTTCGGTAAAACCCCGTACAAAAAGCAGATATTCCCCTGCTGTTTTAAGGCTGGCAGAAGAGAATAATGTTGATCTCACGCAAGTGGTGGGAACTGGAATAAACGGAAGGATCACACGGAAAGACGTCACGACGTTCATTCAGTCCAAACCTAATACACTGGAACCTCAGACTATTATCAAAGAAACAGCATCACCCACTCAAAGACAAGACCAGGAAAAAATTACTCTCAGCCCCATCAGAAGAATGATAGCGGCCAACATGGTCAAAAGCGCCACATTAATCCCTCAGGCGTGGAGTGAAGTTGCCGTAGATGTCACAGGAATGGTACGGAGAAGAGAAACCATAAAAGAATCCTTCATGGCTAAAGAGGGTATCAACATCACCTATCTACCATTTGTAGTAAAGGCAGTTGCTGAATCTTTAAAGAAAAACCCACTATTAAATTCTTCTTGGTCAGAAGAAGGAATTATTCTAAAGAAAAATATAAATATTGGGATAGCTGTTGCAGCCCCAGATGGACTGGTGGTACCAGTTATCCATAACGCTGATCTATTTAGTATAGCGGGCTTGGCAGGCGTTATGGAAAATCTAATTACGAAGGCCAAGAATGGCAAATTAGATTTGTTCGAAGTACAGAGCGGCACATTTACTTTGAATAACACAGGAGCCTTAGGTTCAGTATCTTCAAGACCCTTGGTAAATCATCCCCAATCAGCGATTATGACTACAGAAGCCATTGTGAAACGCCCGATAATTGCGGCGGATGCTATAGCTATAAGATCAATGATGAATATATGCCTCTCCTTTGATCACAGGGTAATGGATGGTGCCGAAGCAAGTGCGTTCAGTATGTCAGTAAAAAATTTGTTGGAAAATATCAATTCAGAAACACAAATTTACTAGTTTGGGGCCATAATGCTGACTACATACCATGGCCTGGTCAGCTATGACATAGGTCAAACCATTCAACAAGAAACTCATTCCTCTGTGTCTGCTGGTGGAAAAGATGAAATATTAATTTTCCAACACCCCAATACTTATACCTTGGGCAGAATGGGTAAACCCGAGGATATCTTGATAAATAATGAAGATATCAAACGCCTGGACATTGAGATACGAAATACTGATCGCGGTGGGGAAGTTACCTATCATGGACCAGGACAATTAGTAGTCTATCCAATAATAAAATTAGATCGCCTTAAACTTAATGCTTCTGAATACGTAAATACATTAAAAACGGCTATTACAGGCTGCCTTTCCGATTACAACATTGTTGCCAATGAAAACGACATGCCGACGGGAGTATGGGTGCAAAACCGAAAAATAGCAGCGATAGGAGTTAGGGTTAGTAAAAAGACTACTTCTCACGGATTAGCCTTAAATGTAACTACAGACCTCTCCTATTTTGATCATATAATCCCATGTGGAATACAAAATTGTGTGGTTACTTCGATTGAAAAAGAAACTAGCAATACCCCAACAATTGAAGAAATAGCCGAAAATATCGGCGGTAAATTAGGCAATGTTCTAGAGAATCCGGTCACATAGCGACGATTATTCTAATCAGGATTCTTTCCAGTCACCAACCATATAACCCTTTCTGACATATTTGTTGTTCGGTCAGCAACTCTTTCAAGATCATGAGCCACCCAAATCAAATAAGTAGCTCTTTGTATGCTACTAGGATCTGCCATCATAAAGGTCAATAGCTCTCTATATACCTGATTGTAAAGTTCATCGACAACGTCATCATCTTCTCGAACCGAGGTTGCTAAATCTGTATCCCTATTTATAAATGCTTCGGTACTTCTTCTGAGCATATCTGTGGATATATCGGCCATCCTGGGAATATCAATTAGTGGCTTTAAAGGAGGAAGGTCCCCCATAGCCAGACTGATTTTACCTATGCCTTCTGCATAGTCGCCTATCCTCTCAAGTTCAGTGGCCATCATCATCACGGAAATGATTACTCGTAAATCTCCTGCCATTGGTGCTTCCAAAGCTATTAATTCTATACATCTATTTTCAATATCCTGTTGCTTTTCATCTATGGCATCATCGTCGTCGATAACTTGCTGGGAGGCAGCAATATCTCGATTACGAAGCGCATCAATCGATTTAAAGACTGATTTCTCCACCATACTTGACAACCGGATCAGGTCATCTTGTACAACCTTCAGGTTATTTTCAAAATCTTCTCTTGGCATATATCACCCCCTCTAACTAAATCGACCAGTTATGTATTCTTCTGTCCTTTGATGTGTAGGATTGGTGAATATTTTCTGGGTATCATCCTGCTCTACAAGATATCCCGATCTATCTTCTCCTACCATGAAAAAGGCCGTTTCATCCGAAACTCTGGCAGCTTGTTGCATATTATGGGTAACTATCACGATTGTGTAGGTCTTTTTCAGCTCTCTCACCAAGTCTTCAATTGCCAACGTAGCAATAGGGTCCAAAGCGGAAGCTGGTTCGTCCATCAAAACCACTTCTGGTTCAACAGCGAGGGCGCGAGCAATACATAGTCTTTGTTGTTGTCCACCGGAGAGAGCGAAGGCACTATCATTGAGCCTATCTTTTACTTCATCCCATAGAGCAGCCTGTCTCAAAGATTTCTCTACAGCCTCATCCATATCACCTGAAAATCCATTTACCCTAAGTCCAAAGGCAATATTTTGATAAATTGACTTTGGAAAAGGATTTGGCTTTTGAAATACCATTCCAATTCTGGAGCGTATTTCTGTTGCATCCACATCTGAATCGTATATGTTTCGGTTTTCAAACAAAACTTGCCCTTGAACTGATGCTCCCATAATCAAATCGTTCATTCTATTAAGACACCGAAGATAGGTGCTTTTACCGCACCCTGACGGACCAATTAAAGCTGTTACGCTTTCCCTCTTTATATCCATATTAACGTCTTTAACTGCTAAAAAATCTCCATAATAAACATTCAAACCTTTAACACTTAAAACAATAGTCTCTGCCAATCTATTCCTCCGACCGGGATTGATATTTATTTCTCAAAACAACTGCTATCGCGTTCATAGTTAGCAGCATGACAAGTAACACTATTATCCCAGCAGCAGCTAAAGACCTAAAATCGTCTTGAGGCCTCGCAACCCAGTTAAATATCTGTATTGGTAACACAGTAAAACGCTCAAAGGGATGCTTGGGTATGTAAGTTATATAAACAAGTGCTGTGATTGCTATAACGGGAGCGGCTTCACCAATAGCCCGAGACATAGCAAGAATTGTGCCTGTTAAAATTCCTGGGAATGCAGAAGGCAACACAACCCCTTTAATGACTTGCCATTTATCTGCTCCCATAGCATACGCACCCTGACGGTATGAATCTGGCACAGCACGGATGGATTCTCTAGAAGCAAGGATTACTATCGGGAGAACCAATAGTGACAAAGTTAAAGCCCCTGCGATAAGAACCCTATCCAAGAACATCTCGTCACTACCAAACTGATAAACAAAAATGCTCATGCCTAAAAGACCATAAACTATAGACGGTACTCCTGCTAAGTTGGAAACATTTATTTCAATAATCCTAGTAAGAAGGTTTTTAGGGGCGTATTCTTCCAAATATATAGCAGCACTTACCCCAATAGGAACAGTAAATAAAGCCGTCATGAACATCAGCCAAATGGTACCCATCAAAGCTGAAAATAAGCCCGCTTCTTCCGGCTTTCTAGACGGGTAATCTGTTATGAATTGCCAATTCAACCAAGGAATACCTTTGTCTAGAACGTCAAAAATAAGAATGGCCAATCCAACAATTCCTACGCAGGTAGAAAGTAAAAATAAAATATAAACTGAAGCTCCAACCACTTTTCTAAGTTTGCGGTTTGGGTTTATACCTGTCTTGCCAAATTTCTCTTGACTCATTTTAGTATGCCTCCCGGAACCGTCTAACGATCCAGAATCCAAGCAAATTCATGGAGAGTGTCATGCAAAATAACAGCAAACCAACTGCAAATATTGTGTTGTACTCAAGAGAACCTACAGCTTGCTCACCCATACTAGTTTGGGCGATAAAAGCCGTCATCGTTTGAACACTTTCCAAAGGATTCAAAGTCATTTTCGGGGTTGCCCCCGCAGCAATAGTCACCAACATTGTTTCGCCTATAGCTCTCGATAGAGCTATGATAAATGAAGCTATGATTCCTGAAAGCGCTGCCGGTACTACTACCCTTAAACTAACCTCGTATCTAGTTGCACCCAAGGCGTAAGCAGCCTCTCTCAAATTCCTAGGCACAGAAATCATGGCATCTTCACTAAGAGAAGAGACCATTGGGATGATCATGATCCCCATTACAAGTCCCGCACTCAATGCATTAAAGATTAACAAGTCAGAAATAACATTTTGCAAAAGCGGGGTGACAAATGTAAGAGCAAAATACCCATAAACTACAGTTGGTATGCCAGCGAGAATCTCCAGTATAGGTTTGATTATTCTCCTAACTTTCTCGGCGGCATATTCTGCCAAAAATATAGCTGTCATAAGACCAATAGGCAAAGCCACTAAAGCAGCAATGACAGTTACGATTAAAGTTCCAGATACAAGGGGTAAAACACCATATGAGCGAGGTTTCAGTATAGGGGTCCACCTAGTACCTGTGAGAAATTCCCAAATACCTATTTCCTTGAAGAATCCATACCCTTGGTATAGCAAAATTACGAGAATTCCCAATGTTGTCAGTATTGATACCAACGCACATGACATAAATAGCCACTTAACAATAGATCCTTCAAGTTTTACCCAAAACTTTTTTCTAGAATCCACAAGTCCTGACAATTTGATTACCGTCCCATCTGGTAGAGTTTTCTAGCGAGTATTTTCAATAAAATTATCCATTCCAATCGACTATACATTTATATCTAAAACCACTAAGCAAAATCTTCAACCCCAGAAAGCTTCTCTACTACTGCCCAGTTTTATCAAAAAATCCCTACATGAAATTTTGCTATTTTTTTAACCTATCTCTGTTATCAGCATAAACAGCATCTTGAGATGCCACATATCCAACTTCGTTTGTAAGATCTGGACCCTTATCCATATAGAAGTCGACAAAAGTCTTAACTTCTGGTCGTTGGTAACTCTTTTCGTTTACGTAAATGAAAAGAGGTCGAGACAATGGCGAGTATTCACCTGAAGGTATGGTCTGAAGGTTCGGCTGAACACAACCAGAACCGCTATCAACTGCCAGAAGCTTTAGTTTGTCTTTATTCTCTTGATAGTACGCATAGCCAAAATATCCAAGTGATCCTTTGTCTCCTGCAATTCCTTGGACAAGTACATTATCGTCAGCGCTAGCTGTGTAATCTGATCGAGAAGCTTGAACTTCATCGTTTACCTCTTCGGTGAAGTAGTCGAAGGTTCCAGAATCAGAGTCGGGGCCATAAAGCCTCATCTTTTGATCTGGGAAACCGGTCCTTACCTGGCTCCAGTTATTTATCGTAGATTCCGGCATCCAGATTGCATTCAATTCTTCAACAGTTAAGCAATCTACGAAGTCATTGTCTAGGTTAACCAGTACGGAAAGTCCATCCGTACCAAGTCTCAATTCATCATAAGTAACGCCGTTCGCTTCCGCTTTGCTAGTCTCTTTGGGATTCCGAATTAATCTAGATGCACCAGATATGTCCGTTTCCCCAACCGTAAATCTCTTGAATCCTCCCCCTGTACCTGAAACTCCCACATTTACCCTAACTTTGGGATATAGTTTGTTAAATTCTTCTGCCACTGCTTCAGAAATCGGGTAGACAGTCGATGAACCATCTACCTCAATAGTGCCTGTCAATTCAGATGTAACCGATACTCCACCTGCTGTTTGTTCCTTTTGATCACTTCCACAGGCTACCAAAACCCAAAACATGGTAACCACAATAGCAACGGTTAAAACCGATACCTTTTTAGTATTGTTTCTCACTGTAAAAGTATCTCCATCTAAAACTTCGATCTTTCTAAATATTCTTTTCCAAATTCATTCTTTGCAATTCACATAAAAATAGTAAAAGAAGGTGATCAAAGTAGGTTTAACGAAATATTAACGAGGATTTAAGGTGTAGTTATGAATTAATTGGACTGGCCTAGGTTTTAATTTTTTTCAATGTTGGCTGTCTTAAGTAGCGGCATAGTAAAATAAAAAGCGCTCCCTTCGCCCTCGACACTATCTGCATATACGGCTCCGCCATGAGCTTGCACTATGTGTTTTACAATGGCCAGGCCCAAACCAGTACCACCATCTCTACGTGCCTTATCAACCTTGTAAAAGCGTTCAAACAAGTGAGGTAAATGTTCGGCTGCTATTCCAATACCGGTATCTAGGACAGAAACTTCTACAAATCCACCATTTGATCTAGCTTCCACAGTTATGGTTCCTCCAGAAGGAGTAAATTTAACTGAATTCTGGAGCAAATTCAGCAATATTTGAGTTACCTTTTGCTTATTGCCAAGTATCTCCACATTTTCAAAAATTTTGGACAATATATCAGGACCATCTAACACCTGATTTGTGACCATTGAAATGGAATCATCAACTAAAGATCTCAATTCTACGGGTTCAAGTTCAATATCTTCTTGCCCACTTTCAAGCCTAGAGAGTTCCAACAAGTCGGATACTAAGGAAGTCATCCTATCGACATCTTTGTCAATTCTAGCAATGAAATCGTTGGCTGCTTTTTTGTCTTCTAATGCCCCACTTTCAAGACTTCCTACCATGGCTTTAACCGAAGC
>PBKS01000004.1 GCA_002722155.1 Chloroflexota bacterium
ATAGCTTCGGATATGAGAGGGCATCTCTATGTGGTGGATGCTGGGAATAATCGTATACAGAAATTCACCGACGACGGTGACTTTATCCACTCCTGGGGTGAATTTGGTTCAGGCATAGGGCAGTTGAACGATCCGTGGGGTATAACAGTCGATGGAGAAGGATTTGTATATGTTGCTGACTGGGGCAATAACAGGGTTCAAAAATTTACAGGGGATGGTAAATGGATTCAAAATTTTGGAGAGTCGCCTATCGATACCTTAAGATTGAATCATCCTTCAGATGTTGCTGTTGATAGCGAAGGAGATGTATACGTTACCGATTGGGGGAACCAAAAGGTTCAGATTTTTGACAGTGATGGAGAAATCCTTACTTCCCTTTATGGTGATGCGACCGAATTATCTCGCTCCGCTTTGAATTATTTAGAAACAAATGTAGATTACTACAATGCATTCAAACAGGCTAAAGATAAATCCAAGCTAGGGGCTTTCATGAGACCAACTTCTATCAGCATCACGAGAGATGACCGGATAATTATCTGCGATGTAAGTAGGCAAAGGCTTCAGGTCTACGATAAAGAGAAAGACTATTTAGAGCCTGAATTTAACCTGTGATTATCTTGTTTGCGGGTTTCAATTGGAATTAAGAACCTAAATTATTTGTTCCATTTATCAATTAGTTCTCTTTGTCTGATTTTGGATTCTTTGGATACATTAAAAATGTTTCTACTTATCAAACGCCAATCGCCTTCGATATTTCCCATAGTGAAAATCCCTTCGAATGTCGACATTGTGGAACCATTCCCATCCAGGCGAGAGGCTTTGACGAGATATCCTACTTTTTCTTCGTCACTTATTATTTCTGAGTAGGAATCTAATCGGCATGTGCTCCCAATCCATTCAGGGCGAATTGTATGATAGAAATCAGCGAAATAGTTTGGGACATCAGCTTCAGTCGCATAGAAAGATATAGGAGTAATCCCAACCGCGATGTGATGCATTGGTAAATGCATGGTATCTCTGTATTTTTTAGACGTGGTTCCTAGGGCTTCTATGGAATCTTGCAAAGCCAAGATCGGGTTTGATGCCATATTAAATTACTCCGAAGGGGCAATATTTTATTTCCTTAATGGGGTATTGGGATTATACATATTTTATACCCATATAAGGTTTCCGTATGTATCGGTTCAGTAATCAAATTCTTCAATCCATTACTACCCCGCCACCAATATTCAATACCACACCAGTAATTTCTGAGGCTTCATTAGAGGTTAGGAAGACAAATCCATTTGCAATATCAGTGGCCGATTGTAAACGCCTGAGCGGAATTTCTGTCTCAGCTAGGTCAACGCTGAAATCCTCAACAGTTTGATAGGTTTCTTTACGTTTAGCAAAGGCCGCCCAAGCCATGCCCTCGTCTTTAATATGCCCCGGGGCAATCGAATTTACCCTTATATTTGGGGCCAATTCCACAGCCATCGCGCGGCTAAAACCGATGACGGCCGCCTTTGTGGCGCTGTATACAGCATTTTGATTCCAACCTCTCTTTCCTGCTTGTGAAGAAGTGCTCGTAATCGACGAATTTTTAGATTTATCTAAATAAGGTATAGCAGCTTGGGTGCAAAGAATCACTCCTTTTAAGTTCACATTAGTCACCCGATCTATATCTGCAGTTGATTGGTCAACAAGATAACCCGGTGAGACTGTTCCGGCATTATTAATCAAGGCTGTGATCCCATTCAATGATCTTGCAGCTGCATCCATCATAAATGCAACTTCACTTTTCGAAGTTACATCTGCTGGGCAACCGAAAACAGAATCAGACACAACCTTGAGTGATTTGAGAGTCCGATCGACGATCTCTGTATTATAATCCGTCACAAATACTAGGGCTCCTTCTCTTAGAAATGCTTCAGCAGTAGCCATACCGATAGCCCCGCCTCCCCCTGTGATGACAGCCTTTACATTTTCTAATCTCCCTGGCATCTGTAATTCCTCCGAAGTTTTCTTGTCTTATACGATTTTTGTATTGGTTCTCTGACGGAGTCCTTGATCTCTGCTATTTAGTAGGCATATGCTCCGCCATTTACGTGTATTGTTTGCCCGGTGATGAAATTGTTTTCAGGCGATGACAAGAATTCGACCGCAGAGGCTATTTCAACTGGATATCCTAGCCTGCCAACAGGTATATTCGAAACAACCGGTGTGGGATTGCTTCCAGATGCATCAGAAGTGTCAAATGCACCTGGTACTATGTGATTGACCATTATATTGTTGGTTGCTAGTTCCATAGATAGTGCTCGTGTTAACCCTATTGCGCCCATTTTTGAGGCGCATACGTGTCCCCATCCCTCCTTCCCTTTAAATGAATTTAGGCCGGAAACATTTATAATCCTTCCCCAATCGGCTTCTACCATTCCTGGTATAGCAGCTCGGCTACAGTAGAATGGTCCGTCAAGGTTTACCGACAAAACTCTGCGCCATTCGTCGGTTGTCATTTCGGAAGTAAGTTTTTCGTCTCTGAGCCCTGCATTATTTACCAATATACTGACATTGCCTAAAGTTTTTTCTATTTTTTCAAACATTGATTTAACTTCGCCTTCAGACCCAACGTCACCCAAAACAGAAATTGATTGTCCTCCATTGTCTGTAATTTCTTTCTCCACGGACTTAGCTTCTGATTCATTTGTCCTAGCATTTACCGCTACGGCAGCACCCAGAGATGCTAATCGCAGGGCTGTTGCCCTTCCAATATTTCGACCTGAACCGGTCACTAAAGCCACTTTTCCATTTAAAGATTGAGTATTCCGCATAATATGCTCTCCCTATACTTGATATGATTCGTATATTATCCACAGCCTCTCCAAATTTTCCTAATTTAACTCATTTAAATATGAAGTTTTTTCTTTAATGCGTTGAGTGCACCACAAGTCAAAAAGTCTGTTCAAATCTTATTATCCAAGTGGGCAGTGAATATAGGAAAGTAATTGCCGATAAACACGAAATTCAACAAAATTAAGGAACAGCCCTAGGTGAACTTAAAATCCGCTTCTCGATAGGAGAATGGGCGTTCGACTCCCTTTCTGGGCGCCAATTTTTCGAACCCCCACCCTGCTAGTCGTGCCGACCAAATTTTTCAATACTGAGTGGAAACACCCTAGGTTGCACATAATAATTGGATATAATGGGATAAATTTACATAATAAGTAATATCTTAGGTGGTATATCTGTGAAGCCATTTTCCATATTAGTATCTGTTTTGGTTGGATTATTTATTTTATCGGCATGCGGTCCTACAGTAGGAAAGGCGGTAGGAGAAACGTCAAATGATAGCACTGGTGCAAACCAACTATCGTCGCCTGAAATAAATACTCCCCACCCATCGGATACACCTATAGTGGATACTGCTACTTTACTGCCAACAAATACTCCCCTACCTACTGTCACCCCCAAACCGACTCAGGTATCTGCTCCAATTGATACTCCGAAACCATTATTGCCTGATACAAAAACAGTTTTAGAAAACAGTAAAGTGGTAATGGATAGATTGTCATCCTATAGATACAAAGGAACAATGGTTATATCAGAACCGGTGTCAGGTTTTGAATTACCGCTCAATTTTGATGCCGTAGTACAACCTCCAGATAAACTGAGCGAAAAATTGAGTTTTGAAATGATGGGAATGCTCCTAGAAGGTGAGGAAAGAAAGGTTCAAGATCGCTACTTTTCTCTTGAACCAATGGAAGAAGCTTGGAATGAAGTGACTTCTTACGACGGACCTGACTTCGCAACTATATGGTCGGGCTCTGGAGAAGAGGACTCTTTATTTGAACTCCCTTTATCGGGAACACCGGAAATAGAAGGGTATGCTGATAAAGAAGCGTACTTAATAGAATTCGACTTAATTGAATCCTTGGGTGACCCTTCTCTGGCCAACAATTTTCTGAGCTTTTTTGATTTCGACGCCACAGAAGATTCTTTAGATGATATGGAAAAATTTCGTATCACTTATTGGATAGACTCATCCACTTTCTACTTATTGAAGTTGGAATTGGAAATTGCAATGAGAGACGATACGATGCTATCGGGGATGATGGAAACCGATGGTGAACTCTTGCAAATTTTCCTGGATGTGAATTTATTTGATTTTGACAAGGCAATCGATCCAATATTGATACCAGAAAATATCGTTTTGAATGCTCCGGCTTCACCTGCTCCAGCACCGGCACCGGCAATGCCCGTAGGAGCTCAAGAAATAGAAACATTGGCTCCATTGACTTCCTACCCGTCAGAATTGAGAGTTGAAGGACATTTCTCGTTGGATGGAACCTACAATCTTAAATGGGATGGGGATCAGCTTCAAACCTACAACGGTATGCCGCAGTGGATTAACTCAGACTGTGGAATAGCATTTGGCTGTTTCATTTACTATCACAGACCTGTTCCCTCCTCAATAAGAAATGGCAAAAATCTAGCCGACGGAGTCTGGGCCTTAAGTGATGCCGTTCCATCCAACATGTGGGTAATGAACGCATATTATGACAACATTGGGTATCCATGGGAGCTTAACCGTCCAGGTTGGACACTAACCTTCGGAACATCTTTCATCGAAGACGAATTGACTGTAGAAGCTTTTTACTGGCTTGACGATACCGTAAAAGCAAGCCCTGAACTGGGACTTAAAGATTTCTATGCTGAAGGTGAGAAATTGATGGCGGAAGGTAACTTTTCGAAAGCAATAGAATCTTTAACCAAGTACATAGAAATGTACCCTGATTCTGGCGCAGGGTATCAAAAAAGAGGGGAATCTTTCTTTGCAATGCAACAGTATGTCAACGCAATAGGAAATTTGGATAGGGCCATCGAATTAGGTATGCAGGAACCTAAGATTTATGGCATGTTGGGGAAATCCTTTTTAGAGCTAGAGGAATACGAGATAGCTATAGATAAGTTTGAAATTCTGCAATTTATGGAGCCTAAAAATCCTTTACCCTATCACTATATGGGGATTTGTTATATGGAATTGAAAAGATATAAAAAAGCCATACACTCATGGGAGATACTTGCAAGTATTAGGGAAAAAAGAAAAGACTTCAACGGTCATGCATACAGGAATTTAGGCATCGCCTATATGAGACTAGGACTGTCCTCAGCGGCCATAAAATATTTTGACCAGGTTCTTGCAATAGAACCAGGTTCAGATGCGCTAGGCATCAAAAAAGACATCCTATCAGGTGCGGTTGAAACTTCTGATCCTGAAGAGGCTTCGAAGATAGCAAAATCTCTTTCTACCTCAAAACCTGAAGTACTTGAAGTAAAACACAAGAATAACCAAACCTATTCTGGATACTATTTCCTTGAAGGCACCTACAATAACGCGCCGGTGTGGATTAATTATGGTTGCTCGGCGGCGGGGGCTTATGGTGATGAACTTGGTCACATCTGGGGTTGTTTCATTTTCAAGTGGGGTGCAGTAGATGAATGGGTTTTACAACCGTTACCACCGTCGAAAGAATGGTTAGCGGACGCTACTGTTAATGGCACATCCCCGTGGGAAGGTGTCGTTACAGAGGGACTGGATTTTATAAGAATTCCTGATTTAATTCCTGTATCAAAATCTAATTGATACTCTCAGTCACTTTTGCCGACCAAATTCCCTACACGGGCTGATATAAGGCAGAAAATGAGGGATATGGGCTCTTGTAATGGCCTATATTAGTCATGAAAAGATGCAAACTGGTAGATCATGAAATCTGTATGTACAACTTAAATCCGCTTCTCGATAAGAGAGTGAAGGTTCGAGCTCCTTTCTGCCTACCACTTTTTTTCACCCTTACCCCTCTGCGGCTCACATCAGCGAGCATGTGACTTGACGCCCTTTCAAGCGTACCCCGTTTATATATCTTCAACAGTACGATTTCAATCATACTGTGTGAGAGTCAAAATGTTACTATTCGCCCATGAAAATCAGTTAGCTACCCATAACAGCATTTAGTGCTTGAGGGATGCTGGGACGAAAGCCGGAAGAATATAGAGGGTCTTTTTAAGAAGAAGGATGGTGACTTCATATGATGTATGACACGATCATTGTAGGAGCAGGGTCTGCAGGGTCAGTATTGGCTGCAAGACTGACAGAAGATCCGACAAGATCAGTCCTGTTATTGGAGGCAGGACCTGATTATCCTATGGAGAAAGATCTTCCTGATCATATTAGATATGGTGTCAGAGCCTGGTATGAGTCCTATGATCCATATTCTCACACCTGGGGATATCAAGCACAGGCTAGACCCGATAGAGAGACTCCGTTTCTTTTACCTCGAGGCAAAGTGACAGGAGGTTCCAGTTCGATTAATGGGCAAGTTTGGTTTCGTGGGATACCCGAAGATTTTGACGATTGGGAACGCTTGGGAAATAAAGGATGGTCGTATAAAGACGTATTGGAATTTTTTCGCAAATCAGAAAGTGACTTAGATTTTGGAGGGGATGATTTTCACGGTTCAGAAGGGCCTATACCTGTTAAGCGTTATACGGAAGAAGAATTACTACCCAGTCCGCGGGCTTTTATAGATGCTTGTATTGCTGCAGGATATCCAAGAACAGAAGATATGAATCATCCAGATTCGACCGGCGTTGGATTCTATCCGTTCAACCGAATGGATGGTATCCGCATGAGTACCTCATTAACCTATCTACAGGCGGCTAGGAATAGGCTCAATCTGACATTACGTTCAGATGTGCTAGTAAATAAAATAGTCGTCGAGAATGGAAGAGCAGTTGGGGTAGAGGCTTCTTCTGGAGGCGAAGTCTTTCGGATTAATTCTGAGAAAGTAATCCTTAGTGGCGGTGCCATAAACTCCCCGCAATTGCTGATGTTAAGTGGAATAGGAGATTCAGATCATCTTTCCCAGTTCGGCATCGAAGTGAAAGCTCATCTTCCTGGCGTCGGTCAGAATTTGAGAGATCATCCTGCTGTCTTTATGCAGTATCAAACTTCTGCCCCACATCCTGATGTGATTCCTGCGTTACAGGTTGGTATGAGGTACACAACACCTGGGTCCAAATACAAAAACGATATGCAGATGAGGCCAATTCAGATCAGAACTGAGCATATACCGCATGGTTTTGATATAGACGATTCCCAAATACCAACTGGCTTTAGCATTGCACTACAAAAGGCACTGTCTAAGGGTACGATAACCCTCCAATCCTCAGATCCAACGGATCAACCACTATTGAACTATTGTTATTTAACCGATCCGTATGACATTGAACGAATGAGAGGCGCAGTGAGATTGTGTGCACAGATATCTGCTATGCCTGAATATGAACCTATGCAATTATCTAGAATTTCCCCTACAGACGAAGTTATAGATAACGATGAAAGGTTAGACGAATGGATAAAAGCAAACGTTACCACCCAGCACCACTCATCTGGCACTTGTAAAATGGGTATAGAGTCAGATGATTTTGCGGTTGTGGATGATCATTGTAATGTGTATTTAGTCGAGAATCTAATGGTGGTGGACGCATCCGTAATGCCTGATGTAGTTAGGTCCAATACCAATGCGACAACCATTATGATCGCAGAGAAAATCGCATCTGAATTACTCTAGATAATTCTTGCGAAAGGTTCGTATCCGCTTTTACGCCTGCTCTACCACTCTTACTTCTGTTTTGGCTATATGTTGGGACGGTTGATCTCCAAGCGCAAGTCTTTCTGGGGATGAATAATATTCAGCCTCTTTAATTTTGATCTGATCCACGCTGTCGAAACTTCTGACCCATACAAATTCAGTTCGGTCCAAGTTGACCCAGGCCGCCTCTATCGGTATTCCGTGCTTTTCGTGGTTAGGTTTTAAATGTTCATTGAATAGTTTGACCCAGGAATCCATCATCCCACCATTTATTGTGTAAATCCGCAATTGTGAAACCAAAATCAATCACCTCGCTTTGTAATTTTCCATTCGCTATGAGTTTACGTCAATTTTGATTAATTTAATATTTTGAGAGGAGAAATAGTTTGTGATACTACATACTGATATAAAGTTGCCGACCCGCTTTTGCGGGTTAATTTCTGCCGATATTTTCCTAATTCAACTCATCAGTTAGGTAAGTTGTCTATAGCTCGCCCCAATATGACGATCGGGTAGCTTCGGTGCACCAAAAAGTTTCTGGCGCAGCGGGCCAGGAGAATACTCTCGTTGTACGAGGCCGCGTGATTGTAAGACAGGAACGACTCCATCTATAAAGTCCACAAATGTTCCAGGGGTGACTGAATAAACAATGTTAAACCCATCCACACCTCTTTGCTGCCATTCTTCCAAGGCATCGGCAATTTGTTCTGGAGTTCCTGTCAGAAATTGGCCTGCCATTCGATTCCGAATTAAGTCACGGAATGTTCGTTTCTTATCAGGTGCTGACTCAATTAAACTTTTAATAAATCCTCGCATGCTTTGAGGATCAATTGTGTCCAATCGTTGATCTAGGTCTACTACACCCATATCGATCCCAATCCCACCACTTAAATGAGCCAAGGAGCCTTCAGTGCTAAATTGATCGATATAGTCTGACGCCTTTGACATAGCTTCTGCCTCAGTTCCTCCAACAACAGGGGATATGCCCTGAAAAAATAGTATATCTTCCGGTCTGCGGCCTAGTTGTTTAGCCTGACTTCGAATGTCATTGATAACATTTGATTCTCCCTGCAAACTATCTTTGGACTCGCTAATAAAAATGCATTCGGCATGTTTTGCTGCAAAACTTCGTCCTCTGGTCGATGAGCCTGCCTGGAATAATAAAGGAGTCCGCTGAGGTGAAGGCTCAGACAGATGTGGTCCCGCCACATGGTAGTGCTTACCTGTGTGGTTAATCTGGTGAATTTTGCTTGGATCAGCGTATATACCTCGTACTGTGTCAGATAAAACGGCGTCATCCTCCCAGCTTCCTTCCCACAACTTGTAAGTCACCTCCAGATATTCATCGGCAAGGTCATAGCGTTCGTCATGGGGAGGCAAACCGCCTAATCCATAGTTCAAAGCAGCGTTACTTAAATACGTCGTCACTATATTCCACGCAATACGTCCTCTGGTCAGGTGATCCAAGGTAGACATCTGTCTTGCGAATGTGAATGGGTGAGCTTGGTAAATCGAACTAGTGTATGCAAATCCAAGGTTTTTTGTGGCATGGGCCATAGAAGATACTAGTAATGAAGGATCATTTGAAGGTATTTGCATTCCCTCAATAATAGAGGTCTCTGGACCTCCTTTATAGGTGTCATAGACCCCGACAACATCAGCTAGAAACAAAGCATCAAAACACCCTTTTTCAAGAATGTGAGCAAGTTCCACCCAGGGATCAATTTGGGTATATTCAAGTTGCCGGGTATCATCTCTAACCCACAATCCTTGTTGGATGTGTGAGACGCAATTCATTGAAAAAGCATTTAACAGCATACGTTTGGGCATTGTAGACATCAAAAGCTCCAGGACAAACAGGAACTATTCCATTTATCGAACAGATAAAAGTCTTTGTGGGTGGTTATTTTAATATGCACCGCCCCTGAGCTCATGAAGTCCCACGGGTCGAAACCCCGACCCGTGGGACAACAATTTAACTCTTAATGAAACTTTTTATTTAAACACTATTTCAAGACCATGCGGGTCGGCCGCCGTAATGACTGATCCATCCGTCAACCCAAAAGGAATAGTCCTGTTGGAGTCTGTCATTGAGGCAAGGTCTTTTTCTTCCCAACTGAAGCTCTTGCAATCATCGCTAATAGTCAGGACAGCTACACCTGGAGTCCGGTCTGCGGACTCTAGAGAACCGATTGCTGTCAGCGGTTTATGGCCCCTCAAAGCAAGGAACATCTTGTTGCCCACGATGTCTGCCACGTCTGGCTTGGGATCCGGGCTGAAGCTCGTGACCATAGACTGAGTCGCCACAACTTCATTGGTCTGGAGATCTATGAAGTTGACATCATTACTTACTCGCATGCTGCTTACAGCGAAGAGGTTTCCATCATGATCAGTACAAGGAACTGCACCATGGGTATCCTCACCCGGGAGTTCAATTTGCACTGGGTTGGG
The DNA here is from genome assembly GCA_002722155.1 of Chloroflexota bacterium. GTDB lineage: Bacteria > Chloroflexota > Dehalococcoidia > Lucifugimonadales > UBA826 > UBA11996. Next base: position 10,083 of record PBKS01000004.1, read on the forward strand.
AAATACCCCATCGTTAGCGCCACTAACATCAAAAGTGTAGAGGAAATCATCTCCACCTTTCGCTCCACTCTCACCATTGGTCATTATCTTGCCATCTGGGAGGCGAGCCACACCGCAACCAATTCCTGGAACAGTGTCCTTGTCGTAGGCCTTTGCAACAGTCATAGGTGTGGATCCATCAGCAGACCCCGTATCAACTACAAGCAGACCACCTCCAGCCATGGTTACGTAGGCAAACTTACTGTCAGCAGTGAATTCATGGCAGATGGGACGGGCCACAGAAGTTCCTAAATCACCGGAGAACTGGTCTAAGGCTAGTGTTTCTACCAAACTGTAAACATTAGTCGTGTAATCAGTCTTAATCTTGTGTAAGAACCCCGATTCCCCTTTGGCGCCAATATTTGCGACGATAACCATACTGTTATCAGCAGAGGCCGTGGCGGCGTGTGAATTTGCTGTTCCACCTGCTTCATTGAAGCCGCCTATTGTATTTACACATCCGACGATATCGCGGCTGTCCACGTCAAGAAAATATATGTTACCCGAACCTACATTGGCTAGAATGAGGTGAGTGGGGTCAGGGCTGGTATGGTTGGCTAGAAGCATGTGAGGTTTCTTAGGAGCATCACAGTTGGCTTCTGAAGCCGCGACAACAAGATCAATAATATCGGGAGTCGCTTCGGCAGCATTTCCAGAGATCGCAGTCCCATCCCATATGTATATAAGTCCACCGGTGTCATAGGTAGGCCCGGCGTTCGTACCCGACTGGTCAACTGCCCAGACTTCAAAGGAAGACAGAGGGCTTGCTGTGCCTGAGGCTATCTCTTCAGGGATTATGGGATCCGGTGCGTTCTTGGAATCTTGACATGCAACTGCTGTGACCAAAACCAGAATTAGAATTAATCCCGATAACAATCTAAAATTCATTTTTCTACTCCTTCAGGAACTTTGCTTTTCGCGAGACAAAAAAAAGACCTCGCCAGATGGAGGTCTCATTGGAACGTTGTGGTTGAGATGTAACCTACAAGTCCATGGACCTCACTTCATCTTTACAACAGCAACAAATACAGCAAACCTCGCTGTATCGCATTTTTCTTATGTTGATAAAGATCGGTCGCATGATGCTAATTTGGAAACCTGTATTTTTCACTCACTAATTACGTTCGACAAATAATCCTAGTCCAAGAATAATTTGTTGTCAATTTAGCTTATATTGTGATTGTTTAGCGTCTGGTCAATGAAATTAAACCTGATATGTGAACCTGCCGGTGCAGAGTTACTGATTGATGTAGACATCGCAAGTTTGGCTTAAACATCTTAAACATATAGATTACACAACTATCATTTTTCTTATAGGGTGAAAATGAAGAGTTGGAATTCCTTCCAAGGATCATTTATTTCGAACCGCGCTATTTTCATTTACCGAACCGTAAAAACATGCTCTCACTAGTTTTTATAAAAAGTAGATTAACAAAGAGGCCAATCATATGGTTAAGTCACTAAAGATGGTTGATGGTACTATTAAATACTAATCAGTCATATTTAATGATAAAGGAGTCTTAAATGATTTTTATTTCCTACTACAACATAAAACCAGAAAATTTGGTGGAAGCAATGAAGAGATTCACCAGCGGGGATCCGGCAGATGAGATGCCAGATGGAGCCAAATTACTTGGTCGGTGGCACAATGCGGCTTCCACTTCTGGGGTCGCTATAGTTGAATCAGACAGTGTAGAGGCAGCTATGAGATGGACGATGAAGTGGAACGATTTAATGGATATTACTTTAGATCCAGCGGTAGAAGATGAGGTAATTGGTCAAATGTGTGTGGAAAAATTGACTGCTTTGGGCGTGATTTAGGGAAATTACTGAGTTTTCGAAAACATGACAAGTAAGTGAGAACGATCAGTAAATTTAATTGGTCGTTCTCATGTAAATTCGGAGGTAACGGAGTTTCATGCATCTTTATGATGTGGGCCTTTTGAAAATCTCCAATTATTCATGTGTGTCAGGACTGTTACTGAAATCTAACTCTTCTTAGAAGTTCCGACGAGGGAGGCCGAAGCGGCTATCAGTGTCAATCCCATACAAACCAAAAAAGTATTTCTCAATCCTAATGTGAAAGCACCTAAAATAGGGGCAGAACTCACTTCATTGATGGCAGAAAGAGTCGGAGGGTGTCCCAATGAACCCATGGTTCCGGTGACAACTGCAGTTGACACTGCGATACCGACTACATTTCCAGAGTTCCTGACTAAATTTGTAAATGATGCTATTACTCCATAGCTAGAAGGAGAAATTACACTTAATATAGCACTATTATTGGAAGGCCAAAATGCCCCTGATCCAAGGGTTTGAGTCACCATTCCTGCCAGAACTATTATGAGAGGCCCTTTCGTATCTAGATTAACTAGAATTAGTAAACCAGTAGCGGCCACCAGCATTCCGCCCACATTAAATAACCGCCAGCCGTATCTATCAGAAAGTCGGCCGCTTACCGGTCCTGCTATGACCATGCAAAACGCGCTGGGAACTATAATCCAGCCGACTGTTGAAGGGCTAAATCCAAGAACGAATTGAAGATAAAATGGCATAAGGAACCTTACAGGTTGACTTCCCAAAAATGACAACCAACTTGCCGAAACTCCAGTGGCAAATAGGACTTTGCCAAACAGTCTGAGATCCAACATCGGTGACCTAACACGCAATTCCCACCAAATGAAAAGGCCTATTGATGATATAAAAATGCCGAATGCCGTGATTACAAATAATGAATCCCAGCCATAACGAGATCCAAAAGTCATTGCTAGTAGCAGTGAAATCAATGTTGCCGATGAAAAAGTAGCACCCAGCCAGTCAAAATAGTCATTTGTACCGTCCCCTCCTCCACTACGCGCAGTATCCAAAATCAGCATAGCCGTTATCAGGGAAACTATACCTAATATAGCAGTAGCGTACAGAACTGATTTCCAGCCAAGATAATCCACCAAAAATCCCCCTATTGCTGGTCCTGCGACCGCCCCGATTCCAACCACACTCATCGTTAGACCTAAGGCTTTTCCTCTATCTTTGTCCCCAAAAGCAGATATCACCATCGCCATTGAGGTACCTTGAGTCATTGCTGAACCAACACCTTGAAGTATTTTGGCTCCGATCAACAGTTCGATGTTGATGGAAATCGCTGCAAGTAATCCTCCTATTGAGAATACTATGAAGCCAATTAAATATATTTTTTTCCTTCCGAGAATGTCGGAAAGACGTCCCATAGGCAGTAACAGTGCGGCGATGGTCAATCCATACCCGATGACAACCCATTGAGTGGTTGGTAAATCTGTATTGAAGTGTCTGGCGATTGAAGGAAGTGCTACGTTGACACTACCGTTGTCAAATACTGAGGTAAACAAGCCGATGGATACAGCAAAAAGAACCAGCCATTTATAACTAACGCGATTTCCTAGGGGATTTCTTTTAACAAAATTACTTATCATTCAGGGGGCTCTCCATAATTCCCCTGAGCATGGTACAGCAGACTTGCTCTGCTTAGTATCTTTAAGATACAAAATTGGCCTTAGGTTGAGAATGCCCAATTGGTTAATATAGGAATGCGGATGCCACCTGAGCGGTTTGTTTTTACGACACGACGCTTAGAATTATGTTCGATACTAAAATGTCCCATTGTGCTGGTAATGGTATGATGCCGAGATGACCATAAAGAAAATGACTTACGGTATCTTAATTTCTGCCCTGGCAATCCTCACCGTAGGATGCGTAACGACTTCATCTGCACCAGAGGTAAATGTTGAAGCCACGGTAGAGGCTAGGGTCGCAAAGGAATTGGCTGAAAGTAAACCTATCTCAACAGCGACTCCTGAGCCAACAGCGACTCCTGAGCCGATTTCCTCTTTAGAAGTTATGCGTGATTCATCTGAGGCGATGGCCAAATTAGAGTCATTCATTGCCGAGGAAAAAGCTACATTGACTTCTGGTAATTTTTCATATGATGAGTTTACTAATCATGAATTCGATTCACCTGACACGTTAAGACATAAGTCCATTTTAGAAATAATGCCACTTAATTTCGTGGTGGAACGAGAATCTCTGAAGGTGCAGGACAAGTATTACACCAGAGAGACTGAACCTAGTGTGTCCCTTGAGGCTATGAAATGGACAGAAACTCAAGAATATAATGGAAACGATGTTACGGACAGTTGGACTGACCCAAATGGCGGTTTGAATTGGCCCATTCAATCAGAAGTTGTTGAAACCGTGCTCGATGGTAGAGATGTTTACCAAATCGTTTGGGAGCATCCTCTATCGCCATCGTCAATGGGTCCTGAACACCATGAGGTTTTACATGCTGTCAGGTCTTGGTTGGAAATTGACCGTAATACTGAATTGAAAGACTATAAAGTCGATGTTTGGATAGACAAAGAATCTTATTTCCTGGTACAAGTAATTGCAGAGTATCAACTGAGTTCAGATGACTCTAATTTAAAAGATTTACCTCTTGAAAGCGATTTCGCGACTATTGTGCATCAACTCAGGTTTTCCAAATTTAATGAGCCTATTGAGATTGATACGGCGATAACCCTTGCGCCACCCCTTTCATCAGTCGAGATACTTGGCAAGTCTAGCGAGGTCATGGCCAATTTGGAGTCGATGAGCTACAAGGTAGATATGGAGATGGATCTCGGTGATTTTCAAATCCCTATTAGTTATGAAGGCGATTTCCATGTTCCTGATAACCTTAAACAAACCGTCTCTATGAATATGATGGGTCTCGATATTAAGACAACTCTGATGCAGGTAGATGGTAACTACTATGAACAGGAATTCATGGAAGAAGAATGGACTCAATCCTATGGATTCGAGGGCATAGACCCTAGAGAATTCTGGACAGGGCACGAAAGTTTCCTCGCGTTTCCTATTGCATTAGATCCAACGATTGAAGATTTGTATGGAAGCGAAGTTTATAAAATTTCCTGGGATTTGGATTTAGGGTCTGCTAACGCAGCTTCCAACGTGTTGTCTATATTGGATTTTGCAGAAGGAGAAACCCCTGAAAAGATGCAAGTGGAATACTGGATTGATAGGGACTCTTATCACCTGAGGAAATTCTCTGTTGATATTAAAATGCCCTTTACAGAGGATTTGGAAGAAGGAGACGATGCTGGATTAGGCATGATGCTACTGGGTGATGGCCCTATGGCAATAGTGATGGATTTCGAGCTATTTGATTTTGACCAAGTGGGTCAAATAGAAGCTCCATCGATAGTAGTATCGTCAGCAGCACCAGCACCAGCCCCCGCAGCACCAGCACCAGCACCAGCCGCGGCGCCTGCCTCACCGGAATCGTGGATCGTAATTGGTGAACGAATCGCGGGAATTTCTATTACCGGTTTAGGGAATCAGGATTGGTTTTTTGAAGGTGTTGAAGGCCAGATTGTGGTTATAGAAACTAAAACTACGAATGCCTCATTTGTCGATACTGCCATTACTCTAATCTCACCAAGCGGTTTTGGGGAGGCATATGACGATGACGGGGGGGATAATTTTGATTCCCGTATCACCCATGTGCTACAGGAAACAGGGACGTACAATATTTTTATCGAGGATTTTTCAGGACGGGGAGGAGAATATGATCTTTCATTGATGGAGGGATCTGCCGATGCCGCCGCTCCTACCCCACTGGGATCGTGGATCTCAATTGGTGAGCGAATTGAGGGAATTCCTATTTCTAGTTATGGGACTCAAGAATGGTTTTTTGACGGTACGAAAGGGAAGAGTGTCGAGATAGAGGCCATAAATGCGGATATAGGTGTTGCTACTGATATTGTCCTAGTCGGACCAGACGGTGATGTAGAGACTTATAGTGCCAATAGTAGAGGCACGGATTTGGACCCCCATATCGATCATGTACTAGAACAAACAGGTAAATACACAATTACAATTCAGAATATAGGATCCACAGGGCAATATGGCCTTTTATTGCTAGCGGGATCTACTCCTACTGTCATCAATATTCCCGATTCTAATCTTGCTGCTAGTGTGAGAGCGGAATTAAATAAACCTGATGATCATCCCATTACAGCAGAAGACATGGCATCGCTACGCGGGTTAGCCGCGGAGGCTAGTGAGATTAGTAACCTCACAGGCCTTGAGCATGCGGTCAATTTAGGGGTGTTAAACCTCGTAAGAAACAATATATACGACCTAGAACCGTTAGAGGGCCTTTCACAGCTAGAATATATAGACCTATCCCAAAATGAGATAGAAAATTTGGAGCCACTTAGGAATCTCTTTGGTCTGACTACTCTTCGATTACATGAAAATAACATAAGCGATCTCGAGCCAATATCTGGCTTAACGAATTTGACAGGTCTTTACTTACGAGCAAATACCCAGATCGACGATATATGGCCTATTTCTGCACTGACCTATCTAACCGATTTGGAAATATCCCAGACAGACGTTGCTGATATTCAACCGCTTCAATACCTAGATTCGTTGGAAGTTCTCCTCATACATGAAAATCAGATCCGCAATGCTAGCTGGTTAGATGCTCTTGATTCTTTATCATGGCTAATGCTTGGAGGAAACCCTATCACTGATTACGGAAACACCAGGGAACGTTGTTCAACTGGAGATATTCAGACCTGTGATGGAGTACCAGAAGCAGTCTCAAAAAGAGAAATAGTCTTCGGAGGACTTAACTGGGACAGTTCTTTGGTACAAAACGGGGTGGCTAGATATATTGTTGAACATGGATTTGGACACAAAACATCCCAGATAGAAGGAGCCACTGGACCTCTTTTCCAAGAACTCCGAAACGGTGACGTCGACGTATTGATGGAAATATGGCTTCCTAACCAAGAGGTGATTTGGAACGAAGCTCTTTTGGCTGATGAAGTAATTTCAGCAGGTAAGAGTCTTGAAGATAACTGGCAGAGTACTTTCCTGATCCCTGCATACCTTCAGGAAACAAATCCAGGGTTGGATTCAGTTGAGGATTTGAAAGAGCTTCAATACAAAATTCTATTTGCAGAACCTGGTAGCAGTGGTAAGGCCGTACTCTACGGTTGTATCGCTGGATGGGCATGTAGAGGGGTACAGGAAGGAAATGTAAATGGGCCAGGTCAAATAGTGGCATACGGGCTTGAGGATCATGTTGAATTGACAGATCCAGGAACCTCAGGTGCACTTGCCTCAGTGATACAAAATCGCTTTAAGAAAGAAGAGCCGGTCCTGTTCTACTACTGGGGCCCTACACAACTGATGCTTGATCTGGGATATCCTGAAAAAATCGTAGAATTGAACCAACCCAGCCCGAGCAACTGTGCAGGAAAGGATCCTGTTCATGGGTGTTCTTTTCCTCCCGCCGAAGTAATGATCGCCTTGAACACAGAGATAGCTTCAGATGCTCCTTATTTAGTTGAATTTTTCAACAATTGGGACTGGCCAGCTGGAAGTCAATTAGTAGCAGATTCATGGTATCTTCAGAATTCTGATAACTATGACACCTCGGAAAAAGCGTTTGAAGCAACAGCTGTATGGCACCTGACCAATAACGATTCTTGGCATAGTTGGGTGCCTTCCGATGTACTTGAAAAAGTATTGGTTGCCTTGGCCAAAGAATAAAATGTGCTGCTAAAATTAAATGCGACTTCATAATCATCGCGCGTAATCAAATCTTGTCATGGGGGAATCTGAGCATGCCTAATATCACGGACCCTAACGGAGTTATTCTCACGGGAGAAAACTCATTTATTCGTCTCCACGATGAAGAAACTGGAGCTCAATTAACCAGAACTAGCCATTGGCGAGTATTAATGTCCGATGGTGGTTCAGGTCATGTCCTATATATAACAGGTGATGAGACGGACAATGAAGTGAAGATTTATTCCGATAACATAGCACTGGCCCGCTGGTTGCAGGGGGAAATTGAAATTCACCTTTATCCAGGTTTTGCAGATACAGATATACCAGTTATTGATGCTATTTTCGACAAAAAGGGAGATATAGGATCTTCATGGACTGAGATTATTCAGACTGATGATGAGACGATATATATGTCTTGGTACGATTTTAAGACACCCTACATGCTTACTGCAGCATCCGGTACAAATGAAAGCCGGCCCCATGGTGTTTATAGCTGTTTTATTCCGGCAACCAAAGCTCAACTGACCGTTAATGGCTGCGTTGCCAAAGGGGTTCCAATTGCAGAGTATCGAGGGTCTACTGAAAGTAGCAGCGCATGCTTGGCCTGGTCTGAAACTTGGGTTAAACCATAAGATATAAAGAGATAGTCAGAGCCACCCCGCTGCCGATATATCAGTGCTGAACTATTCTGATAAATTTCTCTCCGTCGGCATTTGTCCAATAAAATGACCAGCACGGACTGCTATCGGTTAGTTTGATATACATATCCCGCCAAATAGAATTCAAGTACGTGTTTTCATAACCTCTCATGATTCGGGATCACAGGTTATGATTATCTTTGTCGAAGACACCTTCCTGCCTGAAACTACAGGATAGTTCAATATGTTTGATTAAATGAGCTTTTTATAGATGATAAAAAAATATCTGAGGAAACCCCATTACAGCTGGTTAGTGTTGGCAGCGTTATGCGGACTTGCCTTCGCCAATCGCGCCTGCGGAGTCAATATACTGACGGTTTTCTTCTTGCCGATGGCCGAGGAATTCGACTGGAATCGAACACAAATATCGGGGGCAGCTAGTATAGGTGCTTTGATAGGTGCCGGTGCTTCCATCTTGATGGGAAGGTTATCAGACTATATGGGTCCTAGAATTATTCTAGGGATCGGAGCCTTGATTGTGACCTTTTCTATGATTGCCCTGAGCCAAATGACAATGATAATTGTCTTCTATATTTTCTATGGAGCTGCGCGGGTGAGCGACCAAGGTTTGATTCAAACAGTCTCACCTTCTACTTTGACCAAGTGGTTCTCTGGAAACAGCGGTAGAGCGGTGTCGATTTATTTTGGATTCATGGCTTTAGGGGGAGTCTTGCTACCATTATTAACTCATTTGGCCATAATGGATTTTGGATGGCGATCTGGATGGTTGCTGTTAGCCTCGGTGATGTTTTTTATAGGTTTTGTACCCACAGTGTTGTTGGTTGGATCACCTGGTAAAGGTGAAGACAATACTGGGAATACCAAGAGTGAATCAGAAAATGTACCGACAGAATTTTCATTATCACAAACCTTGAATTCCAAGGATTATTGGTTCATTGCAATAGCAGTGTTTGTAACAGGAATATTGACTGCGGGCATAGGTTTGCACATAGTTCCATTTCTTGTAGGGCAAGGGTTGAGTCCGGAAATAGCGGTTAGTACAGTTAGTATTAGGTTTCTTTCTTCCTCAATAGGAGGTTTCGTAGCGGGCTTTTTAATAGATAGGTATGGGCCTAGACCTACGGTAATAGGGGCTCTGGCGATAAGAATAATTTCCATTGGCCTACTCATATTCGCCGATACATTTTTTGAGGCTATATTTACAGGTGCCTTGGATGGTTTTTCTGATGGCGCTCAATCAACAGCTGTAGTTTTGTTGTTGGTCAGCTATTTTGGTAAAAGTAATGTCGGCGGTATTTATGGCGTAACCAGGGCTTTTAAGGTGGCAGGGTTTTCAGCTGGCCCTATAATTGCAGCGATATGGTTTGATTTATCAGGCAGTTATTCTGCGGTTTTATGGGCCTTTTTTTTACTGGCAATCTTAAGCGTAATACTAATATCAAGCACTAGACGGATAAAGGTTTAGCTACTACGGTATGTCGGCGAGGATGTGAATGAATATGCTCGTTCAGCCTACTAGGTGTATATAAGGCGGCTTAATTTCAAAGAATACATTTTGATATTACACCCTTTTAAACATTGACTCTTCCTCCATCTATAGGCAATTCAACCCCTGTTACATAAGAAGAATCATCCGAGGCCAGATATAGGGCACCCAATGCTACTTCCAATGGCTGCGCTATTCTGCCCAAAGGAATCGGAGCCAACGCTTCTGATTGAGTTTCTGGATCCCGCAGATTAGGCGTTAACATTGGGGTATCAATAGGTCCTGGATGGATCGAATTAGCACGAATATTGAATTTTCCATATTGAGCTGCCGTTGCCTTTGTAAGTATTCGCGAAGCTCCCTTGGATGGACCGTAAGCCCCCCCATTATCGTTGCCAACTATACCTGCTCCTGAGGACATGTTAACTATAGATCCACCGCCATCTTTTTTCATTTCAGGGATGACATGTTTAGATCCTAAGAACGCTCCAGTGCTGTTAACTGCCATAACTTGTTGCCAAGTTTCCAAGCTGGTTTCGTGGACTACTTCACTTCTATATATACCGGCATTATTGACTAGAACATTCACTTTTCTAAATTCTTTGACAGTAACCGCCACAACGTTTTTCCAGTTTTCCTCGTCGGTAACATCTAAACAGACAAATATCGATTTGCCCCCTCGATTGACTATATCGTTGGATACTTTATGGCCGTCCTCTGCGTTGATATCTGCAACAGTGACACAGGCACCTTCACCTGCAAACAAACTGGCGATCACTTTGCCAATGCCACTAGCTGCCCCAGTAACTATTGCCACTTTACCTTCCATTCTCATAATTCAATACCTCACATTGATTTGGATGGTTGTATTATAGGGTGATCAAAGACTGGGTCTATCTGATCGAATTTTCTATGCCGAATCCGATCACAGAAATTTTTTAATATGAGTGAAAAAATGCGATCAATGCAAATACAGAATGCTGAGAAAGTTTTATTGGAAATCTGGTATTTGCTAGGTGATTTAAATATTGTCTTTTTTCTCCGTCATGGAACTTGCCTGGGAGCGGTAAGAGACGGAGAACTCATTCCTTGGGACGACGATTTAGACATAGGGTCAATTATTGGTATGCATGGTCTTGATGAATCCGCCGTTTCTGGGGCAGTTGAAAGATTTAAGGCAGCAGATTTTCAGGTTGAGGTGACGGAAACAGATTTTCATATTGCGTTAGAACTTTCTAAATATGATATCCCGATAGATTGGACCTGTTACCGAGTTATCCAGGACAGTATTTTTCAATATCCTGGTGTAAAAATTCCTGTTCGGATTTATGGTAATTTAGATTCTGTTTCACTATTGGGTAAACCTTTCTCCATACCTAATCCTCCGGAAGAATATTTGGCGATAAAATATGGCCCTAATTGGAGAGTGCCAAAGAAAACGGGATTTGAGGCCGACATCATAGATGCGATACCGGAAACGGTAAATCTAGCAAAACCTTCTGCTTTCAGGCGGTTACTAAAATTTCTCTTTTTTAAAAATTCTGTTACCCGAATCCAGGTACTATCCTCTAATTTGGAACCCATTCCAAATCTTGACGTGACCATCGTGGGTATAGGTAAAAGAGTCACTGATCCCAGTGGATACGTTGTATTTGATCTGTTGCATGAGGATTATTATGCCGTGACCGTAGGTAGTGGAGAAGAAAGGGAAATTTTGTATGAAGAGAGGCTAGAGCCGAGGAAAGACTATTCGTATATACAAGATCCAAATGAAAAACAAGGGCGGATACGCACACTTCAAGAAAAAACTTAAAGGCTGTTTTACTACGATAAATCAATTTGGAAACCTGAACCAGGGAGATCGATAATGACAAGGGTATACGTGGATATGGTGGCGGACCTATTTCATTACGGGCACGCTAATTTTCTTCGGCAAGCCAAACAATTTGGAGATCATTTAATTGTAGGGATTCATTCTGATGAGGTTGTTAGTGGTTATAAGCGAACCCCAATAATGAGTATGGAGGAACGTATAGAAACCGTATCTTCTTGCCGATATGTGGATGAGGTAGTACCGGATGCCCCACTGGCGGTTGATCAGGAATGGCTAAATATACATCGAGTCGATCTGGTTGTTCATGGGGATGATTTTTCTGATGATATGAGGCAACTTTGCTACAAAATTCCAATTGATTTGGGAATTTTGCGTTTGGTTTCCTATACCTCAGAAATTTCTACGACAGAGATTATCCAAAGAATAAAAAATATGTGAAAAACACGTAGTTTTATTCAAGATGGACAGAGTATAGGAACTAATTTAGCGCATTTTTAGGCACAAATGATATTATTTATCCGATCGTAAGATCCTTATAAACAACTAAACGTTTGCCTCTCGACAAGGAAGTGGGTATTCGAGCTGCACGGTTGGCTCCGATTACTAGCCTCCCTACCCTAGTTTAAAAACTAACACCCGGAGAAACATGAATGCATAAAATGACTGGTCGACCAGATGACGATGTTCAGTCGATTTTGAGTAATATCCGGGAAATAGCATGTGATTTCGCATCTCAGCGAGCAGAGAGACAGCGAAGACGCGAATTAATGAAAGAAGATTTTGATAAACTCAGGGAATCTGGTTATCTAATGGTGGCCGTTCCGTCTGAATTTGGAGGGGTCTGGGATGGTGATGATGTTGGGACACGAATCGTTTGCGATATTCTTAGAACCCTTGCACATGGAGATTCCTCGATAGCTCTCGTCTCGGCGATGCATCAATCCGTCATCAGGTCTAGTGGTTGGCTATCGATTCCAAAGGCTCCTGAACCTTATACCGAGGCCTGGGATGAGCAGCGTCGTTGGGTTTTTCAAACAGTAGCGGAAGGACATTTTTGGGGAACGATAATGTCTGAACCTGGCAGTGGTGGGGACAATACTCAATCTACCTCGAAAGCCGAGCCAGCCAGTAATAATGGCCAGTATCTACTCAGCGGTCAAAAACATTTCGGGAGCGGCTCAGGCATGACTTCCTTTATGGTGACCCACGCAATGCCAGACGGCGAAATGACCCCTGATACCTTTGTACTTGATATGAGAGATTTGATTTGGGACGGCTCTTCGGGGGTGAAACTAATTGCTCCATGGGACGGACACGGTATGACAGCCACCCAGAGCCATGGAATGGTTTTCGACAAATTCCCAGCTACAAGGTTGGCATTTCCTGGAGATGAAAGACGCGCTATCCTGGCACGTATAGACCGACCACAAGGAGCCTCATTTGTAGCTGTGATTGTCGGTATCGTGGAAACTGCTGTCTCGACTGCACGTGACCAATTGGAAAAGAAGCATGATCGTATGCGTTCCTACGAGCGTGCAGAATGGGCCAAGGTAGAAATAGAAGCATGGCTAGTTCAGCAGGCCTATGAAGGGATGCTTCGAGAAATAGAAATGGGTAGACCTAGTGGCCGTAACTCGCTATTAGCAAAAGAGGCAGTGGCTGAACTATCTGAATCAATCCTATTAAGAATTAGCAAAATAATAGGAGGAGGAGCGTATTCGAGGCATTCTCCTTATGGCTTTTGGCTTGAAGATGTAAGAGCCCTGGGATTTTTACGCCCACCTTGGGGCCTGGCATTTGAAAGAATTTTTGACGGTTCATGGGATTCTTAAATGGCCGGCGTACCATATCGGATTTTTTTTGAGGCATCTATATCGACTCAGGTCGATAAGTTGCTTTAAGAAACGGATTTCAATATTCAGTTCTTGATGGGATCAGTCAGAGTAATATAGATTACAAGGGGTGGTATTTGCAGCCTCACCAGAAAATTATGAATGTGTAGCATGGTGAGTATATCTACCTCCAATTCATTTGTTAATCTTCAAGCATATTCTTCAAAGCAGTCAGCGGTGGTGGCGACCAAATTGTCTCTTTAATCCGTTGCGTTTATTGGATTTTTTCATCTCATTAAGACGTTTAACCAATTCTTCCGCTGTTTCTGGTGGTTTTTTTTGTTTTTTTTGGAATTCAGCCATACCGGGATCTCCATCATTTTCACAAGATTGATTTATTCATCGGAGTAGAATAAAGCTATCCCCACTCTGCTTGAAATAAGTAGTCCTTCCTTTTCTGCACCATTATTATAAGCTGGAAAGGGTCAGGTAGGGCAGGTTTTAACACCATTTAGGATACCATTTTCGTTTTTTTGTAATTTTCGCAAGAGCGAATTTCAGGGAGAGTTTCATGACATGGCTCTGAGAATACGTTATCTAAGAGGATGTAAAAAGGCACTCTGATTTAGTGGATGATGCAATGTGTAAAGTTGTGGCCGAACATTAATATATGGCCTAAACAGATAACCTTCACCTTGTAGTAATCAACTCCAGGGAATAAATCCTGGAGTTGATTACTAATTGAAAATCATTCTTTTTCGAGCTTTTTCAGTTACCGAGACGCCGGTGCAGGTTCAGTAAACCTGTAGAAACCGTAGGCCTCCATTTCATCCCACATTACACCAGATGCAAACTGGGTTTGCCCTTCTCTCACATGGTCTCTGTAAGTCATGTACACAGGAGTATCATGTTTCTCCACGCTATAAGTAAAACCGGCGGACGACCCAGGGGTATAGGCATTGAAGTTTCCGTTATTAGCCCGCTGCGAATCTTCCCTAATGCTCGACTTTATATCCGAGACGAACTGATCGAAGGAAAGGGTCACTGTTGCAACCTTATTGCCTCCTCCAAAATTCTGGTCTTCATCAAACGGAGCTATCTCTAAGACTGGTAATTCTATTGTAGTCGGCATGTTCCCCAGTTGTGCCTCATAATCGGTTCCATATGGTAGCTGTTCGGAATACCACCAAGGGAATAGTGTGTATATCCCGGGTGAACCGTGAACAGTATCAGTCACGTCATTCCCATGAGTGACGCTTGGGATACTGGGATAGTACTCAATTGGGTAGGGATTATTTCCATTGCCATTCAAGAAATCTAGACTACAGTGAGGCACATTATCCCCAAAATACTCCTTACATACATCTGTACTAACTTTCTGTTCTGTTTTATCCCATTTCCAAATAGCTATACCACCTGGGAAGGAATCTGGCTGATCGGAAAAATCGAGTGTGTCTGCCGTCACACTTCTCTGTGAATCATATCCACTGGAACCATAGAGTTCTAACAGATAATGGCCTTTTACTTCTCGAGTGTCTCTCTCTATTATCGCGGGAACTTTAATTACGTTAAATTCAGAGGAGTTTTCTAAACTGTGTAGGGTCCCGTTGTTGTTGCCATCTGGGTCTGACCAAGTTGCTTCACTAGCGTCTGCAAGGTATGCAATCAAATCACTATCTGCAAATAATTCCTCAGGTTCTTCAAATTCAGATAAGACCATGTTCCAAGCTGAGAAAGGAGCCAAACCGCGAGCATCAGCCATGACATCGAAAGTCCCTGTTTTGTTGGGACCTGCTGGCCTAGATGTTACATACGTATCTGTCATCCCAAAATAAGCGTGACCTAACTCGTGTACCCATGTATCAAAACGCTCTTCGTGAGATAGATCCACTGAAGGTTGATAACTCCCTCGTGGTGGCAAAGCCATTCCTATAATGGTATTTCTAGAAGTGTCTGGCCCTCCAGTAGCCCAAAGATATATAGGAGTTACATTCCGGAAATAATGAATGTGGGAATTAACGGTCATATCGCTTACACTCCCCATGTCATAATCATCCATAACCTCTTCTCTACTAGGTCGGTATGGTGCCAGCAAGTTATATGATCCATCTTTATGCGTTAAGTTTCTATACCTGAATCGGTCGAATATTAGATCCATTTCGTCGCGCAATGAAGTGTCATCATCATAATCGGTACAACCTGCGAAAGCCTTGTGTGATTGTTTCTCCCATGAACGACCACAACTTCCACCAATATATGGTTTGTCTCTATCTATTCGGACAGATTTAACTACATTACCAGCCCGATCTCGAACCGGTGATGATACGAATTTACCTCCACTAATTTCAGTGAGGTAATGCGATGGTGTATCTTCTATATTTCCAAACATAAGTTTATTGATATCTTCCAGGGTTAGGCACTCCCGCTCTCCAGCCCTGTGTGGTATTTCAGGATGGTGTGGATTCTGTTGTGTTCCGTAGCATTCCGAATCGCTGTAGCTAACCAACAGTGGCAAAGTAAACCTAGTCATTTCAGCAGTGGTAAATGTCCAGGAGGTCACGTCGCTGATAAGCCCCGATAAACTTTGCATATTACCGGCAGCTAGTTCTATTCCTGAATCGACATTAACTAAAACCTTATATGTGGTCCCTCCGTACAAAGGTGCATCTGGTACGAAACTAAGAATCTGGCCGTCAGGTTCCGTTAAGTTAACTGTTCGCCCACCCACTGGACTCAATTGCGAATCTTCACAAAGAGAATCAGCGCACTCAAACAAATNGAAGGCTTCATGTANGTTTCTAACTTCTANGCGATCTGNCGAAGAAAGTCTTATNCCNATNTCAGGGTCCCAAGCGACTTTTGTTTGTCCTGCTGCAGGNAGCGCTTGNGCAGATGCANTGAATGTCGCTGAAGCCACATTTANAGTAACTGATCCAAATACTGAATGTCCNATCCCATCNGACANGGTGTAAGAGAAAAANTCATTCTGGGTATTGTTCCCGTTATGAGTGTATGTAATNGTNGTTCCAGTTGGTGTTTCTACTAAGGNTACNTCNCCTTGTGAAGGNTGAGCTTCCATTCCNACCGTNANCATAGGTCCGTCTGAATCAACTTCAGANTCAACGATATNTATCTCTATNGATTCGCCTTGCAGAACACTCATAGAATAATCNGAGGCNTATGGGACATCGTTAACAGGTTCTACCGTAACATCAACTCTTCCCCATCCCGTCTGTCCATCAAATTGGACTAACTCGTAATGAAANGTATCCCAANCGGTTTCAGAACCNTCATGAGTGTAAANCAAGTTGTATCCTATNGGAGATCCAGTTTCGCCCAAAATTGGTTCATATANGTATGATCCNTGGCTGGGTTGNGTAGCATTTGGGTNGCTATAAAATNNGGAGCNATCCGNAGTAGGCCTCAATGTATCTCCTTCATGGTCTATCNNAGACGGNTCCCAATCAGGANCAGTTGGTATCACNGCAATTGTGACCGATCCCCCTTCAGNAACCACCGGAGTGAAGCTCATTGGNTTCGGNNNNCGATTGCTTATTTCCACTTCTACNTTNANTGTTGCNGAAACCCTCGCGCCAAAATCATCCACAAGGGAATAAAAGAATGAATCCGTGTTTGAATCGTCNCCACTGTGTGTATANACAAAGCTGTTGCCGTCTATTANTTCAACAGTGCCACGAGCTCCTTGGCCTACTGATTCAATCCTNATCCCNGTATGGTTGTCTGGTATGCGAAGATTAAATCCTGAATTGCCACCTTGTAANACGGGCATGTTTTGGTCTACAGCNACTGGAGGCTCATAAGTCGTNGTAAGGTTGACNTACACTGTACCAACGGATGAGAGNCCATTACCATCCGACACCGTATACGTGAAAGCATCCTGACCTGTGTAAGTATAGTTGTGCTTAGGTAGGATCATTAAACCAGTTAAGCCAGTCCCACAATTCGAATCGCATACACCTACACTTAACGAACCGTCATATCCATCTAATTCAACGAAATCTCCAGGAGAGACTGCTCGACCGTTCAGATGGGTTAATACGAGAGAGTCTCCATCCCCATCCATNTCATTCCCCACTGGGTCAAATGGNCCCTCGTAGCGACGTTCTGCTTCTCTTTGTGCTGTAGNCATTGTCATTTGAATAGAATAGATATCGTCTACTGCAACTGGAGCATTATTTGGTCTTACATAAGACAATTCGACAGACATTCTTACTTCAAAAAGCTCACCGGCAGAGTTCCTCTAACAGTCGCANTNAATGTNTCTACAGGGTTAGAAGATCCGTCATGAATATAATAGATTTGTCCATCCACGACCGATGCGGTTCCAAATTGGGGAGTAGAAACGTCTACGTATCCACCCTGTATTATTGTAGCCATTGACGAATCACCAGCTGCATTTCTGGCCGCTTCTGCAGCCACAGCTGCCGCAACCTCAGCTTCAGCGGCCTGTCGTGCCTGTTCAGCAAGTTCTTGCTCGGCCTGCTCTTCAGCTAATCTAGCAGCAAGAGCAGCCAGCTCTGCCTGAGCAGCGGCTTCTTCTCGTGCCTCTAATTCAACTCTGGCTGCCACTGCCTCTGCCTCTACCCTAGCTGCTTCTTCAGCATTTCTTTGTATCCTTTCAAGAGTGCGGGCCTCTTCCAAACGGGCAGCTTCTGCTGCTTCTTCTGCTGCTGCTTGCTCACGCTCAGCTTCTGCGCGTGCTTCTGCAGCGGCGGCTATTCTTGCGGATTCAGCTTGCTCTTGTCTAAGCCGTTCTAATTCAGCCTCAGCTGCTGCAGCTTCTTCCTCTGCAATCCTGTTTGCTTCGGCTGCAAGATCAGCTTCAGAGGAAACTTCTTCCAACTGAGAAATATCTTGAGCAACCATTTGGTCCAATTGGGACGACTCTTCGGCTAATTCTTGGACAGCTTCTTCTGCTTGTGCTTCCGCTTGTTCAGCATTATTCAATTCGACATCAGCTTGAGCAGAGTTTCTTTCTGCTTCTTCAGCTAAATCTGCAGCTTCTTGAGCTTCCTGCAATTCAACGGCAGCTTGCTGCTCCGTTTGTACTGCCTCATCTACGAGTTCAGCAACAACGGCAGCTGCAGCAACGTCATTCGCTGCCTGAAGATCGGCTTGCGCCTGTTCTAAGTTTTCGGTAATGTCATTAAAAACTGATCTGTCAGAATTGCCCGTGACATTAAGCCAATAATCACCATAGGAAGTTCCTCCATAACCTCTTGCAACTGCGAGATATACACCGTCACTTTGGGCTGTATAGGAAATTTGTGAGTCTCGGCCTATCGCATCATCGTTGTAAGCGACCTGGGCTCCGTTCGGGTCTAAGAGAGTCAATGTAGGATCTAAACGAGTGATTCCATCCAAAACAATTAGGAGATTATCTTCTGCTAGGGCTGGAATTTCCCAGACATCTTCGTCACCTCCCCCGAGGATCTCACCATACGAAGTGCTGACGCCGTCCCCATCAGTATCTTCCGCTATTGGGCCTCCGTCTGTCGTGGCGGTTGATGTGTCCAGAGATGCGAATTTCAGTGTAAGTTCATACAGGCCTGTCGTGTTCCCATATCCTCTAGCATCAATCGTGTATTGCCCAGAAAAAGGTAGGACTGTGTTTATTCCAGCATGGAGGTTTTCATAATCATCATTTAAGGCGATCTGCTGTCCACTTGGCCCTTTAAGTACAAGATATGTATCTACCCCTTGGGGTGCACCTGGGGCAGTCACCATGCGTATTTCAATTAATCCATCTTGAGTACCTTCGAACGTCCATTCATCTACGTCTGGTGCGGGGGAATTCAATTCACCAGCTACCGTATAAACTGTTCCGCTTTCCGGAGGAGTAGGAATATCAAAGCTTCCCCCATCGCCCTCTCCTCCAATTGCCCTCCCAATGGCTGTGTTACAGGCTAACAAGGGGAGCAAGGAAATCAGTAGCACAAAAAACACTAACGGATTTAGCTTGAATGGTGTTTTGGGATTCATAAAAAAACAGCCCTTTCTTTATTGAATATGATTCGCCTACAAATAACAGGCGCGATTTTATCTCCTATCCCTTATTTTGAATAGAGTGTTTCCACCTAATAACAATATTTTAAGGATCATATGAATTAAAGGGTGGCACAACAATTAAGGATATCTGGATGGTGACTTCAGATGGGAATATCAACCGTCCGGGATATGATTTAAATTCTTAACTGGGTAATATAGAGGTATATTGAGTAACCTACTTAGTGAATAGCATAGGCCTAGCAAAATGGTGGATGTGAAATCTGTCCTTACTGAACAACTTAGCATTGGATATGAAGATCATGGAGATTCTAAAGGGTTTCCTGTAATTCTACTTCACGGATTCCCATACGACATCAGATCTTGGGACCAGGTAATTCCGCCTTTGGTTACCGCAGGTAAGAGAGTTGTTGTTCCATATCTCCGTGGGTATGGACCAACTAAATTTATATCTTCTGAGACACCTCGCAAGGCACAACAATCAGCTATTGCGCAGGATGTCATAGATTTTGCTGATTCTCTTGGATTTAAAGAATTTGCACTTTCTGGCTTCGATTGGGGAAATCGAGCTGCATGTATCGCGTCTATACTCCATCCAGAGTCGGTTAGAGCTTTTGTGTCCGTTGGTGGCTACGCAGTTCAGGATACCGTTAACGAAGAGATACCTGCATCTGCTAATTCAGAGGCCAAACTTTGGTATCAATGGTACTTTAATACTGAGCAAGGTAGGGTTGGGCTTGAGAATAATAGGAGAGATATAATTAGGTATCTCTGGGAAACGTGGTCTCCGGGATGGAATTACACCGATGAGGCATTTGAGATGTCCGCCCCTTCCTTTGATAATCCTGATTTCGTTGAAATTACTTTGCATTCCTACAGGCATCGACACTTGAATGCCGCTGGTGAAGGTAGATTTATAGGAATTGAACAAAAGCTCTCAAAAGGACCTGAAATTCATGTACCCTCGATTGTTTTACGCGGTGGGGAAAGCGGATTGTGGGAGCCATCCCGTAATTCAGCAAATGACAAAGAAAAATTTACGAATTTGATAGATTGGCGCGTTGTGGAAAGGGCTGGCCATGATCTCCCTGTGCAACGGCCTGACGCGGTTTCAACAGCTCTGCTGGAGCTTCTCAAGCTTTAACTTAAAGGGATGTTTGATTTTAATTTGGTTTTTAGTCAAACCTAATTACTGAGGTTAATTCAGGGGTAATACGAAAGAGTAGTCTCAAAATGGCCTATCGTCGCTATAGCCTTGTTTCTTTGAGAGAGCACCCATCCTATCGGTCTTAATCTATCAGCTAAACCTTACCATCTGGGCACTTGGATAGTGNCCAGATGGTAAGGTTTGCATAAGGTAAGGCTATTTAACGCTTTGCAAGGTCGGTGGATTGTATCTATCTTCCGGATTTACCCAACCCGTAAAGTTTGGCGTCCTTTTTTCTGCAAAAGCCTTTCTAGATTCAATGAGGTCATCTTTGTCGCCGTGATTCTTCAGTGCTTCAGCAAGGTTTTGAAGATTATTTGGGACCGAAGGCTTCATCTCTCGCATCATTTGGGTTGTATTCACCCTAGATGCAGGTGGCAGCGTCAACAAGTGATTGGCCATTTCGATCGCTGTGTCGATCAGTTTATCTGCCTCTACAATTTTGTTGACGAATCCGATCTCGTAGAATCTTTGAGCGGTAAATCTATACCCAAGAGCCATTTCAGTGGCTAGTGCATGGGGTAAGTTGGCATAGTGCCCATGATTGTACCCGCCAAGTAACCATCGCTTGGCTTCAGAGACTTCAAAAATTGCCTCTGGGACAGCGATTCGGAGGTCAGTGGCTTCAACTAACATAAATCCTCCTCCCATTGCATATCCGTTAACAGCCGCGATGACAGGTTTTTCTAGAGTTCCGTTCATTAGCGGATCTTCCACTTTAAGGTGGCTCCCCCCCACAGTTCCTTTTTCCAATGATTCCTTCATGTCCTCACCAGCACAAAATGCTCTACCACTTCCTGTAAAAACTCCGATTTCTAAATCTTTTGATTCTTTAAACTCGGTCCAAGCTTCTGCAAGTCCGGTCCGCACCTCAGTGCCTAGGGCATTCAGGCGTTCTGGACGGTTTATTCTTACTATAAAAATTTGTCCTCTTTTTTCAGTTTCAATTACGGGCATGCCAAGCACCTCCAACTATTGTGTTTTTGTTTCTATCAATTAGCAGATTCTTACAGTTTTATATAACCATACATACCCTGAATAAGGATATACCCTAGGATAAGGTGAATCAGACCAAGAGGTAGATGTTATGTATGTTCAGCGGGAACATAATACATTACCTAAAAGAGGAATCAAGGTTTTAGTTTGCCTCTCCGAACCAAATGGAAACGAAGGTGAAGGCGATTAAATACAAACCAAAACTGGTTAGAGAACCGACATGAAATAAATCGGATGAAAACTGTTGACCAATCCTGCTCATTACTGTAATATCCCGGCTAACTTATACATCGGATCCCTTTTGGGACTAGACTCTTTGATTACAAAACTAGAGGAGTGAATGTAATATGCGAGATTTTTTGAGAACGAAAAAGAGTAGTTTTATGGTGCTGATGTCACTTGTGGCATTGATATCCATAATGGCGGCTTGTTCTTCTGACGAAGAAGAGGCAGCACCCGCTGCTGCTGCCGCGCCTGCTGCTGACGCACCATCGGCCGCGGCAGGAATGAAGTCGGATGACGAAGCTGCTAAAGCTTTTACTAAGCAGATAGAAGCCGGACAGACTCAAGGCTTACAGGAATTAAAGACCGACGATACTGCGGCAAAAGCAGATGGTAAACCTGCAGTTATACCTGCAATCGATAAGGCAGCCAATGCTAATTACGGTGGCACGATCAGAGTAGGATACTTCCGAAAAGCAGCTTCCATGGACGGCAGGCGAGGTGGAAGCTTCGACCGTATATACATGCACCCACAGAATGAGTACCTAACAACTCTGGGAAGAAAAGGTGGACATGACCCGGCTGAATCGCTGGCATATGCCTACGAAGTCCTTGATGATGGTATGAGGATTAGATTCCACATTAGAGAGGGAGTTGAATTCCAGCGTGGTGCCGGCACGATGACTGCCAGTGACGTCGCATGGAGCCTTAACCGAGTTAGGGATCCAGATGCAGGAATGCCTGGTACCAAATTCTGGCAGACCGTTAAAAATGCTGAAGCAGTTGACGATACGACTGTCGATCTTCACATGGAACAATTCGATGCTTTGATAATTGGTAAGCATCTATTTAGCTATCAAGTGTTCATACACTCGGAAGATTACTGGAATGAAGTAGGCGCAGACGCACACTTAAGTGCACCTGGCGCTACTGGTCCATTCACTTCTGTTAAGTGGACACCTGGAGACGGTATCGAGTATGAGGCGCACGCAGACTACTGGAAAGAAGGGCGCCCATATGCGGACAAACTAGAAGTGAAGATTATCGCTGAGACAAGAACCAGACTCGCAGCACTTCAGACCGGACAGTTAAATGCCGGCTGGCTTCAGGCTGAGATGGTACCTGCAGCTCAAGACGATCCCAACCTACAGGTTCACTCGAGAGCCGGAGTTGGATGGGACGGAGGAGCTTGGAACAACTCGGTTGCGCCATTGGATGATCACAGAATCAGACAAGCTATGATTAAAAGCATAGACAGAAAAGGTGTAAACAAATCTATCTATCAGAATACGATGGGTAACCACAATGCTTACATGTATGGACCAGACACTTCACCTTACGGAGAAGACTTAACAGACGTTTGGGAAGGTGAGATGAAATATGNCCCCGCCGCTGCTAAAGCTCTTGTAGAAGAGTACGCAGCAGAGAAGGGTCTGACTCTACCTCTTGTCATCACTGGAGCTTGTGAGAAACGACCAGACAGACAGCAATACTGTGAGTACATGCAGGCTGTTTGGGGTGAAGCAGGGCTGAAGTTCGAATTTGACATACTGCCAGGTGCATCTGACAGAGGTCGAGTAATGGATGAGTGTTCTGTTCACATAACACAGACGGGAGCCACCATGAACCCTACTGGTGGACCTGGCCTAGAGGGCGAACTTGCAGGATGGGGTAATGTATGGGCCGAAAAGGACCAGTGCCTAGATAAGCACAGCCCGGATTACCAGCAAGATGTACAGGACGAAATTGATGCTTTGTTCTTAGAAGCACAAGCCACAACTGACGCAGATATACAAACTGCAGCTTGGAAGAAAGTGCAGAGAGTAGCTCTGGAGAATGCGTGGGGAAGATTCCCGTCAATGCACCGTGTTAACTACATCGGTTGCCATACTCCAACAACTGGGGGATGTGACGAAGATCCGTTCTGGGCTCACGGTTTCTGGCACAGCCAGGACTTCTGGGTAAAGTAAAGAGTCCCTGATATTTAGTAAAAAGTAGTGCGTCGTATAGGATGAGGAAACAATGAAAGCTTATCTTATACGGCGCACTCTTAATTTGATTCCTACTCTGCTGCTAGTCAGCCTGATAGTGTTTGCAGTAGTTAGGATACTGCCTGGAGACCCTGTATATACACTCGCAGCGGTCGAAGATGGAAACGAAATTGACCAGGTCTTGTACGATCGGTTGGTCAAAGAATACGGTTTAGATAAGCCAATCGCACAGCAATATGCTGAATGGCTATTCGGAGTACTTAAGGGTGATTGGGGATCATCTCTTTTTAATAGGATGCCGACGTTTGATCAAATAACCGACCGTTTGGGCTTCACCTTACAGCTCTCAATCCTTGCATGGGTGAGTTCAATTCTTATTGGTGTGCCATTGGGCATCGTCGCCGCACTTAAGAGAAATAAAGTTCCAGACGTTGCGGCCACCACCTTCGCCATGGCAGGTGTAGCGCTTCCTAACTTTTGGTTAGGATTGCTTTTGATAATTGTATTTGGTGTTTGGCTTGGTTGGGTACCGGTCGGTGGATATACTCCGTTTAATGTTAGCCCGTTTGGATATATTCAGACCATGATCCTTCCGACCCTTACTTTAGGTACAGCCTTGGCAGCGACCTTACAACGTCAAACCCGATCAGCTATGCTCGAGGTGCTTAATGAAGACTACGTGAGAACAGCTCGTTCCAAGGGACTGCAGCCACGCACTGTAGTGTGGAGACATGCTCTTAAGAACGCCCTGATCCCCGTTGTAACAGTTTCTAGCTTGCAGCTCGGTACTCTTATGGGAGGAACGGTTATAACGGAATCTGTGTTTGCCCTACCCGGAATAGGAAGGTTTATTGTCGATTCCATAATTGAACAAGATTACAATAATTTCCAGATGGGTATGCTTGTGATTACTCTCGGGGTTTTGATTGCGAATTTTGTGGCTGATTTAATATACGGATTTCTCGATCCTAGAATAAGATTCAGATAATTCTTTATCTGATAACAAATGTATATGTAAGGATTTGATAGGAGGTAACTTTGAGTTACGAAAATATACTGGTTGATAAGAGTGAAGGTATCGGCACCATAACTCTCAACAGGCCGGAAGTCTTAAATGCTTTGAGCCAAGACCTTTATCGAGAAATGAACGAAGCAGTTACCGACATGGAGTCTGATGATTCGATAGAATCAATCATTTTCACCGGATCTGGTGAAAGAGCTTTCACTGCAGGAGCTGACATTCACGAGATGACCAGAAATGCTGACAAAGAAAACTCTGGTGAGGGATCTACAGTTAAATCGGATCCAGATAGATCTGAATACTCATGGAATATTGGAACTTGCACGAAACCGACTATAGGGGCTCTAAACGGCCTGACGTACGGAGGGGGGGCGGTTCTTGCTTCCAGTCTAGATATAAGGGTGGGCTGTGAAAGGACCTCATTTAGATTTCTTGCTGCCGCATATGGGCGTGTTAATTCTACTTGGACTCTCCCGATGCAGGTCGGATGGCCTAAAGCGAAGGAGTTGCTTTTCACAACTAGAGTAGTAGAAGCGGAAGAAGCATTCCAGATAGGATTGCTAAATCATTTGGTTGACTCTAGTGAGTTAATGGAAAAAGCTAGAGAGATAGGCAAATTAATAGCTGGTAATGACGCTCGTATGGTTCAGGGTATCAAGAAAATTTTGATTGAGAACGTCGGGGCACCCTGGAGAGATCATCATGATTATGAACACAATATTCAAAAAGGTGAACTGAAACCAACCCCAGTATTGGAAGGGTTTAAACCCTTCATAGACAGGAAAGGCAGGAAAGCGCAGTAAGCACAGTTCAATCTAAATTTAATAACTAAATAAGGTGCCAATTGCAGGTACCTCAGTAATTTAATATGAATGCATTAATAACAAAATTTAAAGAATCCCCTGCCGGAGGGGTCCTGCGAGAAATGTTCAAGATTCGGCTGGCAAAATTTTCCTTTGGGATTATTTTGATTGTTCTCATAGCAGGTCTTTTTTCTCCGCAACTTTCTCCTCAAGACCCATATAAAGTAGATCCACTTAATTCCTTGGCTGCGCCAAGTTCGGAATATTTGATTGGTCAAGATCGCCTAGGTAGAGACCAGCTAAGTAGGTTGATATACGGGGCTCGGGTCTCCCTGATAATAGGGGTGTTAAGCGTATCTTTCTCTGTTCTGGCGGGTATGTTTATTGGAACTATTGGAGGGTTTTTCGGTGGATGGACAGATGAAGTATTAATGAGATTCATGGACGCCATAGCAGCCATACCTGGGCTGTTGCTAGCCTTGGGGTTAGTGGCTGTTACGGGTGGGGCTTTATTAAATGTGGTTATTGCTATTGGGGTAACAGCTACTCCGGCAAACGCACGTTTAATTCGTGGACAAGTCCTGTCGATCAGAGAAAGAGATTATGTGATGAGTGCTAGATCCGTTGGAGCCCAAAACTCACGGATCATTTTATTGCATATCGTCCCTAACTCTCTGGCCCCTATCATCGTGGCGGCCACTCTTAGCCTTGGTGTAGCGATTATCGCGGAAGCCTCTCTCAGTTTCCTTGGGGTTGGAGTGAAACCACCGACTCCTACCTGGGGTGGAATGTTGCGACATGCCTTCGAGACGGTAGAGGAGGCCCCATGGCTTACTTTCAGTCCGGGAGCGGCTATTTTTCTGCTGGTTATTGCCTTTAACTTTGCAGGAGATGCCTTAAGAGATGTTCTTGACCCACGTTTGAGAGGAACTAGGTAGTGAGGGGAAAAACGAGCCGTTGATTATAGTCCGTCTGGCTATGGGTATGGTAGTTGGAAGTACCCTCGCAATAATTGGGTACGCTATCGGTTGGATATTGGCCCTATCAGTTCCCGAAGGGGTCCCTAGAATCCCAATACTCATTTCAATGACGGGGCTTGGAGCTGCAATAGGGACTTATTTAGCTTGGTATTTTAATATTGACGGAGATTCTTTCGCTAACAAAAAAATGACGACCCTGATACTTTCAATAACGATAATTGTCTCGTTGATTGGTGGAACTATCGGCCACAACTACGGAGCCCAGGATGAAGGTCATCGAGTGAGACGGTACCCTGAAATTCAAGGTACGATATGGGGGTCGGTAGGAGGTGCGAATTTGATGCTAATTACTAGTCAAATTAGTGTATTTGCGGTTGGACTTGCATTGAAAAAAAGAGAGTTAACTCAAAAATAGGGCAAATATTTGAAGTTGACTCAATATGATGATAAAAATAGCACAATAAAATTATAAAGATTATATAAATTAAGGATAAGGAGATAGATATGCATCTATTGGAAGTTTCTAATCCTGTTGCTCAGCAGCGGGGTATGCTTAATATATTAAAACCCGTTAAGCGGCCTGAATCATTGGACGGCAAAATTGTCGGACTGATTTGGAGTGGGACTCATGGTGGGGATTTGGCGCTCAACCGTGCTGGGGAAATGATTCAAGAGCGATACAAAAACGTTTCTGTAAATTTCTATACTGGGGGACACTACCCTACCCCTCCGGCAATTGTTAAGCAAGCAGCAGAGGAGTGTGACGTCGTAATTGGCGCCACAGCGGATTGAGGGACCTGCGCGTCGTGGATGTGCCACGACATGATCGAAGTAGAAAAAATGGGAAAACCAGCGGTTCCAATTGTGTCAGGCCGTTTTGAGGACGACGCAATAGCTAGTAGCCGTACTTTTGGGATGCCGGACTTACAATTTGTAATAGTTCCGAGAATTTATAGAAATCTGGCTGATGACCTCTGTGTATCTCAAACTGAAGATGTGATAGACGACTTGATTGCAACTTTGACAACAGAGGGAGATCAAGCATCTCAAGATTTAAGTGACGAGTCTACCCTCAGATTTGAAGGTGAGGATCGGTACGACGCTGTGCAGAAGATGAATCAAGAATTCACAGCTCGCGACTGGTCTGACGCTCTTCCCATACTTCCTCCTACTAGGGAAGCTGTAGATAAATTGATAGCAGGCACCAAGTTGAATGCAGATGACGTGGTTTGTGACATGCCTCCAGGGTTTGGAATTGCAACGGTAGAGCAGATTGCAATTAATTCTGCTATGGCCGGTGCAAAGCCAGAACATATGCCGATTATTATTGCCGGGGTGAAATGCTTTTCTGTTCTAGGAAATGAGGGCGGTAAGTCCTTGCTGATGTCGACAAGTCCACAAGCACCAATGTTAGTTGTCAATGGACCTATCGCAAAGAAAGTAGGCCTAAATGGTGGGTCAGCTCTTGGTCCAGGAAGAGAGAACGAGATAAACATAACCATAGGTAGAGCGTTTTATCTCTGCCTAAAGAATATAGGTATGTGGTATCCGCATAAAATGGACATGGATACCATAGGTACTACCCGGAAGTTTGTGCCTTGTCTAGCTGAAAATGAAGAAGTCAGTCCTTGGCCTTCATATGCTTCTGATAGAGGATTTTCAGATGACCAGAGTGCTGTATCGATATTCACAACTGACGGGGAACTGGATGTGCAAGATCAAGGTAATACATCTGCTGAAGGGTTACTTAAAACTCTGGCGTACGGCATTACCTTCGGAAATCGTTCAGTTGGACATCTTCAAAGCCAGGAACGCCTCATATTCATGCCTCCAGACGTAGCACTACCTGTTGCAGCTGAAGGCTGGTCAAAAGAGGATGCGAGAAAGTTCATATTTGAACATGCCTACGGTAGTCTTGGTAAATTTATCCATTTCATGCCACCTCAAGATATAAGAGTAGAGGAAGAATGGCACTGGATACGAGACAAAACGGAACAAGAGCTACTAGACACTTCAATGCCGTTGCTGGCCAGTCCAGATAAGATCGATATTGTGGTGGTTGGAGCTGATAGGGCAAAAACTCTTGTTTTCCCTACAGGACCTAGTGCAGAGACAATCGGTATAGATCAGTATCTGCCATAAATATTAATTCTCGTGGTCGACACTTCGATGTTGGCCACGAGAAAGAGTATTGCAAGTTTTTTGGCACGATTAATAGACTCAAAAGGAATCGAAAGGTGAGATATGTCAACTCAAAACGGTAACGGTGGACCGCTTGCTGGAATAAGAATGCTAGACCTGGGTAGATATCAGGCAGGCCCAAGGTGCGCTTTGATGTTTGCGCGTATGGGTGCCGAGGTTATAAAGGTAGAAGCACTAAAAGGCGACGAAAGCAGACAAAATGGTCCCACGGTGAGGGGACAGAGTGCCTATTGGGTTCAGTACAACAGTGGCAAAAAAAGTCTAGCGATAGATCTTCGGACCGAGAAAGGGAAAGAGGTACTAACTAGACTGGTGAAAAAATCAGATATTTTGCTACAAAACTTCCGGCCCGGAACAATAGATATTATGGGATTTGGGTACGATGTTTTGAAGAAGCTTAACCCCAAAATCATTATGATAAATGCCTCAGCCTACGGGCAATACGGCCCCCACAGAGATAAAGTCGGATTTGATCCCATTGGACAGGCTATGGGAGGGATGATGTATCAGTCTGGTTTAAAGGATGATCCTCCAACCAAGACGGCTTTTCCTTTAATTGACAGAATAACTTCCTTACACGCAACTATTGGAGCCTTGGCAGCCTTATGGGAAAGGGAAATTTCAGGGGAAGGCCAGGCAATTGATGTGTCTCTGGCTGACACAGGTTTCACGGTAAATGAAATACCGATAACTGCTTACCTGGGTAACGGACACAACCCTGAGAGGCCAACTAGTTATGGTGGAGCTGAAAATCCTCTAGGTGGGATGTATGAGACCTCAGATGGGTTCGTCATTATTGCCGCGGGCAATGACAATATATGGAAAAGAATGTGCGAAGCTGTTGGTAAACCTGAGTGGCTAACAGATGAGAGGTTTAGCACCAGGGCAGCTCGTGCAGAAAATGGCTCGGCTATAAATGGCGTACTTTCCTCTTGGTTTGCTGAAAGAGAGATGAAAGAAGTGGTTGAATACTTGTCTGAGCATAGTATTCCTTGTGCCCCAGTTAATAATGTGGAACAAGCTGCCAACGAGTCACATTTGCATGAAAGAGAGATTCTGATGGAGGTTCCCGACCCTATTGCTGGGAAAATACATGTGGCTGGCAAAATGATTAAATTTAGTCGAACAGAAATGGTAGTCGGCTCCACCCCCACGGTGGGTCAGCACACTGATGAGATACTAAAAGATATCGCAGAATACTCTGAAGATGAGATTAAAGAGCTAGAAAAAGATAGCGTGGTCGCTCGTAGCTAACTCCTCTTAATATATCTTTTAAACTACTTACTTTAGATACACGTATTGGAATATAGAGATTTGGAATCACCTTCAAGTAAATACCTTGTTCACAATGGGCTCAAATCGCATTATGTTGATTGGTCAGGAGATGGGCCCACTGCTTTATTAGTTCACGGTGGTATGCGTACGTGCAGAAGTTTCGATGCCATGGCTAGGCGCCTTAACCACAGCGCTCATGTATTAGCATTAGATTTAATCGGGCACGGTGATAGCACGTGGTTAGAAGAAGGGTATACCTATGAGGACCGGGCGACAGATATCCACAATTTTATTACTGAAACCCGACTCGAAAACGTTTGCGGTATAGGTCATTCCATGGGAGGGACTGCAATATCGGTTTTAGCGGAGAAAAATCCAGAAAGATTTGATAAGTTAATACTAATGGAACCCGTAATGCAGAATGACAAATCTTCTAGGGAAATGTTGGCTTCTAGACTGGAAAAGCCTAGGCGGACATATGAGAATTTAGATGAATTGAGAGAACTTTTACAAAGCCATCCAGTAACAAATAATTGGACCTCTGAGGTCATTGAAGACGTGGTTCAACATGAGACTTACCTCAATCATGAAAATCGGATAGACATCAAATGGTCCCCGTCTACAAATTATAGGAAAGTAATCGGAAATGAAGACATGGATTTAAAGCCTGTTTTGAAAAATATTTCCCTACCCATGCTATTGGTGGTCGGAGGAAGCAGGACTTCGGAGTTTGAAGAAGCTTTGTCTTTAGCGGAAAATCTGGATAATATGCAAAGCGTAGTAATAGCTGACACAGGCCATAATATGTATATGGAACGCCCAGATGCTGTCGCCGAGGTTGCAAGAAAATTTATGCAGTCAAGTCCCATACCGAAAATAGTCTAAGAATCTAGGTAAACATTTTCTATAGTGGTTCGTTTTGTTTCAGAAATCTGCGGGCGTGTACTACCACTTCATCAATATGTTCTGGAGAATCTTTCCAAGGGAAAATTGTTGTCTCAGAGTTAGGAGCCAGGTTGGCAACTTCCATAGCGGTTTCGTAAGGGTGCGACGGTACATTGTCTGGAGCAATTAGAAGAGGTGTTTCCAGGGATTGAACGAAATCACGTGACACGGTGAAGACAAAGTCAGCGCGATTTGTGTACATATTGGTCAGGAAATTATCCACCATATCCATCGTTATATTTGGATTTTTTTCACACAAGGGTGGTCCCCAGCGTTCAATGTTGTTTTCATAGAAGATATTTGGATGCTCAGAAGTATAACCACTGGGCTGCATCATGGCGGCGGCATGAATACGATCAGGAGCTAGCCTTAACA
The DNA here is from genome assembly GCA_002722155.1 of Chloroflexota bacterium. GTDB lineage: Bacteria > Chloroflexota > Dehalococcoidia > Lucifugimonadales > UBA826 > UBA11996. The sequence goes on from PBKS01000004.1 coordinate 41,597, forward strand.
GGTTATGGATCATAGGACCGCCAATGCAAAATCCCATTACCAAAAAATCTTTTATACCAAGATGATCCATTAATCCGAGTTGGTCTTCCGAATAGGCATCCCAGGGGCGGTCAATTTCAAGTGGACCACTTGATTGTCCTTCGGCAGCGTTTCTCAAATCTGCGGCAATGCAACGAAAATCTTCTGCATAAGTTTTCATGGGATTGAATGGTACGGAGGTATCTAGGGATGAAACGGAAGAATTGAGTCCGCCACCAGGTATGATCAGTAAAGGGAACCCAGATCCTGTCTCTTCGTAGTAAATACTGACATCACCTTTTTCGTAAAACGGCATTAACTTCTCCTTTATAAGAAATAAGTTCTAGAAACTTGGTTTAGTTGGATATGGGGTGAGCTGAAGTTCATGTGTCCAACATGATTTATCTTGAGTATGAAGATAGTAAAAAGCCTCAGCGATCTTAACCGGATTTATTATTAATTCAGGATTTTTTTGAGCTGCTGGCATAGCTCTTGTTCCTGGAGAATCAATAGTGCCATCGATAACTACGTTGGCTACATGTACCCCATATTCAGAATATTCTTCCGTAAGAACTTGAGCTAAGGTACGCATCATCACTCTTGGATAATAAAGAGATTGCCCTGTCATTCTCTTTCTACCTCGTAGTGATTGGGCATTATTGGAAATTAAGAACGAGCCTTGACCTCTTTCTCGCATCGAAGGCATTACTTCTTTGGCCACCAAAAAAGGACCTCTGACTGAGATGTGCTGGGCAGTTTCTAGCATTTCGAGTGGAATATGTTCAAGTAATTCTTTTTCTGGAGGAAGGTCGCGGCCTTCAAGATAACCCGCGTTGTAGACTAAGACATCAGGTTCACCGGCTTCCTCGCGTATTTGCGAAAAAGCATTTGCTATGGAGTCACTTGATACGAGGTCTAATTCTACGATCATGCTCTCTCCACCTTGGTCCGCTATAGCTTCTTCTAATTTGGAGGCATTAGATGCCGTGCGAGTGGTAAGTACTACGAAGAATCCTTCCTGGGCAAACTTCTGGGCTATAGCGCCCCCGACACCCCATCGAACACCGACTGGTAAATTACTATCATCAAGATTTTCTCCATGAACCAATCTTGTATTACGCCCGTCAGATTGCCATTTGGATGTCGCACCTATAACAACTGCCACAGGTTTATTGGTTGAGTTCATGTCGCATTTCCTTGTTACTAATATTAAATAGCAATGATTTCCTTACCCAGAACATTTTTATTAGATGGTATTGTGTACAAATCTGGATCGTATTGTATCTGATCGTAAAGGAGTAATGATAAGTTCATGAGATAAATATCGGATTTATAGGTCTTGGTAATATGGGACAGGATATGTGTTTGGCCTTAATTCAAAATTCATACAAATTGAAGGGTATTAACATAGTGCCGACCCCGGTATTCTGGGGTAGACAGAATCGTTGGCCAGGATTTATCTTGCCCCCCAATAACCCATATCCTTTCGTCTCTGTACACTGTCACTGACTGGTAAAACCTCAACAGGCCCCATTGCAAGATGGAATTCGAAAAGTGACGCTACATCTTCAAAAGTATCTGCTTCCACGACTGCGAAGCTTCTATGTGAAACTGGGTAACCCCATGCTCCTATAATTTTTACAGAATCGTTACCTTCAATCCAAGCCTGGCCTGTTTTCATAGCTTTTGGTCCATTGCAAGTACTGTGCTCATGCTGTGCGCTTATATGGAAAATCATTAGGATACCTCCGAATTAAATGTGTTTTTTGCACTATACATTATCGGGATTAGGTATCTAGCCATTAATGTTATTAGCCATCTGTTCCACAAAAGTAGCCTAGATTTCCATAGCTAATTCCTAGGTAATCTGTGTTGATTTAGTAATCCGCGATCGGATACTCACTAAAGTCATCATCTTGGATTTTGGTTAAGCAGATCGCTGTTTTTATTGCAATTCAGCTATTAAACCCTTCGCGGCAGTTCATGTGAATTTACAAAATCTGACACTATTTTTGCCAAGGCATCAGGTCTTTCCATGTACATGTTGTGCCCAGTATCGGACATTACGATACATTGCACATTATCAAGGTCCTTTTCCAATTCGAAGACTTTCTCGAATTCAGATTTTCCATCTTCACTTATTACAAATAGGATTGGAATTGATAGTTGTTTCAAAATAGGTTCCAAATTTAGATGGTCATCCTTCTTTTCACGAAAGGAAAGTGTCTCTGGAGACCACTTAATATCTACCCTACCCTGATCATTTGTGTAGGTTTCGTATTGAACTACATCTTCTATGACTTCGGGAGTCCATCTACGAGTTACTTTATGGTTCTGAAGGACCTCTCTGAGTTCATTCAGATCTTCATAAGTTCGCCGAGGCCTTTCTGTTCTACCGGAACTTTTCTCTGAGGTGTTTTTTTTCACTTCCATCATGGGTTCGAGGAGAACTAGTTTGTCGAACGGTTTCGGGTTGTCTGCCGCACACATAGTTACGGCAGCACCTCCAAGAGAGTGTCCGACCGCACATATGCCATTTAGTTTTTTTTCTGTAACGAAATTATCCACATCTTTTGAACGGTCTGAGAATTTGTAGCCGCTCGGGGTCCAGGTACTATTTCCGTGTCCAATCAAATCCATAGCCAGTACGTGAGAGTCGCCATTTAAAACTCGAGATACAGCGTCGAAACTTCTGCTGGTGCGCATATTCCCGTGAACTAAAAGCACTGTTTGGCCAGTTCCTCCCCAGTCCGCATAATGGGATTTAATGTCGTTTTGGTATAGATATCTACTTTCAGGGGTTCGTGTTTTTGGGGTTTTCATTATTTAATATTGATTCCATAAAATTATATGAGTGCGCACCAAGGAGTTATAAACCAAGGGCAATGGTTTTGTCTACAATCCCGCGGTGTGGTTGTTGATAGTCACATTCTATTTGTGTAAAAGCTAGATCAAGGCTCCCTTTGTATATATTGTTCTTGGGGTCTGAATGATCCAACTGCCTAGGACCACAATCAAAAACGTGATTCCTCCTGCAGCTAATATGATTGAAGGATTATAGAGGTCTGCCAGAACCCCGTTCGCAAAATAAGAAAAACTCATAAGGCCGCCGGCATGTATCAGGTAAATGCTGGTTATTCGCCCTCTTAAATAATCAGGTGATACGGATTGAATAATTATTGTGGCGATCGTCATGAAGGCTGCGTGTGATGTGCCAATAATTACTGTTCCTACCAGGGCCGGTATCAATGACCGGGATATTGCTAGAATGTGGTTTCCTAAGGAGCTTATTATTGCCGAAAGTACGAACAATCTTCCTAAAGTAGCCTGGTCGCTAACTGGGGCTAAGCATAGAGAAGCAATAAACGCACCTAGTCCGATCATCATGTGCATATAGGCGACCCCTTGACCTCCTGATCCCAATTGGTTTTCTGAAACGGCCGGTAGGAGTGATTCAAAAGACATTACTAAGGTGCAATGAAACATAACTAGGTACATCACGCTCCTCAGTACAGGGTGACTGTATATAAACCTGAAACCTGAGAAAGTGTTACTTAACAGACCTTTATTTGGGTCAATGCGTCCGGTTGAGATCACCGTAATTTGACTCACCAAATAAACTCCCACTGCGTAGCCAACAACGCAAACCAAAAAGATCCATTTTATATTCGACAATCCCATGAGAGGAGCAATAAGACCTGGTCCTATAAGACGAGTTGCGTAGTATCCTGCGGAAATTAGAGTGTATGCATTAGGTAATTGATTGGATGGGACGAGATTGGCTGCCAATGCCTCGATAGCACCCATATGGGTAGCTCGTGCAATTCCATTTAGTACAGCTAACACCAGAATATGCCAAATCTCAATGAGGCCCATGAATATCAAAACGGTAAGTATTATTCCGTGAAATAGACTGAGAATGTATGCAGCGATTAGAATATTGCGGCGCGAAAATCGGTCAGTTAGAAACCCCACTATGATCGGGGCGAAAAACCAAGGGATCATAGCTGCAAAAAACACAGCCCCAACCCAGCTACTAGGATTGTTTTCGGCGAGATTAAATATCAGCCAACCTTCCGCCGCCCCCAGGGCCCATGAGGAAGACTCGCCCACAATATGCCCGATCCAAACAATTCTGTAATTCCTATGGGATAAGGAGGGTAAAAAACGTTCTTTGATCCGCATAAATCAAATAGCCTCGATAATTTTGTTCTTGGCTAAAAATAGAAAAGAGCATCTATCAAAGTGCAATTTATAAACCTTACATAGTTGGGCTTCATTTTCAGGTACTACCCTTCGAAGAAAAATGTCTACATTACGATAAATAAAACCGATCTGACTGTAACATGTAAATTGCTGCTATGCCCACCAGATAAATTAATTTANGAATATGAGGAATATAGCTGTACATCTGGTGACTGTATGCTGTATTTTCATTTATAGCTGATGCGCCAAATATGATCACGAGACCTTTCAGTCCCCGGCTGTTCTCATGTGGAGAACACCAAGGCCTAATTAAAAAGGTAAGAGAGGTGATGAATTTGGACTGTCCAGGGGTGTACTTGTTTTTTATGGCGACTTCTATAATTTCTGAAAGGCCTATAACGTTTGTCTAAAGTCCATATTATGCCCAAACATTCCTCTTTAAGGTCTATTCTGTTTGTTGTAATTGGCTCAGCATTTATAGCGGCTACTACCGTTTTAGCTAAGATCGCTCAATCAGACATTTTCGGAGAACCATTAAATCCTTTGCAGGTGTCTAATGGAAGGTTTTTGTTTGCCTTTCTATCTATGTGCCTGGTAGTAGCTATAGTCCGGCCCAAATTTACTAAACCTAACTTCCCTCTTCATGGAATCCGAACTTTATGCGGTTATAGTGCTATTAGCCTTTTATTTACCGCCGCAGCAATTATTCCTGTTTCTGATGCGACAGCGATAAGTTTCTTAAATCCTGTTTTTGCTATGTTTTTCGCTGTGCCAATACTTAAAGAGAAAATTGGCTACATCCGATGGGTGGCTGCTCTTATTGGTCTAACTGGATCTATGATTCTAATTCGCCCTACAGGTGATGCATTTGAGCCCGCCGCCTTATTGGCTCTATTAGCTGCCGTTGTAACTGGGATGGAATTTATTTTGATAAAAATTCTGGCAGGAAAGGAGAAATTCATCCAGATATTATTGATTAATAGCTTTATTGGGACTTGCCTGTCAGCCGTTGCTCTTATTTTTGTATGGCAAACTCCCTCTATGATGCAGTGGATGATTTTGGCAGCCATTGGGTCTTTAATGCTTATTGGTCAGGCATGCAACCTATTGGCGTTAAAAGGTGCCGACGCAAGTTTCGTGCTACCTTTTGCCTACAGCACCTTGATTTTCGTATCAATATACGACTTTGCTGTGTTTTCAGTCATACCAGACTTGATTAGCTTTCTTGGCTCCGCGGTTATTATTTTGGGTGTGATGATCCTAACAGTGCAGGAAATAATAAAGTTGAAAAAGACTGACAATATATTCAAATAATTTTTGTGTCTGTCTCCATTAGATGTTCCATGATCCTTATGCAATCATTCGTATCACTTGTTTGGAAATCAAAGGTAAGGTGTTTAATTCCTAAATTCTGGCATTGTTTGATGTCTTCGATTATTTCGATTGTGGAGTCAATCAAGGCTGCCTGGGAACGGGTTTTGTTATTTGTGTCCAACCCGATATCAGTGAAGTGGAGAGTCCTTTTTAAGGAGAGTGTTATATCGTCTACCTGTCGATCGTATTTTTCACACTGTTGAGCCAAATAAGGAAGCATATTTTCAATTTGGCTAGGTTTAAGTCTAGTAGGGTGCCATGCATTCCCATATTTAACGGTCCTTTTGATTGCTCTCTTTGTATGTCCGCCGATCCAGATTGGAATCCCATTTGGTTCTTGAACCGGTTTAGGAAAAAAAGCAATATTAGAGAAATCATACGTTTCGCCGTGGAATTCCGAGATATCAGAATCCCACAGAAGTTTGAATATTTGAATATATTCATCGGTGGCGAGGCCACGATCTTTGAAAGGCGCGTCCAGAGCTGAAAATTCTTCCTTCCACCAACCCACTCCTGCACCACATATGACTCTTCCTTTTGTTAGTACATCTAGGGATGCAAACATCTTGGCCTGTACTATGGGGTTTCGGTACGGGATGATTGCAACCGAGGTACCTAAGTTTATTGTACTGGTTTGTGATGCTATAAAACTAAGTAAGGTAAATGCGTCGAATTGGGGATCCTCGGCATTTGCTGTGAAACGGCCATCGTCAGTGTATGGATAAAGGTTTGTTTCCTCAATAGGAAGGACGATATGGTCAGCGGCCCAAAGTGAATGAAACCCAAGGCCTTCTGCCGCTTTGGCAAATTTGATTAGCTCATCAGGGTTGATGTGTTTGGGTAATACAATTCCGTATTCCATAGGAAACTCCTTTGTTTGGGAACTAAGGGGATATCAAAATAATTGGTAAAAAATCCTTTTATGTTTGCTGGTTATATAAAACCTTCACTTGCTAGTCAAATGGAAGAGCGATATCTCATTTTCGGGAAATATTATGGAATAAGGTATGGCTACATGTTAATGTTGGCCTTTTAAGGAAAATCATTATGTTATTGTGGAGGGAAATTTATGCCAACTTTTGATATGAAGCCAGTTGAAGTTTCACAAGAATTACTCAATTCGTTGAAATCTATCCCCACCGCGACCATCTATAATGCGCTTCGTTTCTTTGGGTCTACTTACTGTGTGTGCGAAGCTATCCAAAATTTTACCCCTTTTACACCAGGTAAGGAGCGTTTTGCCTCCAGGGCCAGGACTCTGAGGTTCATGCCTGCGCGTCCTGATATAAGTAACGATAAACCTGAAGGAATAAATTCACCTGAATATATTGCGATGGGACGTTGTGGACCGGGGGATGTGTTAGTCGCTGATATTGGCGGCAGGGTGCAAGACGTCGTCGCCGGTGATGTGAAATTACTTCAATTGGCCATGAATAATGCTGACGGGGTTGTTATTGACGGAGCCATAAGAGATTTGGACGTACTGATAGATGAAAAATATAATCTGACTGTATATGCCAGAGCACGAAGCTTTCATGGTAACCCCTCAACACTACCTGTCGAAGAGAATATACAGATACAGTGTGGAGGAGCCTTGGTACGCCCAGGCGATGTTATGGTTGGAGATAATGACGGAGTGCTTGTTGTCCCTTCATGGATGGCTGAAGAGGTACTCACTTGGGCGGAGGAACATGAGGGTGCTGAAAATCTTGTAAAGGATAAAATAAAAGCTGAGGGAGTTCCGCCTGGAAAATACTACCCTCCAACAGAAGAAACTATTGCAGAATGGCGTAAACTAAACAATCGCGAGTAAAGTTCTGAAGTAAGAATACAAATTGGAACAATAATGGTGAGCCGGATGAAAACTTTCGCGATGGCATTGGATCTAGTTGATGAACCTAGATCAATAGATCAATACAGGGAGTACCACAGGAATGTTTGGCCTGAGGTGAAAGATGGATTATTAGAAATTGGGATTCTAGGAATGGAGATTTATCTCCTGGGAGACCGATTATTTATGGTCTTAAATACAGAAGATGATTTTGATTTAATAAGAGATTTCCAAAAGTATACTGACTCTTCTGAAAAGGCAGCTGAGTGGGATTTGCTCATGAGGAAATTTCAAAAGAAGACTCCATTCACTAGTGAAGATGATTGGTGGGCACCGATGCAGAAAGTGTTTGACCTAAACTCTTGACGAGGGCTTCATGGGAATCATAGATTCACATCACCACTTATGGGATTTAAATCTTTTTGAATACGATTGGATGCCCAAAGATGACAACATTTTACGTCAAAGCTACCTTCCTATTGACCTAGCTCCAATCTTAGAAAAAAACGATGTTGTTGGGAGTGTACTTGTCCAAGCTGACCAAACCGGCGGGGAAGCCAAATTTCTAATTGATTGCGCAAATGGGGTTCCCTGGATAAAGGGGGTTGTCGCATGGGTCGACCTGCAGAATGAAAATGTGGGTGAAAGTCTCGATGAATTAATGGGGCTGGGACCGTTAGTTGGTGTAAGGCATCAGGTAGAAGGAGAAATCGATGATAATTGGTTACTAAGGAAATCGACTATCGCCGGACTAAAGGAAGTATCAGATAGGAATCTAACCTATGACTTACTGGTGAAACGTCACCAACTTTATCAAATACCTCTCCTATGCGAAGAATTGCCGGATTTAAGAATGGTTTTGGATCATATAGCAAAACCAGACATACTTGCTAGGGCCATGCAACCATGGAGTGACGACATAGAGAAATTAGGACATTTTGACAATCTATTTTGCAAGGTATCCGGAATGATAACTGAGGCAGATCAAACTAACTGGACTCGGTTCGATCTGCTTCCATTCGTAAAACATGTTAGAGAGGTTTTTGGAATAAAAAGGTTAATGTGGGGTAGTGATTGGCCTGTTTGTTTATTGGCTGGCAGTTATGAAGAAGTGATGGAAGCTGCTCTATTTGCCATGGGAAACATGTCAACAGAAGAAAAAGATAGGTTTCTTAGTGGCACAGCCACGGAATTCTATCGGTTGGGATGATTAAAGTAACCACTGGCACTATTTCTCTGACCACTAAATCAGGTCCATTATTCCCGATATCAAAGGTTGATAAATAGCGAGTATAGAGGCTGCTTGTTCCGAAAGTTACTTTTTCCTAATCACAATACCACTCTTATGACAATCAGGACTTTAATCCTCCCAGTATTCATTTGAAATCATAGCCAATTTGTAACTTGCTATTTATCATACTTGTTTGTTTTTGCTCTTAATCAATCCTCACCTGTGGCAGTAGGAAATTGCTATTGAATTGAGGTGCATTGTATTTCATTTATGTCTTCATATTTTTCTAATCTTAGAGGACAATATAAGTACAGAAATTAATTTGTATTTTTTTATTGGTAATAGGAAACAACATGCCAGAAATCGTAATTTCAACTGAAAACCTGCACAAATATTATGGATCCAGAGATCAAAAGGTTCACGCATTAAAAGGTTTGGATATATCGATCGAGGAAGGGGAAATTGTTGGTGTTATGGGTCCTAGTGGATGCGGTAAAACGACCCTTCTAAACTGCTTGTCTGGATTAGATTCTTTTGACGATGGGAACATTTCAATCCAAGGTAGTACATTAACTGAATTAAATGATGATCAATTGAGTGAATTAAGAGCCAAGAAAATGGGGTTTGTTTTCCAAACCTATAATTTGTTACCCGTGCTAACCGCGGTGGAAAATGTTGAATTGCCCTTACTTGTTTCAGGATTTTCTGGCAAAGATGCCAGAGCCAAGGCGTTAGGAAAATTAGCAGAAGTTGAGTTGGAAGACTGGCAGCATCATCTGCCAGGTGAATTGTCTGGTGGCCAACGACAGAGGGTTACTTTAGCTAGAGCCTTGGTAAACGACCCAGCTATTGTATGGGCTGACGAGCCCACCGGCAATTTAGATAGTGAGAATGAACGGTTAATTATGGATTTGCTCATACAGCTAAACAAAGAAAACAATCAAACTTTTGTAATTGTTACCCACTCTGATTATGTGGGTGGTCGGACAGACAGGATTATCCAAATGAAAGACGGCGAAGTGGTGTAATAAATGGAAAAAGTTTTCGGATTGCCTGCTACAGAATTAGCACTGGGGATGACGCTCTTTTTGGTTGTAATGTTTCTTATCATAGCTATAGGGGCGACCAGAAGATTTATATTGGTGAAAATGGGAAGTCGGAATATACCGAGAAGGAAGGGGCAAAGTGCATTAATCGTAATTGGTTTAATGCTCAGTTCCGCCATAATTGCGACCTCTTTAGGAATTGGAGATACAGTTCGCTATTCGGTTAGATCTGTGGCCTTAGATTTTCTCGGTCCAACTGATGAAATTATTGAAGGTCCAGGTAGACAGCTTGTAGGAGAGGAATATTTTGATTTTGCACAGTTTCAAAATATTGAAGAAGTAACTCGGGACAATGAAAATATAGAAGCCCTTTTGCCTCTAATAGAAATTAATTTGCCGGCTTCAAATGACGCTCTTGAGTTGGCTGAAAGCAATATGAGAGTCCGGGGAGTGGATGGAGCATACTCCGATACATACGACGAATTGCAAAATGTGTCAGGTCAAACGGTATTTATTAATTCACTCTTAGCGAACGAAATTTATATAAATTCTGATGCGAGTGAAACTTTAAAGCTGCAAACTGGAGATAGGATTAGTGTCTATACTCAGTCAGGCAAGTTTGGGTTTTCGGTTCGCGATGTTCTTAATAACGGTGGCTTAGCGGGTGGCGGCAGAAACCCGTATATACTTTTCAGTCTTAATGAATTACAAGAATTGCTCGGTAAGCAAGGTCAGATAACAAACGTCCTTGTATCAAACACTGGCGAAGGAGATGATTCACTCCAACTTTCTGAAGAAGTTACAAAATTCCTGAGATCGGAATTAACAAATACTGACGTTGCAACAAAAATGTTCGGAATACTTCAAGGAAATGGGATCCCTGGCATACTGCTAGAAGAATCTGATTCTATTAAGCAAACAGACAAGGAAACCTCCAAAACTCTTAGGCAATTGGCTGGTTATTTAACGTCGAATGACTTCGGCGATGACTTCATAAAAGAGATAAGTGATTACCAGAATCAACTAACCCTTTTGGGGATATTGAATAAATCAGGACTACAAGAAGACGCCGGCAAAATATCAGCACTTTCATCGACTCTGACTATATTGAGAGTCGATGATCAAAAGAGCGATAGTGTTAGGTTGGCAGAAACTGTAGCTTCGGGAGTGACTACCATTTTTTCTATTTTTGGATCTTTTTCCATTATGGTGGGGATGCTGTTAATTTTTCTGGTATTTGTTTTGCTCGCTGCTGCCCGATCTACTGAGTTGGGAATGGCTAGAGCAGTAGGTTTGAAACGTAGGGATTTAGTTCAACTTTTTACATATGAAGGTACTATTTATGCTTTTCTAGCCGCAATTGTAGGAACTCTTGTTGGTGTCGGGCTAAGTTTTGGATTGGTATTTATTCTTCAGGATCTAATCGATACCGATGATTTTGTGATCACGCCATACTATTCTGTTGTCTCTCTTTTAATATCCTTTTCAAGTGGATTGATACTAACTTTTATTACGGTCGTTTTCTCAGCATATAGAGCCAGTAACTTGAACATAGTTGTCGCAATTAGGGGATTAAAGGATGAGTTCATTAAAAAAGCACCAGACCCTTGGAAGACAAAGGCGAAAGACTTTGGTTGGAATTTAATATTCCCTGTTCGTCAACTGGTCTGGATAGTTATGGGAAAGGGGAGTCGGGTGAGAAATTTCGTCTTTTTACTTCTTTTTCCAATAGTGTGGCCGATAAATATTCTGACATCTTTATTTAACTTATCTGGAAAACATAATTATCTCCTTCTCGGTATATTCTCATTTCTGTTACTGGTTTCCGGGATAACAACAGAAACGGGAGCCAGTCTTTTAATAGGGATTATTGGTTCTGCTTTGACTATAGGATTATTTGTAAGATACCTATGTTCCAAATTCATAAATGACACAGAGACCGGTAATCAAATCGCAGGTACTTTGGAAGGTGGTTTAGTCCTTATTTCCAATTCCTTACCATTTGATTTCTTCAACAGGTGGTTACCAGATTTGTCAGAACCAGGACCATGGTTTTGGCCGCTTGGTGGGGCTATTTCGACTGCTGCTGCAGTTTGGCTACTTATGTCGAACACCCCAATATTAATAGCTATTCTTAATCTGATGCTAGCGAGATTTTCTGGGCTAAAAGCTGTGACCAAGACGGCTATAAGCTACCCCATGGCGGCTAAGTTCAGGACAGGGCTCACGGTGGCTATGTTCGCGTTGATTATATTTACACTCATGATCTTCTCTGTCCTGAATGGAATCCAAGATGTGACGACTGAGCAGCCACATAGAGTGACTGGGGGTTACGATATTAAGGCAACTATTACACCGGACCTTCCAATCCCAGGTGATGTAAGAAACTCTTTAAATATGTCAGATTTTGACGTNGTTTCTGGGGCATCCAGTGTTCGTGTAGAGGTCAAAGAATCTAAAGGCGAAAACAATACATATAAGGGCGCTAAACTTGTATCGCTGGAGAATGAATTTTTTGAGTCGACTCTGTGGGAAATGGCTCATTTTGATCCTGATTATGGAACCACTGACCGAGAGATATGGCAAGCTTTAATGGCTGATGAAACTTTGGTAATTGCCAATGCGACGATAATTCCATCGGGGGATCCTTTTGGACCTCCGGACAGGAGTTTTAAGACTTCATTTATTGAGTCTGGGGATTTAGAATCAATGGATTCCTTTAGCATTGAAATGAAAAAAAGAAGGAGCTCAACGGACCCTACCCACCTTACCGTTATAGGAGTAGTTGAACGTCTGGCTTCGGGCACAGGCTTTGGAGCTAGTGGAGCAACTTTTTATTCCCCCATCGCCTTGGGCCCAAAAATTGCCCAAGAAGAGGTTCCTTTAGATACATTTTATTTTGCCCTTAGGGAAAAAGATGACTCTTCCAATTACGCACAAAAATTAGAAAAGATATTTTTGGCAAATGGAATGAACGCAGTTAGTCTGATAGATCAATTGGAGGAGGAAAGGGCGACTAGTAACGCATTCAACAAACTTTTCCAAGGCTTTAGCGGCTTGGGACTAGTTGTAGGAGTGGCTGCCATTGGAGTCCTCTCAGTGAGAGCGGTGGTTGAGCGCAGGCAATCTATTGGCGTACTTCGGGCCATAGGATTTAGGTCAAGCATGATTCGCACCCAGTTCTTAATTGAATCTTCATTCATAACGCTATTGGGGATATTTGTTGGGATATGCCTTGGCATACTTCAGTCATGGTTGATTTTCCTTGAAATCTCAAAAGAGCTAGAAGGGGCTAAATTTAGTGTTCCTGTCGGAGAAGTAGGAGTGTTGATTGTTATAACTATAATAGCCTCTATTCTTGCCAGTGTGATTCCTGCTAATGAAGCTAGTAAGACCTACCCTGCAGAAGCATTAAGATACGAATAAGCTAAACCTTAGATAGCTCCGAGATAACTAGTTTGTAACCTTTCTAATATCTACTGATTGTAGGAGAGGGTGTATTTGATTACTAAAGATAATCTCGCGACTCATTTTATAGTTAATGATAGAATCAGCGGTGCCCGATAAGAACGGCCAAAAATATTTGCCATACCAATTCCAGGTAGGCTATGAAAGTTGATACTAAAAGGAGATATAAATGAACCCAATTCGAGATCGATTAAAGGCGGGAAAGACAATCGTTGGTACATCTGGCTCTATTTTTGAAGATAATATGGTCATGCTGGCTGATTCAGGGCTGGATTTCATACTGTTTGATACTCAGCACTCACCAAATGAACCTAAACAGTATAAAGGCTCCTATGATGCTATCAAAGGAAAAGATATAGCACCGATAATGAGAGTAAGCGCTAATCGTGCAGAACTTATTTGCTACGCTCTGGATTTAGGTTCAAGAGGCGTAATAGTGCCTATGGTAAACACAAAAGAAGAGGCCACCGCTATGGTTAGGGCCTGCCGGTACTCCCCGCTCGGGGATCGGAGCAATGCTGGCGTTCGTGGCGACTGGGGGAACTTTGGTGAATCTAACTACAGGGAATATTTGGATACTGTTAACGAGGAAGTTCTGATAATACCTATGATTGAAACTCAGCAGGCTATTGATAATATAGATGAAATTCTCAGTGTGCCCGGAATTGATGTTTTGCTCGTTGGTCCGTCAGATTTGTCCATTGAACTAAATGTGCCATTGGATTATCCCAATGAGGTTTACCAGGCCGGTTTGGACAAGATTGCGGCAGCTTGTAAGAGACATGATGTTGTTCCTGGCATGTATTTCATACCTCCTCAAATGGACCCCAATTTCTACGTAGAGAAAGGATTTAAATTTTTCACTATGCCATGGGCGACATGGGCATCACAGGGGATAGAAAACGGCCTCGGTGCGATTAATAGAGAATAAAACAAACGAACATATTCTATCGTTGATGCAAAAGTAACAGGATAATGAAGCCGTTGTTAGAAAGACATTTTTCTTGCAGCGGCTTTTTACTGGGCAGTAAATTTTAAAGGGGGTTTTGATTGAAGATCGGACTTTTCATTGGTGGTGCAGGTTCAGCAGGCACTTTAGAAGAACAGATTGCTCAAATAGTTGAGGCCGAAAAGGTGGGCTTTGAAAGCCTGTGGGCTGCCCACATAATGGATGTAGATATTATGACCATGCTCACCATGGCCGCTGAACGTACCAGCCGTATAGAAATAGGTACAGCGGTAACACCTACATTTCTGAGGCATCCTATAGCAATGGCACAGCAGGCCGTGACATTGCAAAATGTGGCGAAGGGCAGATTCACATTGGGTATGGGCGTGAACCATAAACCAGTTGTTGAAAACCGTTTCGGAATGAAGTTTCATCGGCCATGGAGACACATGTTTGAATACCTCAGCATAGTACAAGCTTTGACCAAAACTGGAGAAGTTGACTACCAGGGGGAAATATTTCGTGCAACTACGCAGTTTACTATGCCATCTGTCGCTCAAATGCCAGTTCTCCTGGCAGCATTGGGACCAAGAATGCTTAAAACGGCAGGTGAATTGGCGGACGGAACAATAACTTGGATGACTGGCCCGGAAACTCTAAGAAGTTACGTGGTTCCTACGATTAACGATGCCGCACAGAAGGCCAGTCGTGAATCCCCGAGAGTAGTGGCCGCAGTTCCCTTATCGGTCACAGATAACCGTGATATAGCCTTTGAGGAGGCTGCCAAGATTTTCGGAAGATATGGACAATTGCCAAGTTATAAGTCAATGCTAGATAGAGAGGGAGTTGAAAGTTCAGCAGAAATGGCCCTTATTGGGAATGAGGAAGAAGTAGAGGATATGTTGAAAGACTACTACTCTGCCGGTGCTACAGATATTGCCGTACAGTTATTTGCCTCTGGCCCGGAACCAGACATGTCGTTGAACAGAAGTATGAAATTCCTTAGCCAGTTGATAGGAAACTCTTAAACGATAATTTGCTTGATATGAGACTGGCAGAAGTGATTGGGCTGATCAAGACAGGTGATACTACTCTACCGGTAATGGATCGATGGATGTAATATTGACGTTGGATAGCATATTCATAGTGATTTTGAATGAAAATAGAGTTGGTATTCAATTTGCCCATTAAACTCAGTGATGAAACTTTTAGTTCCCGTTTTCTGTGGCTGATTCCTATCACCATATTTTTTCTCTTGGCTATGGCTTGTGGCAACACCGTTGGACGTGCTGTTGGGGAAGATACGGACGGTGGCAGCATGCTAATACCAGTTCCGCCGGAGCCAGGGTTTGTCTACAAGGTCTCTGGGGAATTGATGAGTCCTGCACCAGACACCGATGAATGGACTTTTCAGGGGAATGCTGGAGATCTTGTTGAAATACATTTAGAGAGTTCTCCAGGCTCAATCATTACCGTCGATACACTTCTGGTTTTAAAAGGACCGCGTGGTAATGAAATCGCTAGGAATGATGATTACAGAGGAGTTCACGCAGGGATTATCACAGGCCTAAATGAAACTGGCCAGCACACCATAGTTGCTCAAGGTTATGGATTGGCCTTTGGGCATTACGACTTAACCCTGTCTTTCCTAGGTGGGTTCTCAGATACGGATGGTGGCAGAATAAATGAGGCAGATCAAAGTGGATTGAGCATCTCATACGGTGAAATACAAACTGCTGCAGACGAAGATGTCTGGGAAATTCCAGCCTTGGTTGGAGCCACCTTAATGGTGGTATTAGATGGTATAACCTCCTTGGATCCGACCTTGGAATTATTCGATCCGGAAGGTGTTGAAGTTGCTAGGAGTGACGACTACGTAGGGAGAGATTCTCAGGTTAATCACGTTACTCAGATGGATGGTATATACACTGCTGTGGTTCGTGGATATGGAGGGAGATCAACCGGCGACTATTACCTAAGGGTTTCAGGTAACCCAGATATAGGTACCTTAAAATCTGTAAGTGCCTCCCTGGAAATGGCGGAAGCTGAGTTGACAGCAATTGGAAATTTAGCCATCGCAAAGGAAGTTGCCGAATTGGCAGAGGCTGCTGAGTTAGCAAATGTGTATGCGCAAGATCAGCTTAAAGAAGCACAAAGGGCAGCTGTAGAAGTGGAAAAATCGGAGAAAAATGCTGCTGTGGCAGATATTGCATTGGAGAAGCTTCAGACGAAGAAAAGGGATGCTGAAGTTAAATTGGAAAAATTATCAGAAACGGTCGGCGTTTTGGACAAGGTGGTCTTGTCAGATGTAGCCAACTTGGAGCAAGTCGATTTTAAAAATCAAACAGTNGAAGAGAAACTTGAGTTGGCACTAGTCAAAGTCGCAGAACTAGAGCAGGAACTTCAATCTCTGCAGGCACGTAATGCTGAAGCCTATCTGGAAATAGAAGTTCAAGAAAAAAGATTGAAAGTTGTTGAAGAAGCGAATTCCTTGCAATCTGAATCTCAGGATAATGCTATACAACGGTCTGCTGTAATAGCCATTTTGGCAGAGAACGCGGAAAAAGCCGCTAAGGCGGAAGCTGAGGCTCAAAAGGCCCGAGCAGATATTGCTGAACTTGAAATAGAAAGAAACAAAGCTGAAATTGACGCTCTTACGGCTAAACTTCAGAATGAGGCAGCTGCAAAGAAATTAAAAAAAGAATCTGAAGAAGCAGCTCAAGCTGAATTGGTTGCTAATAAGGCGGCAGAAGCTGCCAAGAAAACCGCCTCTGGATCCCCGCTTACCACTATTATTGAAGGGATTTACATGTCGGTTTCTGACCCTGAGTTTGGTTCCGCTTCTATAGTGGATGGAGAGATTTATTACACCCACGGTGGGTCACCAAATCCTGTTGACACATTTACGGCTACTGTAGAGGGTGAGGGTGAGGAATTGTTAAATGTAAGAATGTGGATAACCCTTACCTATGTACGTCCTAATACTGCCCCAATAGCTGTTGATGATGCTGTCAAGATCGCGCCTGGTCAGCAATTGGTCCAGGTCCCGATGACAATTAACGATATAGATCAGGAAAAGGATCAAATAGCGATAACGCACATAAATGGCCAAGCGCTTAAACCGGGGACGAAAATAGAGGATTCCAGTTTGGTTTTCGAGTTATGTGATAAAAAACTTTGTGGAACTGAAGCAACTAGTATTCTTCTATCTTCAAAACACGGGGATATTTTTAGTGGTAGCGAAATTATTACCTATCAAGTTTCTGATCCTTATGGTCTAACTGGAATAGGTAAGTTGGTAATCTCTATAGACTCTGTATTACCAGAATCGGAAGAATTGACCATTATGGCGACAAAGATCGGTAGCGTGGATGTTAAAGGGTTGAATCCCAAAAGTTCAGTTAGTGAAGTCACTCAAGGAAAACTAGGAAAAGTAGAGATCGTTGATAATGGTGATGACACATATAAGGTGACCTACACTCATACCGGTGCGAATACTATTTCAAAAGATGAATTCACTTACACCGTGACTGACCAAATCGGGAATCAATCTTCAGTTAAAGTGAAGGTCGACATCGGTGTATTGGTAAATAGGAATCCTACCCCCGTTGATATAGATATGACGGTACAGGAAGGAGGATCGACGACTATATTTTTGAATGGGCCGGATTCTAGTTTTAAGGCGACTGATCTAGATCCGGATGGGCACGATATTACAGTCGTATCGGTTCGGGACGCAAAGCATGGGGAGCCTATTCGCAAAAATGATTGGTACAACAAACGTAATTTAAAAAGTGAATGGGAGCATCTCGCGTATTTTCATGACGGAGGGGAGAGTCTTGNGGATTCCTTTAAGTATTGTGTTTACGATAGGCCTGACCCACTGAAAGTGAAGTCTGGTTGTGGGAAAGTCAACGTTACTATCATACCTGTTAACGACTCCCCGACAGCCAAGAACATAGAAATCCAAGTAAAGGCCTCAGGGTCGGTTACTTTCGATCTGTCTTCTGCATCAACGGATCCTGAAGGAGACGAATTAACAGCAAGTATTGATATTGATACGGAAGGAATCGTCAAATCCCGGTATGGGAAACTAGTTAGAAAAGAGGAAAACACATTCACATACAGCCATGACGGTACAGATGAGCCGACTGATTCATTTACGTACATTGTAGATGATGGAAAGGGAGGTAAAAGTACCGCAATAGTGAACGTTAAGGTTATGACATTAAGCACGCTGGAGGTGAAAAAAATCGATTTCAGTTCAGTTCCTATTTCGGGAACAGAGAAAGTGGAATGGGATCCTGAAATTGGAGTAAGGATTGGGTCCAAGAAATCATTCCCCTTTGTTGATGCCTTAAGCGTTTTAGAACTTTATGAATGTATAGATTCGAATTGTGACGATGCTACAAATAAAGCTGTGGCAGGAAAGGTTGTGGAATTGGATGAAGGAACCGGACAATTTATTAGCTTTGTTCCCGACAAACCCCTATATGGAGGCACAAATTACAAAGTTAAGATAGGAGACGGAGGAACTATCAACGTTTTTGATGGCTCGATTAAATTAGCGGAGCTTGTTGGAAGGAGTGATTGGGTGTTCCTGACAGCTGATCTTACTAGGTTTACCTTGCCAATAAATTTGAAATATAACGACACAAATTGTGATGCGACCGAAAGTGAATATGGTGCTAAATTTCCGCTGCATGCCGAAAGAGCAGGTCCGAATATGTGCCAATCCTTGGAAGATGTTAATAATTTTGTTTACGGATGGGAATTTAAACAACTAAACAATTATCTTAATAACTTGAGCAAGGGTAAATTTGTTACCTCACCGTTGAGAGATAAGGAAGGGCGAGTTGTTAAATCTATCCAGTTGGATAGAGGTAAAAACTATTACGAAGGGCAGTGTTTTAGGAATTGGGAAAAGACTGGCCATATGGGTCTTTCTGGGTGCCCGACAGACTACCCTGGCGGACCGACAATTGGACAGGAAATATCTTCAAGGTTTGATCTTTCCCGGTATAGGAATATCACTGACAAGGAAGGGAATCAACAAATCCTCGCACCTTACTACCAAGGAAGGGAACAGGCTTTGAAATATGTGCACCGCTCTCATCAGAACGTAACTATGATATACAACTGGGGAACTAAGAAGAGAGCTACATTGGGTGCTGCTACTGGGCCAAAAAGTTCCTACGACACAGCTTTCAAGGTTTCTCATGACGAGTTGTATAGGACCTGGATTCATGAAATCGGACATGCTTATTTTGGATTACCGGATTTGTACTGGAGAGGTGATCCTGGACCAAACCATCAGGGAAGGTTCGATATCATGGCTAACAATAAAGCAAACTACCCTCCCATGAGCGCCTGGAGCCTGATCGAAAGTGAGTTCGCTGAACCTGCCTCCGTGGTGACTGACCTTCAAATAGTGGACTTGCTATCTGCTGATGAAAAACCTTTATTAGAGTGCGGTAGTGCTGTAAATCCTTGCACCATGTACTCCAATAATTCAGATCAATTTAAGATTATTAGAATTCCTGCGATTATTGAAAGAGATACTCGCGAAGTAAAGGGTTACTATCTGCTTGAATATTTAGATACGGCTGGATACAACAGTCAAATTGTATTGGACCCTGATACCCTTAAATTCCCAGATAATCAAGGACGATTCCCTGGAGGGATTGCTATTTGGAAAGTAGACGAGACAGATCAGAAAGCTCATACAAGTATATGCCCAGAGTTAGGGGATTGGTGCAAAGACAAGGACCATGTTGTAAGAAATCACCATGACGTAGACTTGCCGGAGTTTTATCCTAGTGTTCCCACTATTGAAGCTGGTGGAGGTGGGACTACCACTTCTAGCTTCCACCTTTTTCCTTGGTGGTATTCTGAGCAGTTGCCGTTTGGTGACGACTATGAAAAATCTATGGCGGATATGCCATCTTCTATAGAATTGCCTATTTTAGAAATACCACCATTCTCTGAGCATATAGATTTTGGAGGCGGAAAAAAAGTAGCTACTGTAACCCTTTCTTTTGATGATTTAATAAAGAATATAAAGAACGGAATAGCGGAATCTCACAAAGAGAGAGGGCAAAGTTTTTTCAAAGAGTATGAACTTAGGGATCCATCGATTAAATACACTCTGACGGTATCAAAAGCATCTAAACCCAGCGATATGACCTACAAAGACCATGTGCGACCGGGCCAGCTGAAGTTTGCGAAAGGAAGGATGTGGGATGAAATTTCAGTTTACGGATACCAAAGAATAGGAGTACCAGTCCTTAAACAAGTAAGCCCTTCCGACACATTTTTTGATGTAGGTACTACGGTGGTAGTGAATTCCTCCATAGCGGGGGTAGGTAGGCTATCAGGTGATTGCGTGGGAGACTCCATCAATATATCCCCCGGGGACAATACTATTGATCTCGGGAAACTTGCTGAAGGAGTTTATAGTAACTGTATTTTAATTGTAAAAAATAAAACTGATAGGGATAGTTGGCCGCTCATCATCGATAAATTTTCTGTTTCTCTAAAAAAATAACTTATTAGCATCTGAAACACTCCAAAGCTACTAAGGATCTAGAGTCATACTTTAGGTGTTAGCTTTATATCCTTTTCGTTAGTGAAATTTATCAACCTTCCTAGTTCCTTGAGGAAATATTTCCTTTTCCCGTCTTAATGGTATGATCCAGAGATTATAAGGAGATAAATATGTTTCACATCAAGAGAGTTTTTAAAACAAAACCCGGACAGTCAAGAAAAGTGGCTACCCTGGCTTATAGAGCGGCAGAAAGCTACAACAGTGCTGGGCAACGAGGAGAATTTTCAGTTTATTTTAATCCTGGGACTACACCAGGTGAGAAAGATATTGTTGTCCTGGAGTGGACCGACAATGCTTTGAAATCTGTTTTTAGAGAAGATAACGATGTACCTTCAAATTCAAGAGACATCTGGAAAGAATTGATGACGCTAACAGAGGAAAATTGGATTGAGTTCAACGAGCTGTTGACACCAGATAAGATGCTTAGTTGAAGATTTTACGAATCTTTTTTTAGGTATCTATCACGGCTTTCAAATTATGTATAGAAGTTTTGTATAGGGGCTCATTCTATGATAGGGAAAAATATAGCTGTGGTCGGAGCGGGTATTGTCGGAGCATCTGTAGGATTTCATCTGTCTCGACTGGGAATAAATGTATCCGTATTCGATAAAAATAAACCTGGCTCAGGAGCGAGCGATCATTCCTTCGCGTGGTTAAATGCTTTTTCAAAGCATCCTCGTAATTACTATGATTTAAATTATCGTTCCTTGGACCGTTGGCCGCGATTTGCGGAAAATTTAGGACAGGATATTGGCCTCCGCTGGGGAGGGAATGTTTCGTACTGTTCTGATCCGGAACAGGGGGTTAGGTTAGCTGCAGAATGCAAGCGACTTATCTCCTGGGGATATTCTGCTGAGTTAATAACTAGTGAAGAACTAGCAAATCTTGAACCGAATTTAAACGTGGGAGAATTTCATACAGGCGTCTATACTCGAGATGAAGGGCATGTCGTTCCGACCAAGGTGGCTCAAGCATGTATGAAAAAGATAGAAGAGAANGGAGGGAAAGTATACTCAGACACTAAAGTTGATTCTATTGCTCAAAGAGCCTCAGCAGTGTTCTTAAAAATTGAAGATCAAGAATTGGAGTTCGACAAGGTTGTAATAGCAGCTGGAATAGACTCAAGTGAATTAGCAGCAACCGCGGGTATACATGTGCCTCAAAGAAGGAGTCCTGGAGTAGTAGTCAAAACCAGCCCCCTGCCGTCCATGATAGAGAACCTAGCATCAATATATCTACCATCATCCAACTATGAGGAAGGAGAGATACATATTAGGCAAGGTACTGATGGTGTGGTGTTGATTGGTGCTGGTGACCAAGAAAGTGAAACTGAAGATGACACACAAGAGTATGCTGATATGCTCGTCCGACGGGCTTCAGCTTACTTTGACCAACTCTCAGGGGTCAGTGCTATCAGGGTCCCTGTGGGGTTTAGGCCGATGCCAGAAGATGGACTTCCGGTGATAGGGTTTTCGCCAGAACATGACAGAATATACATGACTTTAATGCATAGTGGTGTCACCCTCTCCCCTATCGTCGGTGCCATGGCTTCGCTGGAATTAACCTCCGATGTGCCAGTTGATGATTTAGAACCGTATCGACCATCAAGATTTGCCTTGAAAGTTTAATTTCTAAATATGTAGTGTGCTGTTTTTGATTAGTCGTTTGGGTTGATAAATGAAGTAGAACCTATATCTAACATTTAATAATTTAGGNAAAAATGATATGAGATTGGATGGAAAAGTTGCATTACTGACGGGAATAGGCCAAGGCATGGGTAGAGCTACCGCGAAACTATTTGCCCAGGAGGGAGCGAAAACTGCCCTGACAGCTAGAGGTGAGGAACGTCTTAAAGAGACGGCGGACCAGATAAAGAATCTTGGTGGTACTGCGTTGATAGTGCCTGGAGATCTTTCCGACAAGGCCAAAGTTGAAAAAATCGTGAATGAGGTAGTTGCGGAGTTTGGAAAGATAGATATCTTATATTCCGCGGCAGGAGGCAATTTTGATCCTGGGCGAGATTTGCAGGAAATAGACCAAAGTTTTTGGGATAGTACAGTGGCAAGTACATTGAATAGTCTTTATAACCTTGCTCAGGCAGTTCGGCCGGTGATGAAAGAAAATGGAGGAGGATCGATAATAACTGTGGCTGCCAGCTTTAATGTGCGCCAGGCCGGTAATGCATCTTACGGTGCTGCTAAAAGCGGCGTTATAGGCATGTCGCAAAATCTCGCTGCTGAATTATCTAAGGATAATATTAGGGTTAACACGGTAGCTGCTGGCTTATTCAGAGGGACTTTCGGAGAAGGGAAAATAGTAACTGGAGAGGCAAATTTGGCCCGGACTGGTTACCCTCAGGACATTGCCTATGCGTCACTTTTCTTCGCATCAGATGAATCTGCGTGGATTACAGGACAGACCTTGGCTGTAGATGGAGGGGTAGATGTGGGTACACGTGGGCTTTGGGACCATGAGCGTTAAATTCAGCGCCTGTATTACCACAGGTATTGTGTGCAGAGAAAATTGCCCTCCTGGTAGACGGACGAAACCTCAGAATAGAAAAACATTTGAGTCTTTGTGGCAAGCGTATGAAGAAGGTTTTAGAGATTGCTTTGTTTGTAAACCTTCTTCGGGGAGACCAGGGCCATGGTTGTCACTTATGGACCGTCAAAATTAATAAAGGCGCACTTGAAATGCTTGTAGCGATCGAAACAGTTTAAACGGAGGGTTAGGAGAACTGAATGATAAAGAATTTCTCGGTTTTTTATGTGGGAAACATAGATTTGGAAGATGTAGGTCTAGATGGCATTCCGGCCAATGATAGGACATATAAAAACGAACGTTTGGTTCAATCAATGGAGACCGCGGAAAAAGCCGCAGTACTCATGGATGAACTTGGCTATTATTCCCTTTGGATGGCAGAGCATCATTTTCAAAGAGAAGGATATGAATGTATTCCGAACGTTATTATGATGAGCACTCATCTTGCTGCTAAAACAGAGAGATTGAAGTTCGGCTGTGGATTTAACATTGTGCCTATGTGGCACCCGCTTAGGTTGGCCGAAGATTATGCGATGGCAGATGTACTCACAGGTGGCCGAATGATTTTTGGTGTTGGACGAGGATACCATTCGCGGGAAGTGGAGACATTTGGGGCACCGGTGATAGATAACGACCTAAACCGGGAATTGTTTGAGGAACAAATAGAAGTAATTTTCAAGGCATTCAATAGTGAATCATTCAGTCATCATGGAAAAAATTACACCATCCCTGCTAGTGTTCCATATAGGGGATACGATCTCCAGGACATAACTCTTGTTCCGAGACCTTTGACGTTACCTGTGGAAACCTGGCAACCGGTTGTGAGCGGGGGGAGCATTGAGTTCACTGCAAAGAATGGGTTTAATGGTGTGGTCGCTCTAACAGGGGAAAAGCTAGTAGATGAAGCCTTCCATAAATTTAGGGATGCTTGTGAAAGAAATGGTAGAAGTAATGTCTTGGGGAGTGGGTTATCTTTGGGGATTGGCTTTTATATAGCGGATGATGAAAAAGAGGCGATGGAGAGGTTGCGGCCATTCCATGATGAGCGCTACAAGTGGTTTGCTCCTTTTGGCTTCGTTAGGTATGCAGATGAAGAAGGTCGCGTTTGGGGAACTCCTGGCGCCCCCGCAAGAACCCCAAGAATTGAGGATGGAGTCCAGCAGAAGGCCTGGATCTGCGGACCTCCTTCTCACCAGATAGAATTTCTCAAAGATGTTGAAGAAAAATATCCTGGACTTGAAAACATTCTTCTCCACTGGCCAGAGGGTATGCCGAGGGATGAGTACTTATCGCAATTACGAATTTTCGCGAACGAAGTAATGCCGGCGTTCACTGGATGACGATGATAATCTGCAGCTGCTAGTTCAGGATCAGCAAGATCTAAAAAAAATGGTTACGACTATTACGCCAGGAATTTTAACTATATGTACTTACGCTGAGTTCGCTCCCTTTTCTTACGAGGAGGATGGTGAAATAGTGGGAACTGACATTGCTTTTCTTAAAAAATTTGCGGTTAAAATGAACTTGAGAGTAAAGATTTAAAAAGGGAATTCTCCGGTCTATGGGAAACTCCTGGCCTAGGCTTTTGTGATGTTTCAGCAGCGGGAATGATGAAATACGAATCTCGCCAACTTGGTGAAAATGCAGTGTGGAGCGACTCTTATATGCTTGTAACACGATCACTATTGATACGGAGATCGGATAAAAACGATCTTGTATCCCCAAAAGATTTTAAACGCAAGAAAATAGTTGTAACACCGACTTCTAGCGCCCATATAGATGGGGATCTAAGATACAAATCAATTGGAGCAATAATAGTTCCAAATGTACCATCACAGGAAGATATAGTATCCCAGCTATTGTCGGGGGAAATTGATGCCTTTGGTGAAGGGGATGTAAGCAATGAATATCTCTCTGAAAAATATACCGACTCAAATGGTGAAAGATTGCTTGCTTTAGCCGATGTTCATGCAATGAAAAGTCCAGAACTGTTGAGGTTTGCGGTAAGATCTGTTGATCCCAATTTGCCTAAAGAGTTGAACGAATACATTGCCAAGGATCAAAGTGATATGAATGCTTAATATAGCTGTATTAGATGACTATCAGAATGTAGCTTTTGAATGCGCCAACTGGAGTGAATTGGCAGGAAAAGGAAGCATCTCCATTTTCAATGACCATATCCATTGCTCAGAACCTTTGATCGATAGGCTTAAAGAATTTGAAATTATATGTGCGATGAGGGAAAGAACGCCTTTTTCAAAAGAAATATTGCACCGTCTCCCCAAACTACAACTCTTGATAACCAGTGGTATGCGCAACGCATCGATTGATGTCAAAGCGGCTAATGCTCAAGGTGTCACAGTTTGTGGTACTGACGGACTTCCCTACCCTACAGCGGAATTGACTTGGGGTTTGATTTTGGATTTGGCGAGAAATATTTCCAGAGAGAATGAAGCAGTTAAACTTGGAGAATGGCAAACAACTTTGGGTGTCGGATTGAAAGGAAAAACTCTAGGGCTGATAGGTCTCGGAAACTTAGGTGGGCAGGTCGCTGATTATGGAAATGCTTTTGGTATGAATGTGATTGCTTGGAGCGAAAATCTGACCGACAAAAAGGCCCGAGATAAAAATGCGAGATACGTTGAATTGAATACTTTAATGTCAGAGTCTGACTTTATCAGTATTCATACGGTCCTAAGTGAAAGAACTCTGGGCCTCATCGATTCTTCCAAACTTCGCTTGATGAAAAAAAGTAGTTTTATAGTTAATACTTCGAGAGGTCCTATCATTGATGAATCTGCTTTAGTTGAGGTTTTGGAAAATGCTCAGATAGCTGGGGCAGGATTGGATGTGTTCGACTTGGAACCGATGCCTTCAGAACACCCTTTAGTCACTTCCAGTCGAACTATAATTACACCCCATATTGGATATGTGACGGAAGAAACGTATAAAATTTTTTATGAACAAACTGTTGAATGCGTTACCGCATTTCTGAATCGGAAACCAGTGAGAGTATTGAACTGAATAGTCTTAACTTATAAAGAAGAATTAATGGAGGATATATCAGGTGCCATCTTTCGATGTTGTTTCAAAAACAGATCTAATGGAAGTAGACAATGCTGTAAATGGTGTCAAAAGGCAGATTAAACAGCGTTTCGACCTTGCCGGAACTAAATGTGATGTGGAACGAAATGAAAATAGTTTGACTATTACTGCAGATGACAATATGAAATTAAATCAATTGCATGATTTGTTACGGCAAAATTTGGCAAGTCGAAAGGTGGATGCTAAAGCTTTAGATTTTGGAAAACCTGAAAATGCCTCTGGTGATTCCTTGCGGCAACAAGTAATGATTAAACAAGGGATAGATCAAGATTTAGCAAGGAAAATAAATAAAGCGGTAAAGGGCTCCAAAATGAAGGTGCAGATCACGATAAAAGGTAGTGAACTTCATGTGTCTGGTAAAAAACGAGATGAACTTCAAGAAACTATAACTTTTATAAAGAATATGGATACGGATCAGCCCCTACAATATGTAAATTTTCGGGATTAATCGTAAATATTTCTCATTTGCCAAGCATCTAATGCTATCAAGGTAGCTGATGTTCCTTGGGATCTTATAGAAATACCTTTACTATCTTCCCTAGTGGGGTAAACCCGCATTGCTACACATTGTTTTCCGTTAACAAATACTTCCAATACACTTTTATCCAAAAATATCCTTAAATTCAAATTCTCTTTTGGTGATAGGTAAACCGGTGCCGTTTCTGCAGCCCGTGATTGCGCCTCTGATGACAAAGAAGAATATGATGAATCTATCGAAATTAGGCTATCAGATGCATCTAATCGTTTCCCAGGTTCCCACCCTTTATAACGTTCCCAATTCCTAAATCCTCTATTCCGGTAGAAAGATATCCGAGTAAATTCCTCTTTGTTGGGAGATCGGAACACAATGAGTTCTACCATTGGGGAATTATTGGTATCGATCTCTGCCGTTAATTCTAAAGAGTCCCCTTGGATTTCCTTCAATACTATTTCTTGGTTGGCAGGTATTTTTCTATTGGAAATATTTATGTGACATGTCCTCAGAGATTCGATGTCTCCTGCCGGTTCCACTAATAGCGTATCCTTTCCTATTGGGTCCTGGTTATTTAGAGATAACCGTCTAGGAAGGGTCATAATCTGGTTCCAGCCTTGATGTTCCATTCCCGCGTTCATATTGAAAATTACTATTACTCCGCCTTTTCCGTCAGGTGTAGCCGATGGTGCGTGTACTCCAGAAGGTCCATAGGGGCCAAAATTAAATTCATGATGAGATGTCACCACAAACTTATCTCTGTTTTGATCGTAATCTCCAAGTAGAGCCTGCCCACCACTCATATGGCTGAAAAATAACAAAATGTGTCTATCACCGATTGGCCAGAAATAAGGGCAGGCACCGTCGTCCCCGACTAGAGTGAAATGATCACCTTCAATAAAAGGATGAAGATATTTCCAGTCGACTAGATTCGCTGATTTAAAGAGAAAATTGGCTCTAATCCGTCTTCCGGAGGGTGTATGCGGTAGGGTACCGCCAGAAAGTGAATAATAATATTCACCTTTCTCCCAAATACAGGGATCGAATACCCTGAGTTCTGGTGGAGCCCCTTCAGGGTTTAAATTTATAACTGGTTGACCGGTTAGCTTTTCCCAGTTGAGGAGGAGTGGGTCACTAGATGTTGCGATCATATTTCCCGCATTAGTTCCGTGGTACATAGCAATAACACGATCTTTCTGAACTAAAGTCGCTCCTGAGAAACACTTTTCTTCAGGGTTTGGGTATATTGCATATGGGAGATCTTTCCAGTTAATTAAGTTTTCACTTATCGCATGACCCCAATGTTGTCTCGGGTCTTCCGGTGGGTACGCTTGGTAAAAAAGATGCCAATTCCCTTTCCAGTAGCATAAACCATTTGGATCATTAAGCGTGCTTTCTGGATTGACAAAATGGTATATAGGTCTGTATTTATCTCCGGATAATGTTTTTCTTGAATGCGCCATACGGGCGACTAGTGGATTGATTAAGAGTTCCCTTTCTTGTTTTTCTTTTGTGGATGAGAAGGTATATTGAGGAACCTTAGAAGTGTAATCGTTGGTGGACATACATTTTTCCTTAAGTGGTGGCGAAAAATAATCTATAAATCAAATATGCGATTAAAATGACGATACCTATTATGAACGTGGAAGCTGAATTCATTCAAAAGCCGTAGTAGTTGAAAAAATACTCAAAGGATGGGAATTCCTAGCGTAATTTTGGGATTACTTCTTTGCAAAAGAGCTCTAAGGATTGTCGTACCTTGACTGCTGGTATTTGCTCTCCAGCGTTAAATTCAGCTGCTATACCGTCCAAAGTTAGAACTTCCGTCATATTTTTAATCTGAGTTGCGACGGTTTCAGGATCTCCTACCGCTACCTTTTCACCTTGTATTTCTTTCCAATCTATTTCAGATAGACTCCTACTTGTGTTTCCTTCAGTGTTGAGCGAAGCAGTTGCATTATTTCCTAATTGAGAGCCTAGGCGCCTGAATTGTTTCATGAAGCTTGCCTCGGCGTTTGCCATCGCAGCCTGAGTTGTGTCCGCTACATGAACGGGAACTCGTAGCAATATACTTCCGGTCGTATGATTGCATCTTTTAAGTGCCTCTCGATATAGAATGACTTGATGGGCTACATCCGAGAGAGAGAGCCCTCTTACCCCGACGAATATAGGAATTCCCATTTCCCCCAAGGTCGTGAATGTCTCTGATGTGGTTGCAGCTATCCGCATTGGGGGATGTGGTTTCTGTAAAGGTTTTGGAGTCAAACACACATCATCGTAACTATTATATTTTCCCTCATAGCTGAAACTTTCTTCAGTAAAAGCTTTTTTAATTATCTCCATGGATTCATAAAATATTTCCCTACTTTCTGTGTAGGGAATTTTGTACCCATTGTAGGCGCTTGGAAGCCCGCTTCTACCAACCCCAAATTCGAATCTTCCTCCACTCACGTGGTCAAGGGTTGCTACCTCTTCGGCGATTCTAAGAGGGTTACCAAGTGGCAATATTTGCACTGCTGTTCCAATTTTGATTTTTTNGGTACGGCCAGCTATTGCGGCGGCCAAAACTAAAGGAGCAGATAACACTGAACGGCTCGGGCTAAAGTGGCTTTCGGCTAGCCATATAGTGTCAAGACCAAGTTCTTCCGCCAGGGAAACATGGTCGAAGGATTCTTGAAAGGCGTCTTCTTGATCGCTTCCCTCCCTGGTATGGAATTCCATGAAGCTTCCAAAATTCATTCTCTATCCTTTGTGACTCAAGAGAGGGTTAATATCTGCAATTGGAATCAGAATAAAGAGCCTAGGTTTAGAAATCAAGGGGAGGAAAAGAGAATTCAACCTCTAGCTTCAAAGGTTCCAGAAGAACTTGTTTTCAAATGGGCGTTGTCATTTAGACATACAACTGACCATCCCTTGCTGTCGAATATAAATCTGGATAACGAGGTATTGTCCACCCCAACTTTGTAGATTAATCTTTGGTCGAAACCCATGATGTACTGGAAAATCGATCTGCTTGTATTTCCGTGGCTTATTATCGCTATATTCAAAGATCCTTCTTTGCTAGATAGTTCTCGGTTGTAAATTAATTCATCCTCCAACCAGTTAGTGGCCCTTTTCTGAACTTCGCGTATGCTTTCCCCTTCGGGGCCCACGAAGTCACGTCCTTTCTCCATCATGTAGGCCACAGTTTCTATCGGTAAAGCTTCTTCAATTGGAACGCCTCTCCATCCGGGAATTTGCTGTTCAATTAATTCTGGAATCTTTTTGAAATCTTTTTTTGGTTCGCCCATTCCATCCAGCATATTTTCGGTTGTCTGTATCGCGCGGGTCATTGTAGAGCTGTAAATCCTATCAAAATGTATTTTTTCTGATTTAAATCTTTCACCTAATAACCTCGCTTGTTGGTGTCCCAAACTGGTAAGAGGAGCGTCGTAGTTGAGGCCGGCCGCGAGGCCTGGGATCGCATTTGATTCTGATTCGCCGTGCCTGATGAAATATATGTCACACCTAAAATCTCTATGTATCATAATGGTCTCCTTATTTCGTCAAATTTCATGCTTGTATTCTAATGTAATAGTTACCAATTCAAATTTATTGATTAGGTTATAAGTGTTGATATGGATGTTACTATTCCCCCATTCCGTTGTCATAGTTTTGAAGGAGGTAGGATATGCATGATCTGTTAATTAAGGGTGGCACCGTCGTAACAGCTTCTGGCATTAAAACGCTCGATATTGTTGTGGATGATGGCTTGATTACATCGTTATCTACCAATGATTTGAATCTGGAAGACTTTAAAGAGGTAATTGACGCGGTGGGAATGATTGTAGTTCCTGGGGGGATAGAACCTCATGCTCATATTGGCGGTCCTCGCCAACCTGAGCGGTCTGGTGCGGGACCTGTATCTATGGCGGCCCTTTTCGGTGGTACAACTACAGTTTTGGATTTTGCTACCCAAATACCTGGACATGATTTGTATCACGCTTTGGAAGAGGCTGAAGAGAGATGGTCGGGAAATGCCTATACTGACTACGCCTACCATCCAATTCTTACTAATGGCGCGGACGAAGACAGCATTTCACAAATTAATCAACTGACTCGCGATGGTATCGCCAGCTTCAAAATATTTACTACTAGTATTCGGCCTCCTAGCCCACAGATGCAAAACAACCATACCGACTTTGGCAGATTGGGAACAATAATGGAGCGTGTATCTGAAGCCGGTTCCATTCTACTTGTTCATTCTGAAGACGACGAAATGGTTCATTACAACTATGACCGCCTGAAGGAATCCGACGAATGGGAATGGTGGAATATGCACCGTGTTCATACTAATCAGTCGGAAGACGTTTCATTTCGTCGAGTATCTCGTTTGTCAGAACTGAAAAACTGCCCAATATATTTTGTACACGTTAGTGCCAGAGAAGGGGTTCAAGAGGTGGCTAGATCTAGGGCTGCTGGACTACCTATTTATGGAGAAACTTTGCATAATTACGCCTGCTTTACATATGAAGACTACCGCAACAAAGACGGCATGAAATACCATACATACCCTTCGCTCAAAGGTGAAGAAGACAGAGATTCATTATGGGACGGTCTGATGGAAGGGACTCTGTCAACTCTGGCGACAGACCTTGTATCAACCACCTGGGAAGAAAAGATAAAATTTAAAACCGTGGCAGATGTAACAGGTGGTCACAATGGAATAGAAACTAGGATGGGTGTTGCCTACACGGAGGGGGTCGTGAAAAGAGGAATGTCCCTAGAAAGGTTTGTAGACATTACATCCACTAATGCAGCAAAAATCATGGGACTTTATCCTCGGAAAGGTGTGATATCACCTGGAAGTGATGCGGATATTACCATTATGGATCCTAGTGTAGATAAGGAATTATCTTTGGCCGATTTGCACTTAGAAGATTACAGCATATGGGAAGGATATAAGATTAAAGGATGGCCGAAAACTGTAGTTCACCGCGGGAAGATAGTGGTTACAGATGGAGAACTTCTTTCAAAACCATCTTATGGAGAATTTCTCCCGAGATGTATTTCAGGTGAAATTTTGAGGGGCCCTGCATGTTGAAAACCGACCACACCCAAAAGGGTGAATCGTATTACAATGTTGAAAACTATTAAAAGCTATATAAATGCGATCCATCTGAGATCAAACGAATTAAATTGAAATTCCCCTAATATCTGAAAGAGATCAATTTAAATAATTATAGTAAAAGAGAGTACTTCATGAAATTTGCAGTTAGAAATACTTGGATATGCCAAAGGGGCAAAGGTCCGGAGGCATTGGAAGGGTTTAAAGTCGTGGCTGAAAGTTATAAGGACATGGGTCTGCCAACTCGATTGTATGTAGATATTTCTGGGTCAATGGATACTGTGGTTATGGAGTTCGAGATCGATAGCTTGGATGGATATTTCACCGACCAACGGGCATTTTATGCCGGCATGGATGAAGCTACCAAAGGATTAATTGGTTCAATAAATAGTAATACAAGTTCGGGTAACAGAGTCTTATACGAAATAGTTGAATTTTAGATATTAGCATATGAACTAAAGCAACCGCGTTTTTCGGAATACATAATTGGAGTCCAGGTATCTACCGAAGACAAATATGAACTAAAAAATGTATTCCCTTATTCGTTACGATTAGGAACCGTTCGCCCATCCACCGTCTATCACATGAGCCTGTCCTGTGGTAAAAGTGCTTTCGTCAGAAGCTAAATACATAGCCAGAGAGGCTATCTCATTTGCTGAAGCTATTCTTCCCATCGGCTGTCTTGCGGTGAAATCGGCAAGCGCTTTTTCGTAGTCACCAGTATCACTGAGGCGCTGTCTTAATGATGGGGTGTTAACAGTTCCAGGGCAAATGCAATTACATCTTATTCCGCTGGTCACGAAATCTCGAGCTACCGATTTGGTTAATCCTATCACTGCAGCCTTTGAGGTGGAATAGAGGAACCTATTCGGGGCGGCCATCACTGAAGACACTACGGAAGCGATGTTGATTATAGAACCTTTTCCTTTGGATTTCATACCAGGAATAACAGCCTGGATAGTGTAAAACATCGAACGGACATTTAGATTCATAGCAAAAGTAAATTCTTCATCTGAAGCATCCATCACGGTTCCGTTGTGGACGAATCCGGCACAATTTACCAGTACATCAGGATTAATTTCTCTAATAGACGATTGGACTTTCTGTTTGTTGGTTACATCCAATTCATAAGTTGTTCCACCAGCTAAATCTTTTAGTAGAGATAAATCGATGTCTGTCGCAGTTACATTGGCGCCTTCCTGAATAAACCTCTCCGTTATAGCCCTTCCAATACCCTGACCTGCTGCAGTAATGAAGACGTTTTGCCCTTTTAAAGTCATATCTAATCCTTTTGTCTAGCCGAAATGGCTGCAATATATTTCATAAAAGCAAATATGAAGATTCTTGTAGATATTAATATAAGTAAGGTTTAATTTGTGCAAATTGGAAGAAAATTGTCACTGGAATCAGCATGGTATTATTCGGCGAGATATTGACTTCGGTTTTAGAAAAGAGCGAGGGACATGAGGCATGCTGATATAGAAGAGCGGACTGAAATAAAAGAACGGTTTGATAACAGTTTCACCCAGAAATTTGGGTTTCCTAAAAAGAGAGCAGCCAATAGGGTCACCAGTATCCTACGAGAATCACACGTTAACTTTATAAGAGAGGCTCCCGTTATGGTAATGGCCACCTCCGATGCTACTGGTAAACGTGATGCGTCTCCCAAAGGAGGGCTTCCAGGGTTTGTTAAAGTCTTGGATGAAGAGACCCTACTACTACCCGATGTGGCAGGGAATAAACTTTTCCAGTCCTACCAGAATATAGAGGAGAATCCCAATATAGGTCTTATTTTTTTATTCCTGGTTTAAATGAAACTTTGAGAATAAATGGAAGAGCCAAGATCATTTCACAGAATGAAGTGATAGATATGAAAATCAAACTCGAAGTTTCTAACCCGGATGAAGACGCAAAAATATTGCAGGGAGTATTTGTTGAGGTTGATGAGGCCTATGGGCACTGTCCGAGAGCTTTTAATTTTTCATCCCTTTGGGATATCAATCAAATAAATAGAAATAAAGGTGAAACTGCTAAATTAAACGGCTAATATTTAATTACCATATGGAGTTACCTGATTGACGACTATTTCTTACGATCCCCAAAAAACATTTCCGATTAACATTTCTCACACAGTTTACATAGAGGATCAACAAGAATCTTTTATTGCGAAAATATACCAACCAGAAGGACNGGGCCCATTTCCGGTTTTACTGGACGTGCATGGAGGAGCCTGGCAAGGTGGTACCGCTGATGATGGACAATATTTTGACGAGAAACTAGCCGAAAGCGGTATATTGGTTGCTGCGATCGATTTCAGAGTTGCACCTGAAGACCCTTACCCGGCCCAGGTTTCGGACGTAAACTATGGGGTGAGATGGTGGAAAAATGAATCGCTTTCTCGTAATGGTGACCCTTCCAGCTTCGGGATATTAGGTATTTCTAGTGGTGGGCATACAGCAATGTTGGCATCTTTGTGTCCTTTCAAGCCTGACTACCTTCAGAGGTCTTCAGAGGATGGAGCTATTTCCTATGATGCTTGTGTGGATTACTACATTGGCATATCAGCTGTCTTAGATTCTCACGCGCGGTACCTTTATGCTTTTGAGACTGGTATCGAAAATTTGATACAAGGCAGCTTGGTATATTTTGGGGATGAGGAGTCAATGAAATTAGGCAGTCCCCAACATATTCTAAAAAATGGCAGCTATGATAAATTACCGCCTTCTCTTTTGATACACGGTACCGCTGATGCCAATGTTCCAAATTATATTCCGGATAATTTTGAAACTGAATATAAAACCCAAGGTGGAGATATCGAATTAGTTAGGTTTGAGGGGATGCCTCATAGCTTCGTCAGGGAGCCGCTTCCTGAATCGGACCAAGCCATCGAAGTCATTAAACATTTTATTGCGCGTCAGCTATAACATAGCTTACAGATTACTCAGGACAGTCTCGGTCAATTAAATTTTCCTGTTTCAATTCCTTCCATAGGTCGCTGTCTATTGGTAAAGAAGCCATGGCAAAGTTGTCTTTAATTTCTTCTGGACTACGAGGTCCGGGTATTGTGCTCGCTACCGACGGATGCATCAATCCAAATTGAATTGCGGCGGCCTTTAAGGGCACATCATATCTATCACATACTTGTTTCAGTTGTTTTGCTTTTTCAATAACTTCGGGCGGAGAAGGCTGATAGAAATAAGTGCTTGCATCGTCTAGGTCCGATGCCAGAATGCCACTATTATATGGTCCCCCAAGTATCAGGCTTATATCCTTTTCTATACACAAAGGCATAAGTTCATGTATGGCTGAATGGTCGAGTAAAGTGTAACGACCAGCGATTAGGAAGCAATCAAAATCGGCATCTTTAGCGAATTGTGCCA
The DNA here is from genome assembly GCA_002722155.1 of Chloroflexota bacterium. Classification (GTDB taxonomy): domain Bacteria; phylum Chloroflexota; class Dehalococcoidia; order Lucifugimonadales; family UBA826; genus UBA11996. Next base: position 76,932 of record PBKS01000004.1, read on the forward strand.
GCATCTCCCATTGGTTCATTCCTGCTCCAATGGCTTTAATAATTCCCTGATCTCGGAGGTTTGCAAGAGTGGGGAATGCCTCATCTATGGCAGATCGATAATGATCGTCTGGATCGTGTATTAAGACGATATCCAAGGAATCTAAATTCAATCTAGTAAGACTCTCTTCAATCGATCTAAGAATAGCATCCTTACTGTATATGAAGGGTATTTCCTCTCCTGGAATTATCAACCTACCAACCTTACTTGAAAGAACAAAATCCTTTCTCGGTAGGGTTGAAAGAAACTCACCGTAGTGTTTTTCACTCACCCCTGACCCATAAAGAGGTGCCGTATCGAAATATCGTATTCCTTGGCTATAGGCATAAGTTAAAATGTCATTGGATATGTTACTAGCCAAACGTCCCATTGGGGCGCCCCCCATACCTATTTTTGTGACTTCGATTTCTGTTTTTCCTATTCTTGAGGTTTCTAAATTGGTTTCCATTTACTGCCCTTAGTATGAGTATTAATATGTTACCTGATAACATACCAGATTATTTCATTGAGACAATCCATGATTCAGTATTTCGTTAAATGACTAATTCCAAAATAACTCCTCGGCGCATCTTAATTTTCGGTTCTATCATGCATATCTGGAGTGATTTAGTATTCGCCTTACCTATTCCTCTCTTACCAGCAATAAAGGAAAATTTGGATTTAACTTATGCTGAAGTCGGATTAATAAAATCAGCCCACAGCGGTGCATCTGGGATATTACAAGTTCCTGCAGGGTTTTTAGCTGAACGTTTTGGGGAATTTTGGATGCTTGTTTCGGGAAATCTTTGGGCGTCGGCAGGACTAGTGGGAATGGGGTTCTCCAGCGAGTTTTGGTTATTGTTTATATTCGCTGTGATAGGAGGTTTGGGTGGAGGTGCCCAGCATCCTTTGGGTTCGAGTATGGTTTCGAGAGCATATAACGACTCAGGGAGATCAGCAGCGGTGGGGACTGTAAATTTTTCTGGAGATTTAGGCAAAATGCTTGCCCCTGCTCTAGGAGGCTTTATGCTAGTAATCTTTGGTTGGGGAGGAACGATGTTCTATATTGGAGGCGTTGGAATTATATTAATGCTAGTAACTTCATTATTTAATACTACATTCAATATGGGAAAACCCGTGGCTAATATAGGATCAGCTTCAAGTGGAGGTGATTCTAATGAAAATCCCAAAATTAGAGCTTTTGTTTCACTCAGCGTTATAGGAGCTTTAGATAATGCGACCCGGACAGGAGTCCTTGTTTTTTTACCTTTTATATTAGAAGGTCACGGCATGGGCACCGCCCAAATAAGTGCCGCCTTGTTTGTTTTGTTTTCTGGAGGAGCCGCCGGTAAATATGTGTGTGGATGGTTGGATGGAAAGATCGGAACGGTCAGCGTTATCTGGATAACTAAAGGTCTAACAGCCATGTTTTTGGTTTTGGCGCTATACACATCGTTTATTTATATATGGCCTTTAATATTGATTCTTGGGATTGGTTTGAATGGAACATCTAGCGCCTTATATGCAACCGTTGCTAAGTTCGTACCCACGAATCGACGAGCCAGATATTACGGATTTTTCTACACAACTAATGAGGTGGGAACTATAGGTGCTCCTTTGGTATATGGATTTGTAGCTGATACTTTGGGCTTAATTCGGGCCACTTATGTTATGGGATTGGCTACTTTTACTATATTGCCTTTAAGCCTAAAGTTGAGAAAATACTTGTCGGAAGAAATATTGTAGATTGGCTAGGTTTGCTGATACACCTGAATGCGGTGACGATTGGTTTCAGTTACGTACACGCGATCCAGATGATCCAACTTCACGGAAACAGGAGACCAGAAATATTTTTCAATGTGTGCTGATTCGCTATGTGGGTCATGATCTTCGAGAAAATCCAGATCTACTTCTAAATTTGAGGCGAGCCGGGCATTGTTTTCTTCAGCATTGCTACTTAAAAACTCACTCGCCCATTTAGAGATTGTGGCCTCCCCTCTCAAGTTTTGAACCATGGCTCCGCCTGCATCTATTACTTTGATTCGTTCATTGCCCCAGTCTGCTATATAGGTTGTCCCATTATTGTCTATGACAGCGCTTGAAGGGTATTTCAGTTCATAGTCAGAATTTGAAAAATTATCAATGACCGACGACACCTCACCGTCTAAAGTTAATTCTTGCACACGACTATTTCCCCAGTCTGCCACACATAATGTATTTCGGGGTGTGAAGGAAATACCCCATGGCAATTCAAATTGACCTTTTCTCATACCTCGTTCACCAAAGGATCCCAGATGAACACCATCAATGCTGAATTTTTGAATTCTGTGGTTTCTTGTATCTGATATGTATACATTGTTATTAGAATCCACAGCTACACCTGAAGGACCATTAAGCTCTTTTAACCCTTCACCATGCATTCCCCATCGGTCCAAAAACACACCATCGAGATCGAATAAATTTACAGTGTGAGTGTAATCATCACAGACCAGAATTCTGCCGTCTTTTGTTGATTCGACGGCTGAAGGGGATTGTAGCTGTCCTTTGGACTCACCGTAGGTACCGAAGGTACCATAAAACTCACTTTCTATATCTAATACAGTTAGCCTAACCCCTCTTTCACCAAAATCTCTTGACTTATTTGGGACATACAGACGGCCGTTTGGAGCCGTTACAGAGTCTGTCGGATACTCGAATCCTCGACCTTCCATCGCGACAATTCCCAATGTAAGCATGTATTCGATCATGTGTATTCGCCTATTGAGGTTATTGACTTATTCTATGACTATGCCAACTGGAACTCTTTGGAGGTGGTTATCAGGCGAATTATTCCCGTTATTTTCGAGACAATATCATCGATCTCTTCCGAATATTCGACTAATATGGCTCTCGTTTTATCTGAAACTTCCTGATACCCAAGTTGTTCAAGAGACTTTTCAACCAATTCTTCCCCCGAAAGGAATTTCGCATTTTCTGCCATAAAGGTGTTTACTATGGCTTTAATACCAGGGTTTTCGTAATTGCCCAATTGCTCCGATGCGAAATTAATTCTTTCTATTAATGTGCCAGTATCGACCCACTCTTTCCCTTCGTGCCAACCTTCTACACTGGAAGGATTGCTTAGTTCTTGGCCCATCCATACGATTTGCCGATATTTGGGGATCATTTCCCGATGAGGAATTTCAAATTGGCCACTTAGCCTAAGGACTGACGCTGCAAATTCAGCGGGGCCCTTAACTTTCTGGTATCTAACATCTTTGGACTTGAAAAAATCTGAGTTGAAAAGGACTCTTAACATCTCTGTTATGTTGTGATTTGAATCGAAATATGATGCTACAAGTTGATCGATTGCTTCAGGGTCTCTTGGTGCTATTGTTCCCCAAGATGGTACAGGTGCCTCATCTGCCACAAAAAAGTGATACAGATGCCTTGAAATAAACCTTGCAGTACTTTCTTGTTCACATATTATTCGGATGATGTCTTCACCATTGAAATTTCCCGTCTGTCCCAAAAAAGTTCTCTGTTCACTATCATGGTCGTCTTCGAGATATTCAAAATGGTAAGCAATCCTTCCATAAGGCCAGTCTGAATCTCTCTTTGCTCTAACCATCATGTATTCAGTATTTCCAATTGACCACCCGGTAAATGCTCTAGCGCACTCCTTAACATCTTCTTCCGTGTAATTTCCAACTCCCATTGAAAATAGTTCTAACAGCTCACGTCCCCAATTTTCATTAATAGCGTCTTTGTGGTTTTCTTGATTATCGAGCCAAACGATCATGGCTGGATCTCTTGATAGTTGTAGGAGTAGATTGTCCAACCTGCCGGTCCCATATTTTCGGAGCATATTTATTTGATCGAACAGTACCCTTCCATTAATAACTTTCGGAACTCCTGTAGCGAAAATACTGTGCCAGAGCAGCGGAATCTTTTCTGTCAATGGATTAGTGGTGCTAATCATCCTGTATAACCAGTTGCGTGATGCTCCAGGGGCATTAATCATTCCTGAGGCCTCCCCATCAAACCTTCTTACCAGATGATCCCCCATCCAATCATCAAAATTTGGATTAAGAAGATATTCAACTGTGTCTTCGTATGAGTTCCGCAAATACTGTTCAAGTTCTTTCTTAGTAGAACCAAATCCGGCCCTTCTTAGTAGGTGAGCCCTTAATTCATATTCCTTTTTATCTGCGATTACCATCGTTCCAACCTCTGTGGCCCATTTGATCGTAATTTACCGTAGTTATATCACATAGATACCTATCAACGTAATAAACCGTATACCCTCCTAGGATCTATACTAACTATTACGGCTTTTTGTTGTACCATCGCTTTGTCATACTCTTCCCAGTTGGGGTGAGGTGTGTCACTACAGGACATATAGGCTTCCCTGAGTTTAATTCGCATCGATTCATTATCAAAGCTGTCATAATCAGTCATTAAAACTGTCCCCTCTACAACTGCATAATTACGCCAGTCCCCCGTTACTGAGACTAGAGTGCAGTTTGGGTTTCTTCTAAGGTTCTCAATTTTTTGAGATTTGGGATAAACGGATACAAAAGTGGGTTTTTCTCTGTAGATACCGCAGACTACAATACTGGAATGGGTTGAACCATCGGGTCTAGTCGTACTCACAACACCTTTATGGTTTTTGCGGAGAAAAGGCAAAGCTTCTTNGTAATTCATTTGGACTCTCAGTCTACTGGATTAAGCATGTTTGATAGTAAAGGGAGCATACTGGGTTATTGATAATTTGGAAACCTTCCGTATTTCGGTTAAGCGAAAAGGTGTGTCAGATAAATATTAATGGTACTTCTGTGGTACTTATTGAAAATGTTGAAGGCAGGATTCTCATTGGTGCTGGTTTTAGATGGAGTGCCAGATCATTAAATGCTTTCCTAAATTTCAATTGATTATGAACTGGGTGAAGTTAGAGCCCTTCTTATCATTTTCAATTGTCAAAACTTTCACGGAATCAGTATTCCTAATCTTTTCGTTGGTTTCGGATAGTGGATATAAATAAACCGTCGCAACAGGTTAATACTTCTATAGAAAAGGCATCGGTCCATATAATTTGAACCGATGCTTTTTAGTCACCGCAATAACTATGCGAAGTGGTTAGTTACTCTTATTTTCCAAGTTGAATTCAGCTGAAAAAGCACTAGAGGTATACTCCAGGCATTCGGCTGCTGCATCACCTATTTCCATATTTTCCTTATTAAGCAGAGAGTCGATGCATGCTTCAAATTCACCACCGACTTGTTCTGCCATACCCCAGTTATCACCTTCTGTGAGGCCGCCAATAAGACCGGCGGCGGCATTTTTAAGGACATCATCAAGTGCATCATCGTCGACTTTATTAAACTGGGCATCTAAATTGGAGTCGGCTTTTACAGCCTCCGAAATTTCCTCAAATAAGTCGTCAAGTTTTGCGTATATTTCACCGTTCCTGTTTTCTGTAGTTATCCCGTCAGCATATAGCGAACCGGCTGTTTGGTCTACAATATCGAGGATTGGCCCCTCAAGGGTTTCCCAACAATTTTCATCCATCCCATCGAGTTCACATATTTCCTCATGTAACCTTGACGCGGTATTCACGGTTACGTCAGCCAAATCATCTTCAATATACTCATTGTTATAATCGCACGGCTCCCCTTTGATACCTCTCGGATCGCATTCTAGGTCATCTTGTGCTAGGTCTAGAATATTTTCCATAAGTTCTTCTACCCCTTGACCGGTCAAGGATTTATCATAAAGTAGGTCTTCCACGCTGGCTTTGAATTTTTTGTCATTTATTTCATCGAGGTCAGTTCTAATAGCTTTTCGGATTTTTCTAGTGGCTACGTCGTCAGAATCAAGTTTTCTCTTTAGTGATGTTGCGGCATCATCCCTACTACTGATCACTGCCCTACCCCCTGAAGCATTTTCGTCACTATTATCGACAATATCTTGGTTTACGTTCCTATAGCAATTGCGTCTGAAAAGTTCAGAGGTGCTTACTTCCTCCCCCGTTACTGTGTCTTCTACCATCACAGCTATGAAGGCAAGATTCTCCATATCTTCCAGACACTCTATAACTCCATACACGGCATCTTCGGTGTCGGGGGCAGAAAGCATGGCGACATTATCTATTTCATCTACGTTGCCTGGCTCTACTGATTTGATTTCTTGGTGATATGCGATAGCTTCTTCCTTGCAGGTTTCTCTAGCTACTCTAGCATTTTCTAAACTAGAATCTCCCATACAATCTTCCAGCTTTTCCGCTATCTTTTCCCTGCCATCTAGGCGTAAAAGTTTTTCAGCGGCTGATTCCTCTTCTTCGTCCTCAAATGTTACCTTCAAGATATGGCCAATAACCTGTATTTTCTCTGAGGCCTCCTCAGTACGCCTAGCAAGTGCGGCGTATTCACTGTCCTGTCCTTTTAGTCCGTTGACTAACTTTTCCTCGATTTCATCAGCATGATCTAGTTCTTTTGTCGCCTCATTAAGATTCTCATTTAAGGCACCTAGTTCGGCGTTCGCTGCATCTAGCTGTTCATTCAAAAATTTGACCCTCTCCCATGGGACTTTTTCAGCATTCTCTAGGGCAATTAAAATTTCGGCTTCTCTATCCCTAGCTGATTTGGCACGGGTTATAAGGTCCGTGAGCTCTGAGTCATTGGGTCCTCCATCAGTTAAGGTTTCTGCAGATATTATGGTTGTACCAAGATTTACATCATCGCCTATTAATTCAATAAGCTCATCGATTACCGAGCTAGAATGGCCTAAGGCTTCTAAAAGTTCTACTCGCTCTTCCTCATGTAAACGATCAATTTCCTTTAGCATATCGTAGAGTTTTTTTTCGGCTTCTGTTTCCGGTTCTATTTCAGCGAGTGTCGCGTCAACGTCTACTTCAGCATCGCCAATGGCTCTTCCGACTGCAGGACCGCACGCAATGATAGTTACGGTTAATACAGAAATAGAAAAAATCATTATCCATTGCTTCATGTTGGACCTCTTTTTTGTTTATTTGTCGAAAGAATATTTAAGTACTACTGCGATGGTAATAGGTTTAGTTATGGTAGACAACGGCAATTTCACTTAGGTAGTAATACTTGGCTTACTAATCCCAAAGAAAAACCCGGTATGCGGTGAAAATGCATACCGGGTTTATAAAGCTCTATCTGGTTTGGGTTACTGCTGTGGTCCTCCGGTCATTCCTTGAGCACCAATAATCCCTGCATGGTTACCCATATCTTGGTTCCCATAACTTGCCTGCATCATCCTAGATGTATCTGCCATGCACTCGTCAGCAGCGTCCGCAAAAGAAGCTCCACCGGTATAATCACCGTTGTTATTGAACTGTGCCTCCGCGCCACCAGTCGCTGATTTCATACATTGCATCATCTTATTGTGCCCTCTTTTACCGGCTCCATCACCAATACCACCAAAATGATCTTGATGATTATCCTGAGCTTGCCCGGTTATTGGGGCTTGTCCACCACCTTGGGTGTTTTCGTAATTTCTTCTGTGAGCCTGTGCTCTTTCATCTTTCTGCCTATGAAACTCGCCCTCGTTGAAACTTTGGTGATTATCTCTTTCTTCCCTCATGTCATTTCTAACGTCACCAAGACATTCTTGCGCCGAGTTTCCGTCATCGACACAATCTNTTACCCTATCTCGCATATGAGAATCGTGACCACCTGTGAAAGCACGGTCAAACTGTTCTTTTGTGACATCTCCACGAATTCCTCTATGTTTCCTGCTATTACCGTCTCCAAGTCTTGAGGAGCCGTATGTGTCGCCACCTTCTCTTTCCATGCGGTCTTCATATTTGTGAGCAATAGGCATACGTCGATTTTCTTGTCTATCATCTTCATGGTGGACGGAAGAAAAATCGAATTCATCGCATGGTTTTGCTTCCAACCCTTTAGGGTCACAATGTAGATCTTCTTTGGCTTCTTCGAGCAGTCCTCTAAAAGCATCCCTGACTTCGTCTTTAGAACGACCAGGTTGGTACATCACTTTATCTAGCTTCTCTTTAAACTCAGGGTCACCTATCGCATCCGCCTTGATATCTATGAATTTTCTGGTTCTTCTTGCATCAGCGTTATTACCAGCAATCTTTTCAGAGAACTCATCAGCGAAAGTTGTGCCATTTCCAGCAGCATCATGGTGTATCTCTTTGGCTGCATGGCGGCAGTCCTTATGGGCATCGGCGAGAGCGCCCTGTTGAGTTGTTGAGGATGTAGCTTGCACACAGTGCACGAAGGTGTCTATCGCTTCTCCGACATCTCGATCATCGATCATTGCCATATAGTTAGGCTTCGTTACTACTTCGTCTCCAACGATTTCAACAGTTCCTGTGTGTAGGTCTGCCTGTTGATCTCTTACATGTTGTTTACATTCTGTAAAGTCATTTCTGGAAGCTGTGGTTAATTCGACACCTGATTCGTCGATACATTCATGGAATGCCGCCGCTGCTTGGTATCGGCCCGCTTCCTCGGCGCTTTTCTCAAAGTCAGAAAGCGCGTCTGGTTCATCGCTATCGTCTTCACCTAACACTTGGTCTAGCATAGCGGTGACAACCTCGAATTTCCCTGAGGCTCTTTCCATCCTAGCCTCTAGAACCTGGATGTCTTGCTCCTTATCAAGGTTGGACGATATCCATTTATCCTCATCTTTGTCCGCCTTGTCTAGATTAACGTGCGCCTTGTCAAGATCCTTCTTGATTTCAGCCTTCTCAGCGTTTGCTTGATCCAATTGTTCATTTAAGAATTTGATACGATCCCAAGTTGCACGTTCCTCATTCTCGAGTAGCTGGTTTATTTCAGCTTCTCTAGCGGTAGCTTGATGGGCCTGTTCTCTCAGACTTTGAAAGTATTGATCAATATCCTCAACCCCTTCTGCCCTAGCGACCACAGCGCCGATCATATTGAGGGTATCCTCATCTAGCTCATTACCAACGGTGTCTAGTAGTCCTATTAGGGAATCTATCACAATCCCAGACTCTTCAAGAGCGCCAACCAAATCATTTCTTTCTTCTTTATGCAGGCGATCTATCTCTTTCATCATCGCATAAAGTTCTTTTTCCGCCTCAGTTGTGGGTTCCCCCATCTCTGCTAGAGTGGCGTCCACATCTACTTGGGCGTCACCAACAGCTCTACCTACGGCAGGACCGCAAGCAAACACTGCGACAGAAATGATGGAAATAGCAATTACAAGCATCAACTGCTTCATGTTATCTACCTCGTTAAGATTCCATATTTGGACTAGTATTCACATGTCCTTAAAATGATAAAGGCTATGGAGGCCCATTACAACGGCAATTCCACCTAAGTATTTACACCTGTATTAAACCAGTTTCAATAACTGACGCAATTATACCCATAATATTCAATCTAAAAAAACTAAAACGTATTCTATGTTGGCATTTCAAAGAGGGTTTCTGGAGCAACGTAGTCTGGGATTATTTTTTGGTCCACGTTGAACTTAATAAAAGTTTCTATGCCGTTGTAGGCTTCATCTAGGCTGTACGGTATCGGGTCGCCTCCTACAATTTTGCTTAGTTTTCTGTTTTGTAGGTCATTCCCATCAGGTTCTGCTATATCATTGAGCGATCCCACATAGGCATCCTTCGCTGTCTTGAAAAGCTCGAATATGGCTTGCTCCATCCATGGTGCTTGAATAAGTAACTCATCCTTCACTACCAACAGGTGGCTTATCGGATAAATACCTGTTTTTTTAAACCACGCAGCATCTAAATCGTCAGGATTTTCAAAAAGAGGGACTGCACTGGGCGAATCGATCGGTCCTGCTCCAATTACTGCATCAACTTCCCCAGAGATAAGCATATCTCCGAGGTCGTTATTTTTAGAGGAAATCACTCCACGGGGTAATTGATATTCGGTTACATGTTCGTCTCCGGATAGGACCCAGGTTATGGAATCTAAATCCACGTCATGCTCTGTTTGCAAAATCGCTTTCGTCCATATGCCAGGAGTGAGAGTATAACTACGGGTTCCAATTCTCTTTCCGTTCAGGTCTTTTGGGCTGGCAATGCCTGCGTTTACATTGCAGACAATCCCTCNGTGATAAAAAGCTCTTGTGAGGAAGACGGGTAAAGCAGTGAAGGGCTTGTTGTGATGCTTAGAGCATATATAGGTCGCTAGAGCCATCTCTGCTATGTCAAACTCCAAATTTCGGACCATCCGCCTAAAGATCATGGGGACAGGTGAGATTTCAGTATGGATTAACTGGAATTTCTCAGAAGTAAAGGTTCCGTCTTTAAGTGTTGTCGTGTGACCATAATTGGCTATAGCTGCGTGTAAGTTAAAGGATTCCACATCATGTTCCTTAATTTCAATTGGTTTAACTAAATCGTAANAACCGATTCTAGCAGTATCTCATACCTGTTTCAGTTCGTCGGGATTCCCGAGAACTTGACACAGATCATATCAACTTTAATAATATAAGAAGTATGATCAATTATTAGTGAGGAGTTAATATGCTTCAATCAATTTTTCCTAGACGCGAAAATCCGTTAGATTCTCTTTTCGATTCCGCGGTATCTTCTGTTATATCTCCATATGCCAAAGGAAGATTTACTTATGTCCGAAATCAAATACCTCTAGACCTAATTGACTACGGTGATGAACTGGTCTTGACAGCTGATTTGCCGGGATATGATAGTTCTGGCATACAGGTTAATTTAGAAAAGGATTACCTAAAAATTGAAGTCACCAATGGAGAGGTATCTGAAGATAAAACTAGTGGTAAGATCCTGATAAGGGAAAGAATAAGACATCCGATGAAGCGCCAGGTGAAACTTAGCGAACCCATAGACTCTGAAAATGCCGAATCTAAATATTTGAACGGGGTATTAGAAATACGATTACCCAAATCCAATAAATCTCAGATTAAAGTAATTCCAGTAAATTAAGCTGAACTTGAGGAGCGAGACATGTTAGTGCTACGTGTCTCGTCTCTAGCCAAATATTTTTGTACACCCACTAACTTAATTGGTGTCTACCATGCATTTTGATGCACTGGCCATAACAGGTCTAATCTGTAATCGCTAGTCCGATAATGACGAAAGTCAGTTCCCATTTTTTGATATATATAGTATTTATCTATTCAACGAGTATGATCTTATTTAAGGATCGAAACTCCCTCTTTTGTTTCTCAAGTAGACTTTTCTCAATCTCACTGATCAAGCTGAAATTGGATTAGGATTGAATCTATTACATTTAGTAGGCGGGACACCATTTTCCTAGGTCCTGTTACGTGAGGATTTTTCTAATAAAGTGAAATTTAGGTTTGCCATGGGGCATATGCGAAATCTCAGCGATGGATTTAATGCAGTGAGTAATTGTGCTGGCGATTAGAAGTGAGAGGAAAATAATGAAATACCTATGAGAGATGAAATGAAGTATGATCTTTATCGTTTCCTACTAAATGTACTGTCCCAGATAAGTCAGAAGAAAATTTTTATCAGAGTTATTTAGGAGTTTGTTGTGCTTGAAAGATTCCATGTTCCAGAAGATATTGCCGTCAGGGTCCGGCAAGAATCCATGAGAGCGGCCGTAGAAGACATTTTTATAAAGATGAGGATGCCGCCAGAAGATGCTGTGCTGGCCGCTGATGTCTTAATGTATGCGGACCTAAGAGGGGTTGAATCACACGGTGTCAGCAATATGATGCAAAATTATGTTGCAGGGTTTCAAGAAGGACGAATCAACCCTACACCGCAGTGGAAAATAGTCAGAGAGGCGCTAGCTGTTTGTACGATAGACAGCGACCAAGGGCATGGTCTTGTTGTGGGACCGGCGGCCATGAATATAGCTATAGAAAGAGCCGAAAAATATGGTATAGGATCCGTGTCAGTGACAAACGGAGCTCATTTCGGAGCAGCTGGCTATCATGCTGCCATGGCCCTGGAGCACAACATGATAGGAGTGGCGATGACTACAGGGGGAGTGTCCGTGTTGCCAACAAATGGTTCAGAAAGGCTGGTAGGACTAAACCCTTTAGCCATAGCTGCTCCTACTCGATTGGAACCCCCATTTATTTTTGACGCTTCAATGAGTTCTGTTGCTGGAAACAAAATAACATTAGCAAAAAGACTTGGAGTTGAGGCTTTACCTGGATGGATTGCTGAATCGGATGGTTCTCCGATTATGGATGAGAGGCAAGTGCCAGATGATTTCAAAATACTTCCATTAGGTGGGACCCGCGAATTAGGTTCTCACAAAGGCTATAGCCTTTCAGTAATGATTGAAATATTGTCGGCAGTTTTGTCTGGCGGTGGGGCTGGACCAGATCGGAAAGGAGGAGCATCGCACCATTTCATCGCGTATAAAATTGATGCTTTTGTTGATGTGGATATGTTCAAAGATGACTTGGATAAATATATGAAAACTCTCAGGGAATCAGAGCCAGCCCCTGGAAATGATGTCGTCACATACGCCGGTTTACCGGAACATGAAGAGGAGAAGGAGAGGCTAAAGAACGGCATACCATACCACCCAGAGGTGATCGATTGGTTTACTGACATAGCTGGAGAACTGCAATTGCCCAATAGATTCGAATAGAGGCCGCGGCGTTAGGGGTCTATGACTTTTACTTTAACTTCCAATAACCGTAGAACCCTACAGCTATAGTCATTGCAGTTAGTGATAGAAAAATCGGTGAGCTGCTAAATATGAAAGCAGCGCCAATAAAAAGGATCATCCCAATAAATGCTGAACACACCAAAATCACCATGGGATATAAATTTTCTATTTTAGATATGCCTTCCTCCAGGGTTTCGTACTCTCCAAGAGCAATCAAGGCAATCTTCCTTTTTAGTTTTTGCTGATTCATTGTGCCTGCTCCCGACACTCCTAAACCCAGGGATATTTCTCTTAGCCTGAATTCTTCCACAACTGAAAGCAAATGTACGATTTCAGATGCACCGCCTATATCGCTAGCGAGTCGTTCAATATTGTCGATATTGGACCCGGTATCGACAATATTGTGTTGCTTCAAAGCTGAGGTTAATTCCTCTGAGTTGAATCTAGAAATGAAATCTTCTAATGTCATAACTGCACAAATAGATTTACTTTAATATTTAAAAGGTGGATGGAATTATGTCAGACTCCTTAGGTAGGTTAAATGGCAAAGTGGCGATTGTCACTGGAGCTGGTTCACGCGGTGATGTATTAGGAAATGGACAAGCCGCGGCCATTTTATATGCTCGTGAAGGCGCCAAAGTAATGTTAGTTGATACGAGCGAAGAGAATATCGAAAGGACCCTCCAGCAAATAGAATTTGCGAATGGACATTGTGACGTGTATGTCGGGGATGTAACAAATTCCCAGACCTGCCGAGATATAGTAAGAAAAACTACAGACCTTTACGGAAAACTAGATATACTGCATAACAATGTAGGCGTGGGAGGCTCTGGAAATGTTGTGGATGTGTTAGAAGAAGATTGGGATAGGGTTTTGGAGATCAACATTAAATCCATGATGTTGATGGGGAAATATGCTGTTCCTAAAATGGTGTGTAATGGGAGTGGGTCCATAATAAATATCTCATCCATATCTGCTATTAGGCCTCGTGGATTGACACCTTACACGGTTTCTAAAAGTGGAGTCATTGCCTTAACTAAGGCTATGGCTGTTGATCATGCTGGAGATGGTGTCAGGGTCAACTGTATTCTGCCTGGGCCAGTATATTCATCAATGACTGCGCCTAATATGACATCAGAAAGAAGACAGACCAGACAGAGTGCATCTCCCTTGAATCAGGAAGGCACCCCTTGGGACGTGGGCTGGGCTGCTGTATTCTTAGCTAGTGATGAGTCTAAGTGGATTACTGGAGTATCACTAAATGTTGATGGAGGGGTTACTTTGGCTAGCCCTTCTCGGTAATTAATTAACGAAACAATATAAAATCTTATTACCTTATATATTTCCATAATGTTCAGGGTAATTTTGTAAAAAAAGCAAATTATTGATAGAGCTGAATAATAATTAGGGAGTTTATTTATGTACGGAACTATATTTAATTTGGATGTAAAAGCAGGTTGTGAGCAAGATTTGGTTGATACTTTCAATGAAGTTGAAAATCCACCTGGAGCCGTCGCATTTTACCTAATGAAACCAGATGATGGCTCGGATTTGATAGCAGTAGCGGTTTTTGAAAGCAAGGAAGCTTATATTGCCAATGCCGACAGGCCAGAGCAGCATGAAAATTTTCGCAAGATGATGCAGTACTTGAATTCTGAACCTGGTTGGACTGACGGCACCTATCCAATAGGAAGGTATGTTAACGGATAGCTTCCTATTCATAAAAAAACATGGAATACCCAGAAAGTTCTTTTTATAGGGAAGACGAATCTGATGATTCGTTGTTTTATTTAGAGCCTCGATTATTGGTACACATTGATGAACCTGCGATAAATGAGTTGGGAAAGTACCTGTACGACCAACTTCCAGCAGGAGCAACGATCCTAGATTTGATGAGCAGTTGGCGTTCCCATATTCCTGAGAACCTTGTTACTGGTGAGGTATATGGCTTAGGGATGAATTCTGAAGAAATGTCTGATAACCCGCAGTTGGATCAATGGGTCGTAAAAGATATTAACAAAGAGCCATACCTGCCCTACGAGGGGAATTTATTTGACGCGGTGATGGTGGTTGTTTCTGTTCAATACATGACAGATCCCATTGAAATATTTAAAGAGGTGAATAGGGTTTTGAAAGAAAATGGCAAATTTCATGTTGTTTATTCCAACCGGATGTTTCCGACTAAAGCAACAAAAATATGGAAACTATTGGACGACATAGAAAGGGCAAGCCTTATCGGAAGCTATTTTGCTAATTCCGGCGGTTGGGGTGTCCCGAATGCTGTAAATCTTAGCCCGAATGGTAATATTTTTTCTGACCCCTTATTTGCGGTTTCAGCACAAAAGAATGAGCAATCTAAAGCTTCGGTATAATTCAGTTTATAGATTGATATAAATACATAGACTCACTATCACTAAAGGTGGAAAAATTGACCTCTTTGAAATCGGAATCAGGTTCGACCGAAAAACATACATTCGTTTATGACGTAATTGTAGTAGGCGCCGGATTTGCGGGAATGTATATGCTCCACGAACTTAGAAAAATTGGTTTGAATGTGCTCGTCTTAGAGGAAGCAACCGGAGTAGGAGGCACATGGTATTGGAATCGTTATCCAGGTGCTCGCTGTGACGTAGAGAGCATGGAATATTCCTATTCGTTTTCAAATGAATTGCAGCAAGAATGGAACTGGAGTCATAGATTCTCGACTCAGCCGGAGATACTTGAATATGCAAACCACGTTGCGGACAGATTTGATCTACGAGGGCATATTAAGTTTGAGACCAGGGTCAACTCAGTTGAATATGAGGCTGGTGAAAAACAATGGCTACTTAGATCCAGTTCAGGTGAAGAATTTTACGGCCGATACTGCGTTATGGCCACTGGGACTCTTTCGTCAGTTAACCAACCTAAATTTGCTGGCTTGGATAAATACCAGGGTGATTGGTATGTAACTGGTAGATGGCCGCATGATGGGGTAGATTTTTCTGGTAAGAATGTCGGAATAATTGGGACCGGATCCTCTGCAGTTCAGGCCATACCGGTAATAGCAAAAGAGGCAAAACATCTCACAGTTTTTCAAAGAACTGCTAATTATTCAATACCTGCTAAGAACCGTCCTTTAGAGAGTAATGAGGTTGATGATATAAAAAACCGCTACGCCGAGATTAGAAAGCAAGCAAGGGAAAATCGTGCTGGAATAGCTTCCATGAAACCTGGTTTAAATACAGCTATGTCAGTCTCTGAAACAGAAAGGCATGATGAGTATCAAAGGAGATGGGACGAAGGAGGAACCGGTTTTACCGCGGCTTACTCAGATATCGGCACTGATGACACTGCTAACTTTACAGCAGCAGAATTTGTAAGAGACAAGATTAAAGAAACCGTGAATAATTCAGTGACTGCGGAGTTACTATCTCCTACAAACACTATAGGCTGCAAAAGACTTTGTGCTGATACTGACTATTACGAGACTTACAACCGAGTTAATGTGACTCTTTTGGATGTGAATGTTGACCCGATAAAAGGCCTGGTCAAGGAAGGCGTCCAAACAGAAAATAATGTCTATGAATTTGACATTGTTATCTTCGCAATCGGGTTTGATGCAATGACTGGGGCCTTGTTATCAATGAACATTAAAGGAAAAGAAGGACTTCAATTAAGAGACATTTGGTCCGACGGTCCTCAAAGCTATTTAGGATTGAGTATGGCAGGTTTCCCTAATCTGTTTACTATCACTGGACCAGGTAGTCCTTCCGTATTGTCCAATATGATGACCTCAATTGAGCAGCATGTTGAATGGATAAGAGACTGTCTGAGTTATATGGAAGCGGGAGGGTTCCGTGAAATTGAACCTAAACCATCAGCCGAAGAAAGATGGATGAGTCACGTTGAGGAAATTGCAGCTAATACACTAAGATACACCTGCAATTCATGGTATGTGGGCGCGAATATACCTGGCAAGAAAAGAATTTTTATGCCTTACGCAGGAGGAATACCTCCTTATCGTGAAAAATGTGACCAAGTCGCGGCTAGTGGTTACGATGGATTTAACATCTCATAAAAGAGAGTATAGAAGTGACGTTTTCAATAGCAATAAATTTGGCTTTCAGGAGATGGTCTGATTTCACTGGACGTTCCACTAGAGGTGAATTTTGGTTTTTCACACTCTTTCAAATGATCTGTGCACTTCCGTTATTTATTTTAGATGCGATTTTGCTAAGTTTCCCACCTTTTTATCCTCTCACCACAATATTTTGGATTATTATGTTAGCTCCGACATTGTCGATAAGCGTAAGGCGTTTGCACGACCAAAATAAAAAATGGTGGTGGCTATTGATTTGGCTGATACCGATCATTGGCTGGGCGGCCATTATAAAAATTTATGCGAACCCTACAACGGCCTACTGATTTTATCCTTTCAATCTGAGTCATATATTAAGGATTAAATATTATAGATGTTTTCTGCATTGGTCCGGAATAATTTTGCAATTTCAGATTGTGAAAAACTACTTGTTATATTGCGATAGGCCCGTACTACAGATCCATAGTCGCTCCATAGACTATCTATAGGCCAGTTCGTGGCAAATAGAGAGTGGTCAACTCCAAAAAGTTCGATGCAAGTTTCGACATATGGTCTTATTGAATCCTCAGTCCAATAATTATCACCCATTCCAAGTCCAGAAATCTTGCAATATATGTTCTCTAATTTGGCGATCTGTTTCATCCCACTTTTCCAGCTGTTGAAGTATTCCGTGGTTCTTTCTTCGGGGAATCCAGCGTGATCTAATACTATATTTATATTAGGGAATGTTTTTGCCAAATCCGCTAGGTTTTCCATGTCTTGCCATTGGGCAGATATGCTTGAGATGAGATCGAATTTTTCCAGTAAGCNGTATCCNCGTCTNAAGTGATCATNNATTAAATATTCCCCATGGGAGAAATCTCTGACACCTTTGAAGTTGGGATAATTTAGGTGATGTTCAATNACAGCTTCGGCTTTNGAATCTCTTAGGTCGACATGGCCAACTATCGCATTTGGTAGTCCAGTATTTTGGTANACCTCCTGCAACCATTTTGTTTCTTCCACAGGATCTTTGGAACCGATNGCGGCCTGAACATGTATNGCTTTAGTCANTCCGTGNGGCTGTGAATCTCTTATGAAGTCCTCTGCTAAATAGTTCCTGGATCCTAAAACTCGGGTTTGTGCCCCAAGAAAGGGATGGTCTTCGTTTGGCTGCCAGTGTCCGTAATAAAGTGTTGGATGTTGCATGTCATAGAAATGAACGTGNGCATCTACGAATTTAAAATCTTCNTTAAAGNTCATACGGTGGCGCCTCCATCCACCACTAGATGGCTGCCAGTGATGAANGAAGCCTCGTCTGAGGCTAGGAACAGAGCTGCATANGCGACCTCTTCAGGTGTGCCGACTCTTTTGAGAAAGCTGGTTTGTCCTGCTTTTTCGAGGAATTCATCTCTATCTGCTTTTTCAAAAGCTATATGCCTTTCTGTTGCCGGGGTATAAATAGCTCCTGGGCAAACTGCATTTACTCTTATGTTAAATTCTGAAAGGTCCATAGCCAAACATCGTGTCAGTTGTAGCAAAGCTCCTTTCGAAGCGTTGTATGGCACAAAAGATGGTTGGGCTATAAATCCACTTACGGACGCGATGTTTACTATGTTTGGAGAAGTGGATTGTTTCAAATATGGTAGGGAATGTTTAACGGTGCTGGAGGCCCCTATCACATTGACTCCGAACACTGTTTCCCAATCCTTTTGAGTGACATCTTCCACCTTGCCGAATATGAATGCCGCAGCGTCATTTACAAGAATATCGATCCCACCTAGGAAATCTGAGGCTTTTTTGATCATATCTGAGACGCTTTCATCCGAAGAAACATCTGTTGTTACTGCGAGGGATTTGCCTCCAGCTGCCTCTATTTGAGCCGAGGTTTCATGCGATCCAGATTCGTCGATATCAGCGATAACTATTGAGGCACCTTCGGAAGCAAAGATATTGCATATAGATCTTCCTATACCCGAAGCCCCTCCTGTCACAATTACTTTTTTGGATGCTAGTCTCATAATTGTTCACTCCTGTTTAATCCAGCCTGTCTAATCCAGATGGAAAACTTCCTCAAGTTCTATCATGGCTTGGTCTGGCGCTGAACCCTCAGGGATTTCAAAATATGGTGACATCAATTCTTGCCAGTCAGTATTCACTTTCTCTGAGTCCATACGCTTAATAGAATCCGCCAAAGATTTGTCAGCTTCAAAATATCCGAACAGTAGGCCGTCGGGTCTCATGAAAAGGGAGTAATTTTTCCATCCATTTCTGGACAGGGCATTTTTCATTTCCGACCATACGTTTTTGTGATGGATTTTATATTCATCTATATATTCTTCTTTTACCT
>PBKS01000005.1 GCA_002722155.1 Chloroflexota bacterium
GAATTTGAGGAAGCTATATTTGGGGCTGAAAAGGAATTTCAAATTCATCGCACAGAATCTTGCAGTAGATGTAGAGGTTCCAAAAGTGAACCAGGTAGTGCAATAGCCACCTGTGGCACTTGCCAAGGCTCTGGCCAAGTAAGAAAAGCTCAACAAAGTGTGTTTGGTCAGTTTGTTCAGGTTGGCGATTGCAGCAAATGTAGAGGTTCGGGAAAGATTATTTCCGATCCTTGTTCGTCTTGTAATGGTCAAGGTAGGGAAAGAAAAAACAGGAAACTTGCTATTACTATACCTGCAGGTATAGAAGAGGATACTCAGGTTAGGTTGACGGGAGAGGGAGAGCACGGAATTAACGGAGGACCTCCAGGTGATTTATATGTTGCATTCAAGATTAACGGTCATGAATATTTTGTAAGAGATGGCATAAATATAAAATATAGGTTGGCAATAAATATAGCCCAAGCTTCTTTGGGCACCAAAGTCGAAGTGCCTACTCTAGATGGAGCACACGAAATCGAAATTCCTCCGGGAACTCAAACCGGCCGGATTTTTAGAGTCAGAGGTAGAGGGGTGGCTCAGCTCAGAGGTGATAGAAGGGGAGATTTATTAGTATTAATTGATGTGAGAATACCCAAAAATTTGGATTCTAAACAAGAAGAGTTAATGACCGAACTCGCTAAATCTTTACCTGATGTTTTTGACGATGAGGAAGATAGAGGTATATTTGATAAATTTAGAAGTGCATTTACGAATTGAAATGGCTTGAACTTAGTGTTGAGGCTCCTCCTGAATATGTGGAGCCGTTGACCCACATTTTTTATAGATATGGCGAAGGTGGAGTATCGGTAGAAAGCCCTGCGGAATTCAATCCGGATGAAGGGGAAACTCCTCCCGTTCCAGAGACGGTTAAAGTTGTTACCTTTATACCTTTGGATGAATCAGCTAGAGAACGAAGATCAAACATTGATGTTGCTGTAAAGTTGGTAGCGCATTTCGCTGAAATATCTGAGGTAAAAGAGCGAGAAGTTGAAGAGGAAGATTGGGAATCTAACTGGAAAGAGTATTTTCATCCGATTCTAGTGGGGTCTAATTTGGTGATATGTCCCACTTGGAGAACCCATAAGGTTTCAGAGGATGATGTACTTATAAAATTGGACCCAGGAATGGCATTTGGTACTGGTCATCATCCTACTACTAGGATGTGTATGGAACTTTTAGAAACACTGATAAGTGGTGGTGAGAAGGTTATTGATGTTGGATGTGGTTCAGGAATTCTCTCTATATCGGCTGTAAAATTGGGCGCACAAGAGGTACTAGGTGTTGAAATTGAGAAGCGTTCAGTAGACATCGCCTTGGAAAACTGTGAATTGAATGATATTTCTTCTCAGGTGAGGGTATTGAATGGATCTTTTCCTGAAATTGAGGTCGAAAAATTAGCATATGACGTAGCAGTTGCAAATATTGCTGCCAAAGTAATTGTGGATTTATCAGAATATATTTCTAGTGCAGTTGTAGATGGTGGTAAATTGGTGCTGTCTGGTATTTTAGAAAGCTCTCTAGATGATGTTGAAAAATGCTATTTAATGCAAGGTGTAAGGTTCGATAAAATTCTTGTTGATGGTGATTGGACCGCTGTGTTAGCCACTAAAACAATATATACAGATCCATAANNTATGTGACATATTGAGGTTTTATGCACAGGTTTTATTTAGATTCATCTGCAATACAAAATAATGCTGTTTATTTTCCAAACGACATCTCTTCGCAAATAAAAAGGGTATTGCGTTTAAGGATAGGGGATGAAGTTATTGTATTCAACGGAGATGGAGTCGATTATAAAGTTATATTGGAGGTTGTGAACACCAATAATAGCGTTGGTTCCGTGGTTTCCAGTGTTAATAGTCTTAAGGAACCAGAGATTTTCATAACTCTCTATCAAGCCTTGATA
Source organism: Chloroflexota bacterium (assembly GCA_002722155.1). Classification (GTDB taxonomy): domain Bacteria; phylum Chloroflexota; class Dehalococcoidia; order Lucifugimonadales; family UBA826; genus UBA11996. The sequence continues at coordinate 1,949 of PBKS01000005.1, forward strand.
AGACCTGAACGATTTGAATATGCCCTACAAAAGGGAGTTGAGGTTGGGATTTCAAAATTTGTCCCGTTCACATGCGAACGGACAGAATTTTCCAATCCAGGGGATTCTAAAATAAGCCGGTGGGAACGAATAATTAAGGAGGCTTCGGAGCAGAGTGGTAGGTCTTTAGTTCCTGAACTTTCCCAAACGATAGAATTTTCTGACCTGATTGTGAATCTTAGCCCAGTTGCTTTGATTCCATGGGAGGAAGAAAAAAAAGAGAGTATTGCTACGATTTTGTCTGACTTGCATCAGAATCAGTCAATGAAGGGGTCGAGTGTTGATATAGTTATCGGCCCAGTTGGAGGATTTACATCGCAAGAAGTATTTGACGCGGTAGAAAATGGCGCCATTTCAGTTTCTTTAGGTGGGAGAATTTTGAGGGCTGAAACTGCTGGTATTGTTGCGGCAGTGTCCGTTTTATACGAATTTAAAGATATGTGAATTAAGAAGAAATTCCAATTATGAAATCTTTTCCCGTATATGCGAAATATAGGCCTAGAAAAATAAGAAATATACCGCACAACGGCACTATCATTTATAAGTTTTTTGCCTGAATAAACGGTCAAAGTAACCATTCCATACCAAATTATGTCAGAGGATATGGGGCCGGTATAAAAAGCCGCGGTACCGGACGTTCCAGCCTTTCTGGATTCTTCAATGAAACTAGGACCTACAGTAGCCCACCACATAAAAAAATATGGATTACTCGCACTCTATATTATTCCTGCAGAAATAGGTCCTCGTTTAGATTCGGTATTTGATTTGTCGGCTATAGGTATTGCACTGCCAACAGGAGTTTTTGACATTCCCCACCTCATGCAAAGCAAAAACAAGGCGCTTGCTGAACCTATTATAAATTCAGCGGGTTGCCTGTTAAAGATTTTGTTTATTCCAAAAGGTAAGGTCTATTACTAAAAAAAGTCCCAATAATGAATGTCTGATAGTTGCCAGAGTTCCAGAGATAAATCCATGTGATAGGCTACGGCTGATTGTGTATATAAGAACCCGGCCTGACATTATTGCGCCTGAGAACCCTGTGATAAGTCATTTCATAAAGAGTTGAATGATTCGCAACTGTGTACCTAATTTTCTGAAGTTAGCATTCTGGCCATTAACTCTTTGGTAGCATTTTCTACCGACATCTCATCAAACAGAATTTTATACACGGCATTTATGATTGGTAAATCTATATTGAGTTTACTAGAAATAGTTACAACTGCTTTGGTTGTCTCAATCCCTTCTGCAACGTTATCCATATTTTTTCTGATTTTATCCAAGGGTATATTTTTTGCTAGCATTCTACCCACTTGGTTATTTCGGCTTAGCCCTGAGGAGCAAGTGGCTATCAGATCTCCCATTCCTGCTAACCCGGAAAAAGTGGATGTTTCAGCACCTAGTGAATTGCCAAAACGGGCCATTTCTGCCAGCCCTCTAGTAATGATGCTGGCTTTTGCATTGTCCCCTAGATCGAGACCATCACATATTCCAGCTGCTATGGCAGTTATATTTTTCAGAGCTCCACATATTTCAACTCCTACCAGATCCACGTTTGTGTACAGACGAAGATGGGAACAATTAAGTAAAGATTGAGCATATTTCGCTGTTGATTCGTTGTTTGAGGCTATGACTGATGAAGATGGTTTCCCTGCCAAGATTTCGTTAGATAAATTTGGTCCAGAGAGAGCACATACGTTGTCACTTGATCGGGTTGGTATTTCTTCTTTTATAATTTCAGACATCCGCATTCCAGAGCTTGCTTCCAAACCCTTTGATGCACTTACAATGATTGTGGAATCCGGAATGTAAGTTGATATGGCTCTAATATTTTGTCTTAAAGTTTGTGAGGGAACTGCTATTAAAAGCAAGTTGGTTCTAGGAATAACATTTTGGGTTGCTGATGATATTTTTAGAGTCTCTGGTAGAAAAATTCCAGGTAAGAACCTTTTATTTTCTCGGTTCTTGTTTAGCATGTTTGATTCTTTTTCAGTTCTGACCAAAAGAACAACGTCCTTACCTTCCATGGAATTAATTATGGCTAGAGTGGTGCCCCATGTGGTTGAACCTACAATTGTTATTTGATCCATAAATTTATTTTATAAGACCTGTTAATTCATTCATTATTAATGCCAACTTTTCTTTCAGTGCCATTCAGCAAACGATTTATATTATCTCTATGTTTCCATATTGTTAGAGCGGAACCCCCTATACCAAATACACAATAGGAAATATCACAAAAGCCCAAGATTGATAAGACAGTGACTGTCAAGCCACCGGAAAGGGAACCAATTATGGAACCTAGAGATACGTACCTAGTTAGTATCATAAATGGGAAAGAACAGAAACAGGCTATTAGACNTGATAAAGGAGATAATACAATTAGAGCTGACCACCCAGAAGCTATTCCTTTTCCTCCGCGAAAATTTGTAAATATTGGCCATATGTGTCCTAAAATTGCAGACAGTCCAATCACAGGATGCGTCCAAATCGGTATTCCAAAATCATGGATATATAGCACAATAAATAAAGGTAATGCAGCTTTAAACATATCTAGAGCCATGGCTAATATACCCCAAGGCCAACCACATGCCCGCATTACATTGGTTGCTCCAGTGCTCCCGCTTGCAAACTGTCTGATATCAATTCCTNTGACAATTCTTGCAATGATAAGTCCAAAGGATACGGAACCCAGTAGGTAACCAAAAATAATAAAAACTGTGCCTGTTAGGTAAATGTTCATGTTTCAGTATTTCTACCTCTGCCTCTGAACCGCATTCTTAACGGGCTTCCTTCAAACCCAAAATTTTCACGTAAACTATTTTCCATATAGCGTTTGTATGAAAAATGAATCATATCGGGATGATTTACAAAAAAAGTAAAACTTGGTGGGTTGGTACCATCTTGCATAGCACTATATATTTTTAATTCTCTTTTGCCTTGTATTGGAGGCGGGTGATTTGCAACTGCAGTCAAAATCGTTCTTCTTACCTTTGCTCTGGGGATAATTTTTGATCTCTCAGATTGTACTTTGGTAACAATATCCAACATATTTTCAATACCTGCTCCTGTCAGACCAGAAGTAAAACAAATTGGGGCGTATTGGATGAATTTGAATTTTGTCCGTACTTGATTGGCCATGTCGTGCTGGTTAGTGTCCAGTTGATTTGATAAATCCCATTTATTCACCAGGAGTACAATGCCTTTGTGCGCTTCGAGGATGTAGTTGGCGACATGGGTATCTTGGGCAGTTGCAAATTCTGAAGCATCAATTACCAGAGCGGCTACATCGCAGCGATCTATGGCCTGGATTGAACGCATGACGCTATAGCTTTCAATTCCATAATCAATTTGACCTCTGCGTCGTATTCCAGCGGTGTCTACTAACTGGATATCCATATTTTTGTGTTTTATTACTGAATCCAGGCTATCTCGGGTTGTGCCTGCAATATCGCTGACAATTGCCCTTTTTTCTCCAGACAAGGAGTTAATTAGCATCGATTTACCAACGTTTGTACGCCCGACAATAGCCAAACCGAGGTCGGCTTCAGGTTCTGGGAAATATTTATCCTTTGGGAAATGAGCTATCACTCGATCCATTAGATCATCCAAACCGCGGTTGTGGTAGGCACTAATTGGTACGGGATCTCCCATCCCCAGTGCATATAATTCTGAGGCCATTTGATCCCGTATTTCGTTATCGGCTTTGCTGGCTACCGTTACAACCGGTTTACCGGTTTTACGAATGGTGTTTACAATATTTTGATCGTTAGATGTAATTCCATCCGATATATCTACTAGGAAAATAACAACGTCGCATTCATTGATTGCATACTGGATCTGTGATTTTACTTGATTCCACATTTCATCATTTGGGAAAAGTTCTAGACCTCCGGTATCCACTAAAATAAATGAATGCTCAGACCAATTTGTTTCTGCGATGATCCTGTCCCGGGTAGTTCCAGCAAAATCGGAAACAATAGAAATTCTTTGCCCGATTAGACGGTTAAAAAGAGTAGACTTTCCTACATTGGGCCTACCAACAATGGCAACCGTTGGTTTTTGAAGTCGCCCTTTTTTTGTTTCCATATTGTTAGCCTAAATTTGCAAATTTTTTAATAGGAACTAAAGATGGATTTTAACTTGACAATAATTCGGCCATGATGGCCTTCTGGGCGTGGAGTCTATTTTCGGCTTGTTGGTATACTACTGAGTTTTTGTGATCAAGCATGCCTTCGGAAATTTCCTCACCTCTATGAGCTGGCATATCGTGCATGAATAAAAAGTCAGGCTTCGCGTATTCGACTAGGGACTCATTTACTTGATATGGGGCAAAAGTGTTAAGTCTTTCCTCTTTTTCTTTTTCGTCTCCCATACTTACCCATACGTCAGTATAGACGACGTCAGCATCTTGAATGGCCTCCTTCGGGTCAGGATTCCAATCAAGTTTGCTACCTGTTTTCGCTGACAATTTTTTAGCTGACAGCCATATTTCGGTGGGCAATTGGTATTTTTCTGGGGAAGATATACTGAAATCCATTCCTGCATCGGAGCATGCCAAGGCTAAGCTTCCTGCTATGTTGTTTCCATCTCCAATAAAGGCTAATTTCAGACCTTCCAGCCTGCCTTTATTTTCAAAAATAGTTAAACAGTCCCCCATCGCTTGGCATGGATGCCCTTTGTCTGATAATGCATTTATGACCGGAAGATCAGTGTTAGCGGCTAATTTTTCTAGACTGCTGTGAGAGAATACTCTTGCTACTATGCAATCCACTAATCGATCTAGAACTTTTGCCACATCTGATTCGGGTTCTCTTATTCCCAGTCCTACCTCGGAATTACTTAGGAATATACATGTTCCCCCCATTTGTTTGACACCTACTTCGAAGCTGACTCTCGTTCTAAGGGAAGGTTTTTCAAATAATAAGGCTACGGTTTTATTCACCAATACTTGTGGTGGTAAGCCGGCTTTCATCGAATCGGCTTTTTTTACTAAGTCTAGAACCCCTAAAGGTTCCAAATCATGGACTGTTAAAAAATCTTTGCCTATCAACAAATTGTCTCCTGGCTGCTATCAAGTATTAATTCGACCCTTTCCAATTAGAATAGAACAATAGCAGATATCTGGTTGAGATTTAAGGATTTTCTCCTTCGTTTAGAGAGCATCTAAATATTCTTTTTCCTTTTCTGTAAGGCTTGCTCCAGATAGTAAATCTGGTCTTCTGTCTTTAGTTTTCTTCAGAGATTCTTGTCTACGCCATTTTTCAATTTCAGAATGATTACCAGATAAGAGCAGTTTGGGCACCTCTAGTCCTTCAAAGTTGGCTGGTCTCGTATATTGAGGATATTGCAACAAACCGTTGAAAAATGAATCGTTTTCTGCAGATTCAATACTGCTGATGACTCCTGGTAGCAAACGTGATACCGAGTCAATGATGGTAATTGCAGGGATTTCTCCTCCGCTTAGAACAAAATCTCCAATGCTGATCTCATCTGTAGCTAAGTTTGAACGAATTCTTTCATCAAAGCCCTCATATCTGCCACATATTAAAGTTATTTCCTCTTTTGTGGAAAGCTCCTTTGCGACTTTTTGATTAAAAGTCCTTCCTTGGGGGGACAACAGAATTAGGGGTGAATCTGCGCTAATGATTCTGTTTCGTATGTTCGATCGTATTGATTCAAAAATAGGTTCTGGCTTTAGTAACATGCCTGGTCCTCCACCGAACGGATAGTCGTCGACTGTCCCATGTTTATCGGTTGAATAATCCCTGATGTTATTGATTCGGATATCAATTAATCCGGATTTGAGAGCGCGCCCCACAACGCCTTCAGCTAAAGGGCTTTCAAAAAGGTTTGGGAAAAGAGTAAAGATATGAAATTTCATGGTTTCTCTAATTTGATTCTACGTGAGATTTCCATCCTTTTATCATTTCAAGAGCATGTGGTAGGGAGTCAATTACTACTTCCAGGCACTCCTCGACGCCTTTTGGACTTCCGGGTAGATTCACAATCAGACATCCTGATCGTATACCAGCGGTTGATCGACTTAGGATCGCAAATGATGTACGTTCAAAAGTTTTTATTCTCATGGCCTCACTGATTCCGGGTATTTCCAGATCCAGGACGTTTTTTGTAGCTTCGGGAGTCACATCGCGTGGACCTAATCCCGTTCCACCTGTCGTGAATATAATGTCTACTTCTCCACTATCAGACCATTCAACCAATTTTTCAGATATATCAGGAATTTCGTCAGGCACAATAGCTTTTAGTCTTTTATGGAAACCGGCAAGTTCAATGATTTCAACTATTCTTTCACCGCTTATGTCTATTCTTTCCCCTATAGAGCCGGAATCACTTATTGTAAGGATACCAGCAGAAAATATTTGTCGGTTGTCTTTCTCTGAAGGATTCATAAATATTTCCTTTGTAAAACGTTAAAATGATCGTAAATTTGGATAGAAAAACCTTGCAAAAAACCTTAATGGATTGCCAAAATTGTTTATGTCAAACTGGGTATCTAGAGTTGGTGTGTATCAGAGGTATTTTAGCACGAGTAATAGAGTGTTCTGATTGAACTCCAAATGTGAAATCGCTACCCATTTGCCTGTAATGCTTTCAGAGGTTCTGGAGGCTTTTGATGATAGTCCTGAAGGGTGGTTTATTGATGGTACTTTTGGGTTAGGAGGTCATTCTCGTGGCTTGCTAGAACGATACCCTGATCGGAAGGTCTTTGGCATCGATCTTGATGCTAACTCAACGGGATTGTCTAGAAAGGTATTTCAAAAATTTACTGATCGAGTTTTATTAGTTAACGGTAACTATGCTGATATGAAAACGTTAACCAAAGAAGCGAATATAAGTTCCGTAGGAGGAATCCTATTGGATTTAGGTTTGTCTTCAATTCAACTAGAAACTGAGGGGAGAGGATTTAGCTTCAGAACGGATGAAATTCTGGATATGAGGTACAACCAATCGCAAGGGATTACTGCGTTTGATGTGATTAACACTTATGAAGAAAAAGAGCTGGCTGCAATTTTCTTTCGTTTTGGTGAAGAAAAAGCAGCAAGAAAAATTGCAAAAGAAATTTGTATTCAAAGACCTATTATGACCACAGGCAAACTAGCAAAAATAGTAGAAGGGAAAGTATGGAGGTCTGGAAAATCTAGAATTCATCCGGCGACTAAAATTTTTCAGGCGCTGCGTATAGCGGTTAACCAGGAATTTGAAAATATAAACGATGGCTTATCAGCAGGGTTGGATTTGCTAACCAACAAAGGCAAATTTGTGGTTCTTACCTACCATTCTTTGGAAGATAGAATAGTGAAACAATTTTTTAAGAAAGAATCTATAAATTGCATATGTTCGGTAAATGTTCCGGTTTGTAGTTGTGAACATAAATCACGACTGCGGATTGTTAATAAAAAAGTTAGAACGCCGAGTGGCGGTGAAATTGAGATTAATCCTAGAAGTAGAAGTGCAAAGCTGAGAATAGTAGAGAAAATAGTTTGACCCAAGGTTTGATAGGTACCGGCTCTGATTTAATAGCTGCAATAGATGTGGGCACGACCAAAGTGTGCACGGTTTTAGCTCGGAAATCTAAAAACGGTTTTCCAGAGCTTGTCTCTTTCAGTGATGCACCATGTTCAGGTGTTAAAAGAGGAAACGTAGTTGATGTTGCCGCGATAAGTGATGCTATACGTAAAACGGTTGGTGAGATACGTTCGAATGTAGGCATAGATGTCAGATCTGCTTATCTGGGTATCACAGGGTCTCATATATCCTATGAGAACAGAGTTGATTATTTTCCCAATATAGGACAGCAAGGGGTAGTTACTTCCGATGAGGTGGCTCAAATACCACATATGGTGTCTGATGGATTGAGCTTACCTGGCCGAACTATCATTCATGCATTACCCATACAGTACTCAGTAGATGGACATGACGGGATTAAAAACCCTGTAGGCATGCATGTAAAAGGACTAGAAGTTACCACACATCTGGTTACCGCTGATTCTTATTTTGCCAATAAGCTTCAAGATACTCTAAAAATGTCCGCCGTAGAATTGAAATCCATGATAATTGAACCATTTGCCAGCAGCGAAGCAATATTGACCCAAACTGAAAAGGATATTGGTTCCGCGGTAGTTGATATTGGCGGAGGTACTACAGACATAGTTATTTTCAAAAATGGTAGTGTCGTATACACAGGGACTATACCAGTCGGCGGGTTTCAATTTACTAATGACGTTTGTCTTACATATAACGTGGGATTTTCTGAGGCTGAAGAAGTTAAAGTAAAATATGGGAACACTAATCTGTCTGACATAGATTTGACTGAAGTTGTTCCGGTTTCTCCGATTGGGTCTTCAGCGACAATAGAATTAAGGCGAAGGGATCTTTGTCAACTCATGAGGGAACGAGCAATGGAACTCATTAGGTTGATAGATCTAAAATTGCAGCAGGGCGGAGTTAAAGAAAATCCAAATTCAATTGTTTATATAACAGGTGGGGCTTCTCAGTTGCGCGGGTTTTACGAAATGGCTGAGCAATTTATCCCAAATTGCGTTGTCAAAAGAGGGTTCCCAGATTTTCTTATGGGCATAACGGACGATTTAAGAAACCCCTCCTATGCAACCGCCATTGGAATGGTATTACATGCATTCAACATTGAAAATTCTGTGGAAAGGCGGTTAGGTATGAGTGATAGTATTGAAGGTCAAGGATTATTTGGACGGATAAAAAAAATATTTAAGTTAACCTAGGTTGTAAAGGGTATTTTGTTTTTCGGAGGCAAACATGACTACAAGCGGTAGAGAATTGGAAGGGGTGGCACGTATTAAAGTTATAGGAGTGGGTGGTGGTGGTTCGAACGCTGTCTCCCGTATGTTTAGGGAAAGAATATCCGGTGTGGAATACATAGTGATGAATACCGATATCCAGGCACTACTTAAAAGTGATGTGCCGAATAAGATAAGGATTGGTGAGCAACTTACACAGGGTATGGGTGTTGGTGGAGACCCTGATAAGGGTTCAGCATCAGCGGAAGAGAGTAGAGAAGAAATATACGATGTCATAAGAGATTCTAATATGGTTTTCATAGCTGCTGGAATGGGTGGTGGAACAGGTACAGGAGCCGCTCCGGTAATAGCAGAAATAGCGCAGGAGACTGGTGCATTGACTGTTGGGGTTGTAACCAGACCTTTTGCTTTCGAAGGTATAAGAAGATCAAAGCAGGCACAATCAGGAATAGATAAATTACAAAATAACGTGGACACTCTGTTAGTCATACCCAACCAGAGGCTGAGTATTATCTCTCAGGAAGAAGTGACGGCAGAAAATGCCTTTAGATTAGCAGACGACGTCTTGAGATTAGGAGTTCAATCAATAACTGAGCTCATTACTAATCCAGGTGAAATAAATTTGGATTTTGCTGATGTGCAGAGCATCATGAGGGATGCTGGTCCGGCTTGGATGTCAATTGGTCATGCTTCGGGTGGCACGAGATCTAGGGATGCAGCGCAAGAAGCCATTACAAATCCATTGATGGATGTCTCAATCGAAGGAGCTACAGGCGTCTTATTCAACATAACGGGTGGAAGTGATTTGAAGTTGTCAGAACTCCACGAGGCAGCGGAGGTCATTCAAAGAGTTGTTGATCCTGAGTCAAACATAATTTTTGGTATGACCACGGATCACAAAATGGAAAATGAAATCAAGATAACAATAATAGCTACTGGATTTCCAACAACTGACACATTACTTCAAAGAGATATGGCTAGAACAGTTGAAGCTGTTAATAGAGTTGAAAGCGATGCGGGATCGCTTGATCTCCCGCCTTTTTTGAGAAGGGGCGGAGGAAACGTGTGAATGTTGAGTGAGACCTAATTACAATAATTCGTCTGATTCATAATCTCTGGGGCAAAAAAATATTTACCTAGTATGTCCTTTTGTGAATTTTTGTTCAAATATCGCCTAAATTTCCCCTTTGTGACTAGAGGGTTGTTTAATCCGCCAAAATCTCATAAAAATAATGACCTCTCCCCCTTGAGACTTTTTTCATCAAACCTCAATATATAGCGTAGCTTCGCTGCAATGGCACGATTTATGGTATATGTAGATTTGTTTTATATCTATAAAGGCCGTGCTTCATTTTTTTGGAGTGATGGAGTTAATTATTTATGTACTGCCCATTTTGCAGCAACGAAGATTCTAGAGTTATAGATTCTAGAGATTCTGACGATAGTATTAGACGAAGAAGAGAGTGTTTGACCTGCGGTTTGAGATTCACGACCTATGAGAGGATACAGACCAGGGCGCTGTTAGTGGTTAAAAGAGACGGAAGGAGGGAAGAATTTAATAGGGATAAACTTTGGTTAAGTCTGAAAAATGCTTGTGCCAAGAGACCTTTGCCTATCGGTAGTATTGAAAAGGCTATCGATGAAATAGAAAGCCAATTGGTGAGTATTGGAAGGGCTGAGATACCGTCCAGAGCTATCGGTGAGTTAGTGATGGAACGACTTCGGAATCTAGATAGGGTTGCTTACATTAGGTTTGCCAGCGTTTACAGAGATTTTAGGGACATTGAAAGTTTTAAAGAAGAAGTTGATGCTTTATTGGAACCGAAGAAAGAAGAAACTAGTAGCCAATTGTCTTTCCTGAAGGACGAGGAATTGACCCCGGTCGGGCGTAGGAAGAGAGGAAGGAAACCTAAGAATCCAACAGGTCAAATTTAAAAATTTCATTGAACCATGTATAATCCGTACATATGTTCGAATAGTAGATTTATTTTGACTTAGATTTAGAAAATATTTTTATAAATAATTTTATTGAGGAGTAGTTTTAATGACTCAAGGAGTAGCTTCGGGAGGATCTTCTAATACCGGTGATAGGGATGAAATTAGAGAAGATGTCGTAAAAGCCTTGGAGTCGGTTGGGGTTTCAGGAGAAGTGGCCGCGGCCTTAACCAGCTCCATAATAGAATCCGCTGTAATAGAGAATTCAGACGACCATGGCCATACTGATGGGTTACCTCTTTCGGACAACGCTAGGTTTATTATTGAGAAGCGTTATCTTAGAAGAGACGACGATGGTAATCCAATTGAAGACGCGGAAGGGCTTTTTAGAAGAGTATCCAGTGCGGTAGCTTTAGGAGAACCTGAAACAAAGCAAGCAGAATATCAGAAAAAATATTATGAAATAATGTCTAATTTGAAGTTTTTGCCGAATTCTCCCACATTGGTAAATGCAGGAACAGGTAGGGGCTGTCTTTCGGCGTGTTTTGTCGTGTCACCAGAGGACAATATTCAGTCGATAATGAAAGTGGCTAATGATGCTGCCATGATCGAAAAATGGGGTGGTGGAATCGGGTTCGGTTTGTCTGACCTGAGACCAAAACAAGATCGCATATCCACTACTCACGGGCAGGCTTGCGGTCCAATTGCGGTAATGAAACTTTTTTCCGCTGTTGGAGCTACGCTGACGCAAGGAGCATTTAGGTTAGGTGCCCACATGGGGCAGTTAATTATTAATCACCCAGATATAAGAGAATTTATACATTGTAAAGATGACGACGATACACTTCAGAATTTCAATATATCCGTTCAAATAACTGATGATTTCATGCGAGCAGTGGAGAATGATGAAGATTGGAATCTGATTAATCCTAGAGACACCGGTGATGGACCCGTAAACCAAGTATTGGGAACTGTAAAAGCACGTGATTTATGGGATGAAATCGCCGAGTCTGCGTGGAAAACTGGGGATCCAGGAGTGGTTTTTGTAGACAGAGTTTGGGAAACTGCTCCCAACCCTCAAATGGGGAAAATTAAGACTAGCAACCCTTGCGGAGAAGAATTTTTAGAAAACTATGGGAATTGTTGCTTGGGATCTATTAACTTAGACGCTCATGTGGTGGGTAATGATTTTAATTGGGACGCATTGGAGGAAACCACTAGGACAGGGGTGCGTTTTCTTAACGATGTGATCGAAGTTAATTCATTTCCTTTACCTGTATTACGTGAGGTAAATTTGGATACGCGCCGTATAGGATTAGGGGTGATGGGTTGGGCTGACGCTCTCGTAAGAATGGGGATGCCATACGATTCTCAAGAGGCCTTGGATCTGGCTGATAAATTGGGAGGCTTTTTGAACAAGATGGCTTGGGATGAATCTGCCAAGGTAGCTGAGGAAAGAGGGCCTTTTCCAGAGTATGAAAATTCTGCTTTGAAGCAGTGGGGTATGCCGCCAGTACGAAATGCTAGTGTGATAACGATTGCGCCGACGGGCACAATCAGCAGGATTGCAGGGTGCTCTAGTGGAATTGAACCTCATTTCGCCTTAGCTTGGTGGTCGAATGTTTTGTGGGAAGATCATGAAGGTACTAGTTCGAGACTTTTGGATTCCCCGTCCTCCATTATTGAGAGTTTAAAATCTGCTATTGGTAGCGAAGAATCTGCGAGAGAGGTTTTGACGCAAATTGTTGAAGATCCTGACAGCGCTGAAAAAATCATGGGTAATCATGGGCTAGATTCGGCGGTATATAGAACGTCCATGGGCGTTTCTGCTGATGCTCACGTAAAAATGCAGTCCATTTGGCAGAAGCATGTGACTAACTCTGTCTCCAAAACAATCAACTTACCTAATTCAGCTACAGTGCAGGATGTTAAAGACGCGTATTGGTTAGCCTGGGAAACGGGTTGCAAAGCGGTGACTGTATATCGGGATGGATCAAAGTCTATGCAAGTTTTGGAGACTGGCAAAACCAAAACTGACGAAGATAGTAATCTGGATGATCATCTAAAAGTTCCCAGACAAAGACCGGTTTCAGTCACTGGAGTGACTGACCGCGTAAGAACAGGTCACGGCACAATGTTTGTTAATATAACGTTTGACGAACAAGGTCATCCATTTGAAGTATTTGCAAATTTAGGCAAGTCAGGAAGTAGTGATTCAGCGTACTTGGAGGCGATTGCGAGATTGTCTTCTATGGCCTTGAGGGCTGGTATTGACCCTTCTCAGATAGTGGATCAGCTAAAAGGTATCACCGATGTTCCTGTTTGGGATGGGGGAACCCTCGTGAGATCAGCACCAGACGCAGTTGCCCTAGCTCTAAGTAGGCACTTGCTAGAGGATGGTGCGGCTTCTAATGTGATTGAGAATGTTGCTAGTTCAGCCCAGCTCGGATTGTTTCCTTCCGCAGGAGGGGGGGGTGACGAGGGAGAAAACGTGAATGGAGTAAGTGGTGCAAAATGTCCAGAGTGCTCTGGATATCTACTTCATCAGGAAGGCTGTTTGAGTTGTCCTGACTGCGGGTATAACAAGTGTGAATAATAAGCTGACCAGACGCGGAGAGGTTTGTTTTAAATTTTATGACATATCGGCCGAAAGGATTTTTTGTGGTGAACACATGTGTAGCCGATAGGGTATGCAATATGGGCAAGCAAATAGGATTTAGACAATGAACAATAGGCCCTTTTTAGCTATCACTATGGGTGATGCAGCGGGTATCGGACCTGAGGTTGTTGCTAAAACCCTGATAGATTCCAGTATATATAAAAGATGTACTCCTTTTGTAATTGGTAATACTGAGGCTATGTCCGAGGCATTCAAATTGATAAATTCGCAAATTACGGTGAGACGAATTGAGTGTGTGAGAGAGATAAACACTAATGGAGGCACCGTTGATGTTTTGGATCCAGGCAATCTTGATTTTGGCGAAATAAAATATGGCCATATTTCTGCTGATTCCGGTAGAGCCTCGGTAGAATGGATACTAAAGGCTGGAGAATTAGCTTCCTCTGGTCAGATACAAGCTATAAGCACTGCACCGATTAATAAGGAAGCATGCAATTTGGCAGGACATAAAGATATTGGCCATATGGAAATTTTTCAGAAGCAAACAGGTGTGAGTCAAGTGGCTACAATGCTGATGGCTGGCGACTTGAGAGTTGTACATTTGACAACCCACCGATCACTTAGGATAGCCTGTGATTACGTTACTAGAGATAATGTCCTGGCGAAAATCGTTTTGACCCATGAGCATTTTATTAAATGGGGTTTTCCGTCTCCAAGGATAGGTATATCTGCTTTAAATCCTCATGCTAGTGATGGAGGACTTTTGGGAGATGAAGAGCATATTCAAATTGCACCGGCTGTCGAAGATGCTCGTTCTATGGGGATTAACGCCGTCGGACCTGTTCCGGCTGATACCGTGTTCAATCAGAACATTGATGGCATATATGATGTATGCATAGCTATGTATCATGATCAGGGTCATATTCCTATAAAAGTCCATGATTGGAAAAGAAGTGTAAGTGTAAATCTTGGTCTGCCTTTTATTAGAACTTCAGTTGATCATGGAACGGCGTTTGATATAGCGGGCAAGGGAATAGCAGATCATATCAGCATGATGGAATCAATCAATGCGGCTGTTTCTTTGGTAAGTGATAGCAAATTACCCGGAATTTGAAGATGAAATGGATGAGGAATTAGTATGACTATCTCTTTTATTGGTGGAGGTGTTATGGCGGAATCTTTTATATCAGGAATACTCAGAGAAAATTTGATCGGAGCGGATCAAATATTTGTCAGTGATCCTATTCAAGATAGAAGACAATACTTAACAACGACTTACAAAGTGAATTGTGTGAAAGGCAATCTCGATATTCTGCAGCAAGAAGGTAAAATTCTGTTAGCGGTCAAACCTCAGACACTGCCGGAAGTGTACCAAGAACTAAAAGGAAAAATTGCTCCTGGTAGATCCATAATATCTATTGTAGCTGGATGTAATTCTGAGGATCTCGCTTCAGGTTTAAGACATCAAGAAATAATCAGAGTGATGCCAAACACACCCGCTCAAATAGGGAAAGGCATGTTGGTATGGACGGCTATGCAAAAAGTTAGTGCATCAGAAAAAAATGAAATTTCATTGATACTGAAAACCTTGGGTAATGAATATTATGTTGAAGATGAAAAATATATAGATATGGCTACGGCCTTGAGCGCTAGTGGTCCCGCCTATGTTTTTATGTTCATTCAGTCTTTGATCGATTCGGGTGTTTATCTAGGTATGCCTAGAGATATGGCAAGGCACTTAGTGCTTCAGACGGTTATGGGCAGTACTGAATTAGTTATCGAAAGTGGGAAGCATCCGTCAATTCTAAGCGACATGGTTACTTCCCCTGGAGGTACTACAATAGAAGCTTTAGTATCGATGGAAAATGACGGTCTAAGAGCGGCTTTAATAAACGGGGTTAGAGCTGCTTTTGATCGATCGGTTGAGTTGGGCAATTGAATTTAGGTCTTTACCTAGCAAATTTTATAAACATCTTGGCGCAGGTGCTGTATTTCGCAATATTGGCCCGTGTTCTAATCTCATGGTTTAATGTGTCGCCAGGGAGTCCTTTTTTCCCGGTAATCCGGCTTATATATGGGATCACTGAACCTATTATGGGACCAATAAGGAGAGTCTTACCTAGAACAGGAATGTTCGATTTCTCACCTGTGGTAGCCTTAATACTTCTACATTTTTTGAGAGTAATCGCTCGAAGTTTATTTTAATTCCTTTTACCAAATTTATGTTTTTGGAAATCGACCATGTGATTGATTAAGCATGGGCTAATGCACCTCCATCAATAAATAATGTTTGCCCGTTAACAAAATCGCATGAGTCGGAAGATAGGTAAACTAAAATTTGTGTAAGATCGTCGGGGTGCCCTATTTTTCTTGATGGTAGGTAGCGTTCCAGTAAATTGGGTTCTTCACCTTCTGGTCTATGTTTCGTACTTAGCCAACCAGCTCCTATACCGTTGACCCTTATGCCATCTCGGCCCCATTCTAGTGCTAAAGAGGAGGTTAGTTGATGTATTGCTCCTTCCGATGAACATGCCACTACAGAATTCCATAGACCTCTCACAGAAAGGTTGGACGTGATGTTTATGATGTGGCCTTTTTGGTTTTTCAGCATAGTGACACCAACCGCTTGGCACGTGAGAAATATGGATTTGAAATTGAAATCCATTAGGTTATCAAATTCCAGTTCAGTTACTTTTTCAAACCGTTTACCAAAATTTGCTTTAGCATTGTTTACAAGTATATCGATAGTCTCAAAATCATCTAGGATGTTTTGAATTGCCCCATCGATAGAATCTTTGGATAATAAATCGGTTGTTTGGCAGATCACCTTGTTCCCATATCTAGACGCGCTAATACTTGCCTCCTTCATATCAGAATTTTCAGATCCAATTATCGCTACATCAGCCCCTGCCTCAGCCAAAGCACCTGCAAGAGAACTAGTCCATCCTCTGCGATCGGCACTGATTACAGCCTTTTTTCCGGATAGGTCCCAGCCTTCTGGGGTATTCATAGTTGAGTTACTCCTTTGGTGACTTAAGATAGACATATAGGAATCAAATTTCTAGAGGTATTTCTGGAGCGTGAAGAGTGGGAGCAATTCCGCCAGCTAATGCGCCACCATCAAGAGCAAAAAACTCACCATTCATATAATCGGATGCCTCAGATGCAAGGTAAACTGCCAAAGGTCCCATTTCTGAGGGTTTTCCTACCCTGCCGATGGGGATGAATTTGCCTCGCTCTTTGGATCTTTTACTGTCAGGGTCGCTAATCTCAGTGGGGATAAACCCAGGAACGATGCAATTCGCAGTTATTCCATATTTTCCCAAACTCGTTGCCATAGCTCTGGTCAAATTTACTATTCCTCCCTTACCAGCGGCGTACATATAATTGTCTCTTCCTCCTCTAAAACCGAAACCCGAAGCTATGTTTATAATTTTCCCACCACCATTTTCTGCCATATGTTTTGATATTTCTCTTGAGCAATAGAAGGCTGTGGATAGATTCACTTCTATGCCAACCCGCCAATTTTCATCATCTATATCCCATATCGGTTTTGGGGAATCCTCTCTTACTATGCCAGCATTGTTAAATAGGGCGTCAACTTTCCCAAATTCTGTCAATGTGGTTTCAAATAGGGTTTTTACATCAGAGGTGTTGGTTGCATCAGTGGTTATCGCTAATGACCTACGTCCGAGATCTTGGACTAGTTTTGCCACTTCTTTTATCGGTTCCAGTCTTCTCGCTGCTATTACAAGGTCAGCTCCTGCTCTCGCCATGGCAAGGCACATTTCTTTACCTAAACCAGTACCTCCGCCTGTTATCACAATTGTTTTGTTTTTCAAACTGAGTTTTTCAAGCATTTATGTACCTTTCTTATGGGTGGTTCAATTTATTACCGGGGTGGGTCATTTTTTGCAAGAGTCACCTCTCCAGCGTTGGCTATAAAAAAAGATCCATCATCCTTCTTTATTATCAACCCCCCGTCCTCATTGATTGATTCTGCCAATCCAGATGCCGCATGCTCATAAGGATTTTGTCCTAGCGACAAAGTTACCATCTCTCCGAGTGTACTTAATTTTTCTGACCACTTAAGAGGTAGAGATTCGCTGTCACCGATTTGGGGGTAATAATAGTTCAATTCCTTTATAAGTGTTTTTAGAACGAACGAACGATTTATATACCGGCCTTTCTCACATTTCAGAGAAGTTGCAGTGGCTTCTATATCAATTTCGGTTTCGACGTCTAGGTTGACGTTGAGACCGATTCCAATAATGGAGGAGATTACGTCCTCACCTTCTAGTAGAGTCTCAATCAATATTCCGGAGATTTTTTTCCCATTTACTTGAACATCATTGGGCCATTTAATGCTTACTTCGGCATCAAGGATCTGATCACATGTAGCTAATACAGCAAGTGAAGCAAACATATTAAGATATTTGAGTTCTTTCCGAGTTGGTCTAAGGAGCACGGATATTTGTATATTGTCTCCTCTGGGAGATACCCATTTTCTTTTGAACCGCCCTCTGCCTGATTCTTGGTAATTTGTTGAGACTATGGTTCCACTTTCTTCTCCTAAATTGGCTAGGAGGTTACAGGCTTCCATGGTCGAATCTGTTTCTCTCACATGGTGTATTTTATGTCCGATTTTCATTCGACTATTTTGACTGTTAACTAACAAAGAGGTTCCTTTCTTAAACATTACTCATATCAACCCCATAAACAAGTTTAGCTGAACCAGTATATTCCCGTATCAACCTCAGGTTGATAATGGGTTTTGTGCCGACTACAATGTCCCTTGATTAGCTTTCGAGTAGTGCAATGGGAACACTTGTCATTCTTGCTGAAGGCTATGAAGTAAATGGTTATTTTAATCGGAGGATTCATATTTATGAAAGTGCTTGATGCAGTAGCGAGAATCTTAAAGACTGAAGGAGTTCAGTGGGCGGGTTGTTTTCCATCTAATAACTTGATTGAGGCTGTGGCCCAGGCTGGAATTAATCCAATTATGTTTCGCCAGGAGCGAGGAGCTGCAATGGCGGTGGACGGGTTTAGCCGCATGAGAAACCGAGAAGAATTTGGTGTGTTGATAACTCAGGGTGGTCCAGGCTCAGAAAATACAATGGGAGGTTTGGCCCAAGCCTATGCTGACAATGTTCCCATTTTATATCTTCCTGGGGGCTCAGCTGTGGCGGCTAGATCTGTAACGCCAAATTTCTCTCCGGCTAGAACGTACGAATCTGTTTCCGTCTCTGCGGAGGTTTTATATCAGCCTGGTCAAGTTGCGTCAGTTATGCGACGTGCATTTCACGCATTAAGAAATGGTAGACCTGGTCCAGTTATCGTTGAAATCCCTGCTGATGTTGGTGAGATGGATGTGGATGACGCAATTGTTTCTTCGTATTCCCCTCCTAAGAGACATAAATTTGCACCAGATCCGGCTGAAATTAAGGAAGCAGTGAGATTGTTGTTGGCAGCAAAAAAACCTGTGATATGGTCAGGTATGGGTGTTTTAATGTCGGGGGCATCCCCTGAACTTACCGAGTTGGCTGAAGCCGCCCAAATTCCGGTTTATTGCACAATGCCAGGTAAATCTGGATTTGACCAAAGGCATCCTTTAGCCCTGGGATCAGGAAGCTCTGCCACGTCTCTACAGGCGAGGACTTGGCTTCAAGAGTCTGATGTGTTGTTTGGTGTTGGTACCAGTCTTTCACGAACTAGTTATGGTCAGCCTATACCGGACGGGAAAGTTATGATACATAACACCGAGACGATAGGTGATTTGAATAAAGATTTCAGCATTGATGTCGGGTTAGTTGGAGATACCAAATTGACCCTGAGAATGATGGTAGATGAGGTTAAATTACAACTGTCAGGTAAAGAACGAAATGGATCTTCAGAGTTGGCAGATCAAATTGCTGAAATCAACGACAAATGGATGTCCGAATGGAGCGATATTTTAAGCTCGGATGAGACTCCCATTACCCCATATAGAATTATTGGCGAGATGATAAATGTATTGGACAAGGAAAACAGTATAGTTACTCATGATGCCGGGGCTCCTAGGGATATCATAATGCCTTTTTATCCTGGGACTGTTCCTCATAGTTATGTTGGTTGGGGCAAGACGACCCACTTAGGTTATGGTATTCCACTAATGACAGGAGTGAAAATGGCGTGTCCTGATAAATTCTGTATGAATATTATGGGCGATGGTGCATTTGGAATGTCAGGTTTGGATATAGAGACATCCGTTCGTGCTGGTGCTCCAATTACTACGATTGTTATTAATAATGGCGGTATGGCTACATACCCGGGTGGATATCCAACCGCGAGAGAATCTTTTGGCACAACTCATATGACTGGTGATTATGCCAAGATTGCTGAAGGGTTAGGGGCAGTTGGGATAAAAGTTGAAAAGCCTGAAGAGATAGCCCCTGCATTGGAACAAGCTAAGCAGTTGAACTCAGAAGGTAAAACAGTGCTTATCGACGTTCTTTCGAATATGGAGGCTCGAAGGTCAAATTTTTAGTCAGAAATGGTTTTATGTTTTAAAAGAGGGAGTCATTAAGGCTCCCTCTTTTTAGTTGGTAAAATAAAGAAGCATGAAAATCTTTCACCAAAAATGTTATTACAAGAGTTTATGAAAATAACTGTTCAAGTTAAGGGCGAAGTAATTAAAGGAATTGCTATACTGGTTACGGCTATTCTCATTTCCCTGTTTGCTATATTCCTTGCAACAGGCCTTATCAATAAAACTTACGCGACTGGTAGAAGTGGTGAGCAATTAATAGGTAGCAAGGCACCGGAATTTGTCGCGAATGGTATCAATGCCAAGTCTGTATCCCTGTCCAACCATCGTGGCTCGCCAATCATATTAAATTTTTGGGCTTCTTGGTGTCCTCCATGTAGAGATGAAACACCACATTTTGAGAAAGTTTCAAGATTATATGCAGAAAAAGATGTTGTCGTAATCGGTATAAATGTTCAAGATGATCTGACCAATGCCAATGAATACATTAAGGAATTCGATGTCACATTTAGTAACGGAATGGATATGAATGGGAGAATAATGGTCGATTACGGCGTAACGGGTCTACCTGTTACATTCTTTCTAGACAGGGAAGGTATGATTATTGGAACATGGGTAGGTTCGATCGGGGAACGGAGCTTGGAAACCAGGGCAGAGGCCCTGGAGAATGGCTCGTTTCAGGATTTATATGGATTGGATAGGAATAAAAATGGATTTAGGAGTTTGGATTGATTGGAGATAAATTCAATCAGATTAAATTTGATCATCTAGGGGTGAATTTAAGTTGTTCAGTATGGGGTAATAAGTCAAATCCCCCCTTACTCTTACTACACGGTCTGCAAGACTGTGGAAGGAGTTGGGAAATCTTTGCACAATCTATGTGTGACGAATACTGGGTTGTTGCCTTGGATAGCCGAGGCCATGGGGATAGTGATCATACACCTGGACGGTATTCATTTGTAGATTATGTATCTGATGTAGAAGCTACGATTTTGAATCTGTCCCTGGTTAATCCAATATTGGTCGGGCACTCAGCCGGAGGAAGATATGCTTTTTCTTACGCTGCTCAAGAAAATAAAAAAGTCAAGGCACTTGTAGTGGTAGATATCGACCCTGATTCGGTCAATGAATCTTCAGGCTCAATGTTTGATCGCTATAAAGAAGAATCAGGTGAATGGAAAACTTTTCAAGAGGTTATAGATAGAATATGGTCAAGACAACCACAATCTTCTCTAGAAATGGTTGAATTTCAGGCTAATGTAATGACGAAATCTGCTGATGGTGGCGGTTGGGTTTTGAAAAGAGACAGAAACTTAATCTATGAATATGAACGACCAGATTTATGGGACACTTGGAGAAGAGTGGATTGCCCGACGGTTGTAGTTAGGGGTAGGCAGAGTACCCTTTTGACTCACGAAACTGCCGTTAAAATGAAAGAAGAGCTTCCTCATTGCAAGCTGGCGGAGCTTGAAGGGGGAGGTCATTGGTTTTATCAAGAATCTCCAGGATCCTTCGAATCCACTGTAAAGTGGTTTTTGGATTCTATTTAGAATTATTGGTCGTTATCTTCCTGTAAAATTGGGTTTTCTTTTTTCAACAAATGCTTTTACTCCTTCCTTATGGTCCATGGTCTGACGTGCGATGTCTTGTGCCGGGCCAGCAAGTTTTAAGCTTTCCTCTAAGCCAGTATTTAGTGATTCATGGATCAGTTTTTTTATCAAAGCCATAGAATAGGTTGCTCCAGAAGCTATTCTATGGGCTAATTTCAGGGTCTCTTCCATTAATTGGTCATGATCGGTGACTTTGTTGACTATGCCAAGTTCCAATGATTCTGGGGCTGAAAGAATATCTCCTGTGTATTGGAGCATGAAAGTTTTTCCTAGGCCGATCATGCGAGGAAGCTGCCAACAGGAACCGTCAGCAGGAATTAATCCTCTCCTGACAAACATTTCAGAAAACCTGGCGTTTTCCGAAGCGAATCGAATATCACAAGACAAAGCAATCCCCATTCCCAGCCCAATAGCTGAACCATTTACTGCGGCTATGGATGGTTTTTGCAAGTTATGCAATCTAAGGGGAACGTATCGTACTCCTTCAATCAAATCCCTAGGTCTTGAATTTGAGGATGATTGCTTGTCCCATGCTTGGTTTAATATATCCCATGGAGATTCACTATCAGGCAGAGTTGTTGTTCCAGCTGATTCGTTATCCTCATTCATTGTTTTTACATTCGCTCCTGAACAAAACGATGGATCTGATCCGGTTAAGACTAGGGCTCTAAGGTCAGGAGAAGATTCGAATCGATCAAGTTCTTCCTCCAATTCCTCCATCATATCTAATCCAATGGCATTTCTTGTTTTGGGATCATGCATCGTCAAGATTAAGACACCGTGATCATTATCGGATTTTATGTAAGTTCCGCTCATTTTTTCTCCAATTGACAATTTTAATAAATAGGTCGCAATTAATTAGTGTCCCTCAGAAAGAAACCTGGCAACTTCGTCCTTCTCGAATCTAGGAAGATCGTAAGTCCGATTATTTTCGCTTATTTTGAGTCCGTAATTCAAATTTTTCATAGATCCTATCTTAGTCGCGTTTATTCCGTTGGATTTTAGATTTTTTATTATTGCAGAATCATGCTTTGGGGAGGTACATATCAATAGAGATCCTGAAGCTATTATTCCTAGGGTGTGAAGTCCTAATATTTCAGAAAATATTTTAGCTTGAGGTATCTCCGGTATATTTTCTCTTGTCACATGTATTCCGAGATTAGAGGCATATGCCAATTCCGCAAGGCCTCCTGCAATTCCACCCTCTGTAATGTCATGCATGGCGTTTATTTTTCCTGCTTCCATCGCGATGGAAGCATCTTCTACTATACTGATTCCAGGTCTGTGTATAAGGTTACGGGATTCCTCTATTAGTGCTGATGCGATGCCGTTTGTTAGTAACTCGTTTTCTGCTTCATTCGCCAAAATGGCACAACCTTCGATTGGGATCGCCTTAGTAAGAATGATTGAGTCACCTTCTTTGGCTCCTGAAGATCTGACTTCTTTACCTTTTTCGACCTCACCTAACATTACTCCGGATATCAATGGTCGATCAATTCCTACGGTAATTTCTGTGTGCCCACCAACAACAGAGATATTTAGGTTATTGCATGCTTCAGCAAGATCGTTAAATATATCATTTGCGGCAATTTCACTAAAATTTTCTGGAAGAAGTATTGTTGCCATCATCCATTTCGCCTCACCTCCCATTACAGCAACATCATTTGCGTTTATGTTTACTGCATACCAACCGATCCTATTTGTAGTAAATGTAATTGGGTCTGTTGTCGCAATAAGGTAGCTATCTCCCATGTCGATTAAAGAAGCATCTTCTCCTGGCATCGGGCCAGCAATAACTCGTGGATCTGATGTCTTAAATGCGTTTAAAATCTTTTCTAAATGTTCTATAGGTAGCTTGCCAGCTTGCATGATCCTAATCCACTAATGATGCCTGATAAACCTGATATGAAGGTGCTATTATAGCTGCGATATGATTAAAACGATTTTTTTTGATCTGTATGGAACGTTAGCTGGATTTAAGCCTTCCCGATATGAGATCCAATCGGAGGCTTGTGCTAACTTTGGTATTACCTTAACAGAGCAAGGGGTTCTGAAAGGCTACGGCCAAGCGGACTCCTTCATGACAGAACAGAATAAAACATATCCATTGCGCCAAATGTCGGAAGATGAGCGGTTTGATTTTTTTTGTGAATACGAGAAAAGAGTCATCGAGGGTTCAGGCGTAGATATAGATCTTGAGACGGCTGGCCAAATATGGAATACAGTAAGAACCATTCCATATGAAATGGTTATTTTTGATGACGTTTGGCCTGTTTTAGATGACTTGAAATCTCGTAATTTTTCTCTCGGGTTACTTTCAAACATGAACAGGTTAGGAAGCGAACTGCTTAGAGAATTTAATCTTTCTAACCACATGACATTTGCCGTAACTTCTCTAGAAGTTGGGGTAGAAAAACCAAATCCTATAATGTTCAAAAAAGCTTTGGAGATTGCTGGTGTCTCCGGGCAAGAAGCACTTCATGTTGGAGATCAAATTGGGTCAGACATAGATGGGGCTGAAGCATCATCTGTGCGTCCAATATTGATTGACAGAGATGGTAATCACTCTGACTTCTCAAGGTGCCCAAAGATTTCCGGTATGGCGCAACTTTCAGATGTGCTGGATTCCTTGTCTTGACCTTTAATTCACTTCGGCTGAATTGATTAGTTCGGTAGACATTTTTGATTGAAATTCCCCTAATCTATCTACAGCTTCGACAAGTTTGATTTCCCAATTGCTGCCTAGGTCAGTTAGATTAGATCTTATTTGCATATTTCCAATAGTCCATTCCGAGCCAATTAATTTTTGTAACGCTATTTTCATTCCTCCCACTTCAAAAGGAAATTGGATTACTAATTTGTCTCCTGTTTTTCTTATGTACTCCATGCCCGTTGCAGAGGACTTTATTTTTAGTCGAACGGTGAATAGGAGATTGATAGCTTGCCATGGCAATGGTCCAAATCGGTCTTTTAATTCTTGTTCGAGGGATTCAGTTTCATTTATGGTGCGACATTTGATCAATTTTTGATATATATCTAGCCTTGATGGGAGATCCTCGATATAGTCTTGAGAAATCCCTGTGGGCATTCCCAAATCTATACTTACTGAACTAGGGAGCGGTGAATTCTCCTGATCACTATGTTGAGTATTTTGAGATCGCAGATCTTCAACAGCTGTCGCTAAAAGCCGAGTATAAAGTTCAAAGCCTACGGCATGTATGTGGCCGCTCTGTTCGGCTCCCAAAATGTTTCCAGCTCCTCTTATTTCCAAATCTTTCATAGCTATTTTGAAGCCTGAACCTAATTCTGTAGCTGAAAGCATTGCTTTCAGACGTCTTTCCGCCGATTCAGTCATACTATTACTTTTGGGAATAAGTAGGTACGAGTAACCTCTTTTTGAACTCCTTCCGATCCGTCCTCTTAATTGGTAAAGTTGGGCTAGACCAAATGAATCTGCGCGGTTAACGATCAAGGTGTTTGCATTTGGTATATCTAGTCCTGATTCTATTATGGTGGTACAAAGTAAAACGTCAGTTTCTCCTTGTGAGAAAGTTGACATTGACTTTTCTAATTCTTTTTCTGACATTTGACCATGTGCGATTCCGACTTTAGCGTCAGGTACGAGAGTCCTAATATATTCAGACATATATTCGATGTTATAAACTCTATTGTGTAAAAAATACACCTGCCCTTGTCGGTCCATTTCCCTAAGAATCGCTTCTCTTATGAGCTCGTCACTAAATTCAGAAACATAGGTTTTTATGGGTAGTCTCTCTTCAGGAGCTGTTTCTATGGTGCTCATATCCCTTACCCCTGCTAAAGACATGTGTAAAGTTCTAGGTATAGGCGTAGCTGTGAGAGTTAGGATGTCCACTTGGCTTCGCATTTGCTTAAGTCTTTCTTTGTGTATTACTCCGAATCGTTGCTCCTCATCTATTATTACAAGGCCTAGGTCTTTGAATTTAACATCTTTTTGAACCAACCTGTGCGTACCAATACATATGTCAATCGTCCCATCCTTCAGTGCCTCCAAGGTTTTTTTCTGCTCTACATTTGATTTAAATCTACTGAGGACGGATAACTCCACAGGAAAAGCTTTCATTCTTTCTAGGAAAGTTTCATAGTGTTGCTGGGCTAGTACTGTTGTGGGTACTAACACTGCTACTTGTTTCCCGTCCATCACAGTCTTGAAGGCTGCGCGTAAGGCTAGTTCTGTTTTACCGTAACCAACATCTCCACATATAAGCCTATCCATTGGTCGCTCTGATTCCATATCGTCTTTTATTTCTGTTAGTGTGGAAATTTGATCCACGGTTTCCTCATATGGAAATGATTCCTCGAGCTCGAATTGCCATTTTGTATCGGGGCCAGTTGAGTGCCCTTTGCTAACTTGTCTTGCTGCATATATAGAGAGCAACTCCGTTGCCATTTCCCGCGTGGATTTTTCGACCCTTTCTTTAGTTCGAGACCATTCTTGTGTTCCTAACCTTGTTAGTGAAGGAGACCTATCCATGGGAGCCACGTAGGGAGCAACTCTATCTAAATGTTCCAAAGGTACATAAAGCTTATCCCCTTGGGCATACTGGAGAATCAAATATTCATGGTTTCCATACTCATCGTATTTACTATCTGTACCAATAAATTTAGCTATACCATGTTCTACGTGAACTACGTAATCACCAGGAGAGATTTCTTCAAAAAAAGTTTCTCGAGCGGCCTTATTGGTTCTTTTGGCCCGCCTTCGTTTGGCTATGCCGAATATCTCCTTGTCACTCAGCAAGGTCAGGCGGTTTTTTGATGTATTGATTACAAATCCATCTCCAATATTCGCAGTGTCAACACCGATTATTGACAAAGAGTTTAGATCATCTATTTTGGCAGTAGCTTCTGGCTGAGAAGGATCTAGGTTACTAAGAAGTTCTTTTAACCTAGAGTGGTGAGAAGTGATCGTAATAACCTTATCACCACCATTTATGAACTCAGACGTATCTTTGGTCAATGTCTCTATGTCCCCTTTGTACAAAGGTGGTGAGCTAAAAGGCATCGGTATTGTATTGCTGTTATCTAGATCTGATGCTCCCCAAGGCATCAGGAACAAGTTGTTTTTCAGAAGCTGTATGGAATTTGCCATTTGATCCCAAGGGATCCTATCCGTTGGAAAATTCATAGGAAGCTCGCCGCGATTTTCTTTTACCATTCTCAATTGGTTAGACCTTTCCTCAACATCCCAAACAGAATTCATAGCATCTATATTCCTGTAAGAGATGACCAAACCATTTGAAGGGAAGTAGTCTAACAAAGTCCCATGGTTGAAAAACCCCGAATATAAGCCTAATTCTTCGATTTGGCTCCCTTTCAATAATTCAGCTATTTCAGAACTGAATCGAGTTATCTCTTCCGGATTACATTGTGATAGATCTACGTGGGAAAGTAACTGGTCAAATTCATTTTCTGTGATAGATGCTGTCAAAGTTTCTTTAGCTGGGCTTATAGAAAATTGTTCTACGATATCTATTGATCTTTGTGTATCTGGATCAAATGTCCT
This sequence comes from Chloroflexota bacterium, assembly GCA_002722155.1. Lineage (GTDB taxonomy): Bacteria > Chloroflexota > Dehalococcoidia > Lucifugimonadales > UBA826 > UBA11996. The sequence continues at coordinate 29,022 of PBKS01000005.1, forward strand.
TATGCTGTCTATTTCATCACCCCAAAGTTCTACGCGATAGGGAATTTCTTCACCTATGGGAAATACATCTACAATTCCACCTCTTCGACTTGCTGTACCTGGGTCCGAAACATTTGATTCAAAAGAGTATCCCATCTGTTGCCAATATCTAGAGAGCTTTTCTAAGTTAACCTTGTCACCCTGCGAATAGGTAAAAGAATTTTCTTCAAAAGATTCAGTTGAAATCGTTTTTTGAGTAAGGGCTGATGCTGAAGTGACTATGACTGACGGATGAGATTTATTTTTAAAAAGATGATTTAGCGTACGAAGTCTTTCCTGTGCAGTCGAGAGGTCTTCCGTCAATCTTTCGAAGGGTAATATTTCACTTTCACTGAATCTCAGCGGCTGAATTTCATTCCCCAGCCAGGCGGATAGGTGTTCGTATAGACGTCTTGAATGTTCTGGAGTTGGGCAAACTAGTAGGATAGGGACCTGCAATTTTTTCCATATTGATGCGGTGAGAAAAGGTACAGCTTCATCTATAATCTGAACTTGTGTTCCAGATTTCCCTTTTCTGATTTCAGATAACAATTGGCCATAATTGCTATCTGAATTCAAAATTTCTGTAATTTCTATAAGATTCATATACTGATTCAAATGTAATTAACAACAAATGACCGGTCCTGATAAGGGCCGGCCTTCGAAATCAATCATATCATTACTTCCCGGTAATGAAATTATTTTGAATGAGGGCAGCCTTAATTTCTTGATAAGTAGCCAGACCCTCAAATCTGTGCCTTATGATTCCGTCGTCATCCACTAAGAATACCCATGGTTCACTAGGTAAATTCCAGTCTTTAACAGCTTGCGCGAGACTAGCATTGGAAATATCCCCTTTTATGCCGGCGGGATTTTCATAAATTTCCACATGTATAAACACAATTTCCTTGGAGAAATCTGAATGCAGGTTTTTTACAATATCCATTTGGGGGCCACATGTCCCAGTCGTGCAAAATGCGGGGGATGCAAAAAGTATGAGGGAAAATTTCCTTTCCTTTATAGATTCTTCTATAGAGTATTCGTATAACGGATAATAGGGATTTGGATCCGTCGTTAGTTCATTGATGTCGTTAGTAATGGCGTGAGTAATGTTTCTTGATGGATATGCTTTGTGTCCAACTAATGGAGCCAGACTTTTCTCGGTCACTTCTATGACTGAAGAAGTTCGCGCAATAAGCCCATTAGAAGTTTCGAAAGTTACCCCAATTCCCCATTTACCAGCCCTGTCAAACGTAGCTATACTCGTATAAACCCCTTTATTTCCGCCAGGCCACTCCTGGAATTCAGCAGTAAGGGTTTCTTTTAGCGATGGATTTTTTTCGTCTTGGATAAAAAAAGTTTCGAGCTTAACTGCATCGTTTTTAATAGAGCCAATTCCAGGTTCAATAATTCCAAAGGCTAACCTATGTGTTCCTATACTTAGATCACTGACCGCCAAGGCTATACGTGCTTTTGGAAAATCAGATTCTTGAGAAAGATTTGCGTTGGTCTCTACTTCCTGACCGCAAGAAAGATTCAGAAGAGTCACGGAAAGTAGTAAACAGCAATAGTAGATCTTAACTTTCATATCATGTGATTTCTTCAGATTCAAACATTTTCACTTTAGGGGGCTTTGCAAAGAAAAAAAGTATCGTTGCTGCTAGGTATGTAATTATTGCAAATGCGAATAGGGGCATGTATCCGCCCGTTGCATCGTACATGACTGCTCCTATTATAGGTCCTAATCCAAGTCCAATAATCTGAAATGGCCCCATGATTCCTGATATTGATCCGAATGAATGTCTTCCGAAATAGTTTGCTATGATCATGCCTCCTAGGATATTGAGACCACCGCTAGCCGCCCCCCATATAACCACACATATAAAACCGGGATATCCACCATCTATAAGGAGAAAAATTGAGGTGACGCCAAGACAAATTGGCATTGCGCTTAACACTAATTTTCTAGGGGAATACATGTCTGATAAAAGCCCCCATATCGGATTAGAAAATGCGTTTAGAAGCGTACTTACTGTCCAAGCTAAGGCTGCCATAGAGATAGGGAAACCAGATTCATGTAAGTAAGGGACTAATTGAAATCCAATGGTGCCGGATGTAAGGATTATCAAAAATTCTGCAGATACTATCGCCCATAGCGTTGAAGTTTTTGCGGCTTCCCGCGCAAACCATATATGCTTCTCGGCATCAGTAACTTTTTTGGATTTGATGGCATATTCTTGATTAGATAATTTAGTTTCTTCTCCATCTGGCAATAACCCAATTGATTCCGGATCTTTTCGGATAAAAAGAAACAAAGGTACGGCTAGTAGAATGGAATATATCCCGAGTGATTTGTATGCCATACGCCAACTGGACCAGATGCTTATAAGGGTGATTAGTTGTACATTAATTGCGCCGAAGCAGGGCCTAGCCATTGAGACCAAACCTAAGGCTAAATTTCTTTTTTGGTCAAAAAAATTCACCGCTACTGTACGAGGCATAACCCCAATTAGGACGGGATTTCCTAACCCTCTTGCAATGATGTATGCGGTATAGAAATGCCAAATCAAAGACATCTCTCCGATCCAGTAAAAACATACACCGACTATTAAGGAAGTTATTGGCATCGCTAGCCGCGGCCCATGAGTATCAGCTAATTTCCCGAATATTGGTGTCAACAAACCTGCAACCCAAGTTCCGATAGTTATTCCAAGCGCTATTGTGCTCCGGTCCCAGCCTGTGTCATCCAACAAAAGAGTTTGAATACCTGCAAGGGTCACTTGCGCTGACCCGGAAGAGGCATAAGTGCCCAAGGCTCCAACAGATATAACTATCCACCCATAATACACAGGTGTTTTAGGCGTCCATGACATCATCCTTTTAAATAATTCCATCTTGAGATTCTAGCATCGGGGATTCTTATATAATCAGATCTGTAAGCCCTTTTGAGGAGAGTTGAATGAAAGTTTCTGATATCACTATAGAAATTGTGGAAAGAGAATTGCCCGATACAGGATTAGATTCTGATCTTGGCAGGTTTTCTGGCACTGTTCAGCAAGGTCTACTACGAATTTTCACGAATGAAGGGATTGAGGGAAATTGTTTTCTTGGTGAATTCAGGAAAGGCTCTAAGTCTCTCCATGCCCCTATTATGTCGGTTCTAAAACCAGAATTGTTGGGAGTAGAGGTTTCTAAGCGAGAATGGTTGTGGAACAGGCTACAAATACTGGCTGCTCGAAGAGGAATAAATATGTCAGCATGGGCCCCAGTTGATATCGCGTTATGGGACGCAGCAGGAAAACAGTCGGGACTACCTGTCCATGAGCTCCTTGGTAATCAAAGAAATGAAATCAGTGCTTATGGTACCTACCCACCTCGCCATCTAGATGCTACCGGTTATGTAAGTGAGGCGGAGGAGATTGTTAATAAAGGATTTAAGGCCTACAAAATTCATCCGGGGATCATGGAAACCGATGAAGTTGTGAAGATGGTGGGTATGGTTAGAGATAGGGTGGGACCTGAAATAGAGCTTATGCTCGATCCAAATTGCGGATACGATTTCAGGAAGGCGTTAGATATAGGGGAAGCTTTGGATGAAAATGGATTCTATTGGTATGAGGATCCTGTTTCACATTTTGATCAGGATGCTATTAGCGAATTGACCAGAAGATTGAAGGTTCCGATATGTATGAGTGATCAGTCTGATAATCAGTTCTACTGGGGCGCTAACGCTATCAGAACTAGATCAAATCGATTGCTAAGAGGGACCGCTGCTAAATTAGGTATAACTGGTCTTAAAAAGTTATGTTCCATGGCTGAAGGATTTGGATATAATTGCGAGATTGGAACGGCGGGGAACTCCTTCATGAACATCGCTAATTTACATGTCATTTATTCGGTTATCAATTGCGATTACTATGAATATTGGATGCCAGAGGAAGCTCACCAATTTGGGTTGCTGAATGACATAACACCCAATGAAGATGGGGTTATATCAGCAGGTAATGAACCTGGATTAGGTCATAAAATAGACTGGGATTACATCGAAAGGCACAGAATAAAAATACTAAAATGAGCAGTGGATTTAATACATTTTGGTGGGTGACCGAAAGTTTGAAATTTTTATGCTTCATCACTGTTTCTGGATTATTGGTTGGCTAAAAGTTAAGTGGTTAGGTCTATAGCCATTGATGGATATGAATAGGAACAGGAAGACGCCAGCATCATTTTCTAGGAAACATGTTTCTATCCCTCAAGGTAACAATTCTTCATTGACTGTGACGCCAAACCCCGGAGCGTCTGTCGGCGAAATATATCCATTTAGTGGGACAGGTTCATCTATCCAAAGGTAGTCTTTGTTGCCATTTTTAACGCCCGGGAGCACTTCAGCTAGGTCATCACATTTTGAGGAAACGATTAGATGAAGGCCCCAGACTTCTCCACCTCTATGAGGAGCGACCGGTATTCCAAGCGCATCAGCCATTTCTACTATTCGTATAGCGGTTGTTATACCTCCACACCATGTAATGTCGGGTTGCCATAAATCTAATGCTCCTGCTTTAGCGATTTCTTGATAGCCATATTCTGTGAATTCATGTTCTCCGCCGGCAATCAAGGTTGGCTGTACCAATGTTCTTAGTTTGGATTGTGATTCAAGAGCATCCGGATTAACGACATCTTCAAACCAGTAAATATTAAATTCCTCTAGGGATTTTGACATTGTTAGCGTGGTATCGAAGCTCCATGACATATATGTGTCTATCATTAGCAAAGCATTGGGGCCTAGTATATTTCTGGAATGCCTTGCTGAAGAAATAGCTGAGGAAACATCTTTTTCGGATGTCCATCGGTGTGGAAATTTATGAGCGGTAAAACCTAGCTCTGCATACCATTCAACATCTGTTCCGGTGGCATAGGCCCTAACAGATTCTTTGTTCCGTGTGCCTATCAACTCGTAAACTGGACAATGTTCTGCTTTACCTAGGAGATCCCAGAGAGCCAGGTCTACCCCACTCAGAGCCATAACTGCTATACCTTTTCTGCCGTAGGGGATAGATGCGGAATATAATAAATCCCAATTTTTACTAATGTCTTGTATATTGTTAATTTCTGTTCCCAAAAGGAGTTCTCTAAAATGCCCATTTATGACCTCCACAGCGGCCACTCCACCACCTCCATATCCTAGACCTGTGATTCCTTGATCGGTTTCTATACGGACAACTATTTGCCAAAAATGAGTGCGCCAAGAAGCTGCGATGTTTTTATAGGTAGGATATACCGCTTTTACCTCAGTTATTTTCATGATCAAAACCTGTTTATATGAATCAAAATTGTTCCTTTGTTGGCAGCTACTTATAGCTATGATAACTTGACGTTATGTAAACTTTAAGAGGGGGATTAGCATGGGATATGAAACTATATTAGTTAAAAAGATAGATAGGGTAGGAATCATTACTCTAAACAGACCCGATTTTTTAAATGCCTTTAATCATACTCTCAATAGGGAGTTGAGATTACAGGTGAGAGATTTTAATAACGATCCTGCTGTTGGAGCCATAGTCATCACTGGGGCTGGTAGGGCCTTTTCGTCAGGAGCAGATGTGAGTAATTTTGAGGCTACGGTAAGAGGGGAGTTAAGACAAACTGACGATGAAATGGCAGCCTTTCCAAAATGGCCTGTTTTTATGAAAGAATCTAAACCTACCATTTGTGCGATAAACGGATATGCAATAGGAATGGGTATAACTCTTCCTCTAGGCTGTGATATCAGGTTGATGTCGCTAAGTGCCAAACTTTCTTTTCGGTTCGCGTATATTGGCCTTACTCCTGAATTTGGTAGTACCAAACTTCTCAGTCAGGCAGTAGGAATGTCGAAAGCGATGGAATTCATGCTAACGGGTCGATTTATTGGGTCAGACGAAGCATTGGAGTCTGGATTGGTAAACCATATTTTTCCAGATGATCAATTACTTGACAAAGCTATTGAACTGGCGGCTTCCATAGCCTTTAACCCCGAATGGCAGCTAAGCCAGATCAAGAGAATGATGAGAGATCATCTCCACAATGACGATATGGATCAAGTAATGGACATTGAGAGCAAATTTTTCAGTGAGTCACAGCAGACCCTTGCCCATAAAGAATTTCTTAGCTCTTTCAGAGAAAAAAGAATGCCTAATTATCATAATTTAACCTGATGGAGTCGCTAGATGAAAGATCCTAATATCCCGACTATAGGCTTGACATGTTCAGATCTCGAAAGGTCCGTGCCTTACACTGCTATGCTGGAAAAATTCGGGGCTGTGGTAAAACTCATCACCCCATCAAGTTTTACTAGTCTTTCAGAAATAATGGATGCCATTGACGGTCTGATGTTGTCAGGGGGAGCTGATGTGCACCCTAGACGTTATTGTGAAGATCCTGATCCGTACACAAATTCTTGGTACAACGAGAGTTTAGACGATTTAGAATTGTCCTTATTAGATTCTGTACTTGAAGCAGATTTGCCAATTCTCGCAATATGTAGAGGTATGCAGGTTCTAAATGTGTCTATGGGAGGTTCATTGATTCAAGACATTGATGGACATAACAGCGAGCAGAGAGGAGAAGAGCGTATTTCCAGTTACCATCGAATTTTTATCTCTCCTGGATGCAAGTTGGCTGCGACTGTCGGCTCCGGTGGATTCGTCCGGGTTAATCATAGGCATCATCAAGGTATCACTGAGGTTCAAAAATCTGATGACCTGATGGCCTCTGCCTGGTCAATGGAGGATGGCGTAATAGAAGGCCTTGAAAGCCCAAACCATGAATGGGTTTTGGGGGTGCAATTTCATCCTGAACGGAGAGGGGAAATACCTCCGCACTTCGATAAATTGTTTGAAACTCTAGTGTTCAAGGCCTTATCCACAACATAAAGGGTTTTTATAGGCATAAAACCACTACTTTTTGTGCTATAATTGTGACTAATGGGAAATCTGATTTTTTCGCATCGTGAGTCTTACTTTTTGAAGGCCACAAGTTAGTTAACTACGAATTCAGGTAATCCTTTTGTTTGATTGGAGTAGAAGATTATGACATCTAGTAAATCTGAATTTGGGTTCATAAAAACCACCTCTATAGTCGATGAGATGAGGAGTTCTTATCTTGACTACGCTATGAGTGTGATTGTCTCCAGGGCTTTGCCCGATTCAAGGGATGGTCTGAAACCCGTTCAAAGACGAATTTTATACGCTATGCAGGACCTTGGTATGCGTCCGGGAACTGGGTATAAAAAAAGTGCGCGTTTGGTTGGCGAAGTTTTAGGTAAATGGCATCCTCATGGAGATCTGGCTGTGTACGAGGCTATGGTGAGGCTGGCTCAAGATTTTACCGTTAGAATGCCTTTAGTGGATGGCCAAGGTAATTTTGGAAGCATTGATAACGATCCGCCAGCGGCTATGAGGTATACAGAAGCTCGATTGAGTCCTGTATCTGAAGCTATGCTGGCCAACCTTGATCAGGAAACTGTTGACTGGTCATTAAATTTTGATGATACTCTTCGCGAACCTGTTGTCTTACCAGCCAGACTACCAAACCTATTGGTTAATGGGGCATCTGGAATTGCTGTAGGTATGGCTACAAACATACCCCCTCACAACTTGCGAGAGGTCTGTAACGCAGTTAACGCGCTTATAGACAATCCTGAAGCTACATCAGAAGATTTGATGAAATATGTACGCGCTCCCGATTTTCCGACTGGCGGGACCATTATGGGTACGAGTGGGGCCAGGGAGGCTTATACCACTGGAAAAGGACAAATCGTTGTTAGGGCTGTTGCTGAAGTGGAAGAGATGCCCAGAAATGCCAGCAGAATGCAGATAGTGGTGACAGAACTACCGTATCAAGTTAATAAGGCAGCATTGGTGGAAAAAATAGCTACTTTAGCCAAGAATCGCAGAATTGAAGGAGTTTCTGAAGTTCGTGATGAGTCTGATAGAGATGGTATGCGTATAGTTGTAGAGCTAAGAGGAGGGGTGCAGCCTCAAGTTGTATTGAATAACCTTTACAAGCAAACGGCGCTCCAGTCCTCATTTTCTGCGAATATGCTAGCTCTAATTGATGATATACCTAGGGTCATAACGTTAAAAATCGCATTACAGCAATATATAAAATTCAGACAACAAGTAGTTAGGCGTAGGTCAGAATTTGAGCTAAAAAAGGCTGAGGAAAGAGCTCACATATTGGCAGGGCTACGGATAGCGATAAGCAATCTTGATGAAGTGATTAAGTTAATCCGAAATTCGCAAGATGTAGAAAGTGCCAGAACCGGCCTGATGTCAACATTTGACCTAGATCAACCCCAAGCTCAAGCTATTTTGGATATGCAGCTAAGGCGATTAGCTGCTCTTGAGAGAGAAAAATTGGAGACGGAATACCAAGAGCTTCAAGAAACAATTAAAGGTTTACAGGAACTTCTCGCTGATGAAAGCAAAATATTGGGGGTTGTAAAAGAAGAGACAGATGAGGTTAAGGCTAAATATGGAGATAAAAGAAGAACGACTATCAGTCACGATGCTTATGATCTTAGTCGTGAAGAATTAGAAGCGCATGAGCAGATTGTCATCACATTAAGCCAAGGTGGATATTTGAAACGTATCCAGTCAAATACATTTAGACGTCAGCATAGGGGTGGAAGAGGTGTTTCAGGAATGAACACGAGAGATGACGATCCGGTAAAAGAATTAATGGTAGTTGATAGTCACGATAAGTTGATGTTCTTTACCAATAAAGGTCGTGTTTTATCAAAAATCGGATATGAATTAAGGGCTGACCAGAGTAGGAATACCAGAGGGGTACCGGTTGCTAACATAATAAATGTTTGGGACACGGAAAATATAAGTGCTTTGATAAGTGTTGGTAAAAAACAGTACGAAGAATATGAATATCTAGTACTCGGTACGAAACAGGGTAGGGTAAAACGTATAAATTTGGATGATGTAGAACATATTCGCCCTTCGGGTTTAATTATTATGAACCTAAAAGGCGATGATGAACTTGTTTCAGTTAAGTTGGCAAAGTCAGGCGATGACATAATTTTTATATCTGAGCAAGGAATGGGAATAAGATTCTCGGTAGATGATTTGCCAATACGTCGGCGTACAGCGGGAGGTGTGAAAGGGATGTCTTTAAGAACGGGGGATAGGGTGGTTTCTATGGATGTAGGAAATGATGAGAGCAAATTACTAGTTGTAAGCAAGCTCGGGAGAGGAAAAGTGAATCCTCTTAGTGAATATCGAAGGCAAGGACGGGGAGGATTAGGGCTTCGTGCTTTCAAATTAACAAAAAATACTGGATTAATAGCCGACGCTCAAATAGTGGACGAGACTAATGAAGTTTATTTAGTTTCAGAGAATGCCCAGGTAATGAGAACAGATCTGAGTGAAATAAGAAGTCTCACAGGACGTATTACTCAGGGAGTAACGATTTTTAAACCCAGAGAAGGGGATTCTGTGTCATCGATTGCCTGTGTAGGGGATTTTGAAATTGAAGATGAGGATGAGAATCCAAAAGACACCAATGTGAAACCGTCAGATAATGGGAAAAAGCCGAAATCAAAGAAAAAGTAAGTTTGCGATTTAAAGGGTCAATCAAACTCCAATAGCTTGGTTGACCCTTTATCTAAATGATTGATGCCTGAAAATTAGAATACTGCTATTGGATTTGCGGGAGATCCGGTACCACCTTCTACATAAAGAGGGTTTATAGTTAGCATGAATTCGTAACTTTCTTCCTCCGCACACACTTTGGAGAGAGGTTCTAAGTAAGCGTTGTCAACCAAAGCAACCCCGTAGGCGAAAATAACGCCATGTACCGTCCAAGGTACCTGATATTCGTTGGGAGAGGAGTCCATCATGTCCCAACCTAGTATGGAAATGTCGTTGGTTTTAACAAATGGTAAGCAGGAGGCGTGTAAACCTGGCCTTCCTTGAGGTGTATTCCATCTTCCCTCATTATCTGCCGCGTATTTATCCCTTCCACTGTAAACGAAGACTGCGTCCCCAGGTTTTATTTCGGTACCTTGCTCTTCTGCTATGTCTTCCAATTCCCATCCATGGACGGGTTCGGCTAGGGTTACATACGGTTTTCTTCTATGTTTCGGAACGTCTAATAGTACACCGCGAGTCAAAATACCTTCTTTCCATTCGTCTACCGTACCAAAATTTGCTCCTCCATATTTGATCACTTCGTCGGGAGTTTTTCCTTCCCACATGCCGTCTTCATTCCAAACGTGGCATAGAGCATCTATGTGAGTTGTGGCAGTACCATGATAAAAGACGCCGTAATAATCCATCGCAGCTCCACCGTTAAAAGGCCTTTCTTCTTTGTGCATATAGTGCTGGGCAGGCCTAGGGTTGTCTCCAGCTGGAGTGACGGGCAGAGGTCTACTAAGGGACACAACTCGGCCAGTTTTCACCAGAGAAATTGCTTCAAGCCGTTTTTCGCTAGTAATTAAATTTATGGCTCCAGCAGAACTTTTATCTCCCCATCTACCCCAGTTGGTGTCTTTGAGGTATGAGTCAACCTCCGACTTTGACGGAATATTTCTGTCAGACATCCTGAATGGCTCCTCTTTCAAAATCTTGGTGATCAGAAAATATTAGTCTGCGATGGTCACGCCTGCCATATCTTCCATAAAATTAGCGATGGCCGAATGATCAGAATTACCTTTACCATCGTTTATCAATGATCCTAAGATCTGCTGTACCATTCCAGTTACCATCAATGGCACTCCTACATCCTTTCCAGTTAATATCGCGTTATGTAGGTCTTTTTGATGAAGTACTACTCTAAAACCGGGGTCGAAATTTCCTTCTAGCATCATTGGCCCTTTGGTATTCATTACTGTACTGCCTGCCAAGCCACCTTTAATAGCTTCAAACACTACTTTTGGGTCTATACCAGACTTTTTAGCTAGAACCAGGGCTTCCCCTAAGGCAGCAATGTTTCCAGCGACGATGATTTGGTTTGCCAACTTGGTGGTGTTTCCTGCACCATATCCACCGCATAGGACTATGCTGCCTGACATAGCCGTTAACATGTCATAATTTTTATCAAACACTTCTTTCTTTCCCCCCACCATAACAGCCAGTGTTCCTTCAATAGCACCAGTTTCACCGCCACTAACTGGGGCATCCATAAAATTTACCCCTGCAGCGTCACAAGCCTCCCCTATCTTTTTTGAAGATGCCGGTGCTATGGAACTCATGTCTATTACTGTGTTTCCTTTCGAAGCGCCTTCCAATACTCCGTTCGGACCCAGAATCGCCGCTTCAGACTGAGGGGAATCCGGTACCATCGTTATAACCAACGGATTTTTGGACGCTACTTCGGCCGCAGAGGAAGCTGGCGTCGCACCTTCTGTTGCCATTTCTTCTACTGCTTCGGCAACTACGTCATACACAGTGACTGCGTAGTCTGCCTTTATTAAATTTCTTACCATGGGCTTCCCCATGATTCCTAATCCGACAAAACCTATTTCACCTCTTGCCATTTCTAAATATCTCCTTACTTATCGTTTCATTTTGATAAAATCAATCTCGATACTTTTTATGTCTCCATAGTTTTCCGATCTGGACCAACCCCAATTATAGACTTAGATGCTACTCGGTCAATATCTGATTAGATCTATAATTTACGGTACAGAGTAAAGCTGTTTTTTTATTATCTTGCTCCTATGTCTGTCTGTTATCATTCGGAGGTATTTTGATGGGATATATTAGTAAAAACGGGAGTTGAAAAGTGTCTGAATTAACCCAAAAACAAATCGATTCGGTTTCTGAAATGCAGACTTGTGCAGTTTCCAACGCTATTGAAAGTCTCAATATACGATCCCGTACCGAAGGATTTATGACCCCGGACATAAAGAGTATGTTTCCCGAAATGGGAACGATGGTCGGGTTTGCGGTTACGGCCGTTATAAAAGCATCAACCCCCCCTTCCGATAACATGAATTATTCAAGGGTTGATTGGGTCGATGAAATACTAAAAATTCCAGGTCCAAGAATTATTGTGATGAAGGATTTAGACCATCCAAATGTGATTGGTTCCTTTTGGGGAGAGGTCCAAAGTGCAATTCATAGTTCTTTGGATTGTGTTGGAGTCGTGACGGACGGAGGGGTAAGAGATTTGGATGAAATGCGGGATTGGGGGTTTAACGCATTTGCAAGCACTGCTTTGGTTTCTAGGGCGAACGTACATTTGGTTGAAGCAAACATACCTGTCAGCGTTGGTGGTGTGACTGTGAATCCTGGAGATTTACTACTTGGAGATAAACACGGTGTGATTAGTATTCCCAAGGATATAGTGGAAGGATTGCCGGACGCTATAGCTAAAGTGGAGGCGGGTGAAAAAGAGATCATAGATGTGTGTAGAGCTGGGGATTTTTCCCCAGAAAAACTAAAGGATATACTCCGTCAGAGATATGGTGGTTAACCACATTCAATTAAGGAAAGTGAAATGGGTTCGACAAAGGTAGTTTTTTTAACAGGGATACGACAAGCTCTTATAGATGAAGTTATTTCTTATAGCCCACCTGATTATGAAATCGTTGTGTTGGACAAATCGTCAACAGAAGATCAATGTGTTAGAGAGGTGCGAAACGCTGATTATTTGTTGTGTTATGGACTGAACCCGTCTGACGAAGTTATAAAGGCCCTTGATAAATGTCGCCTAGTGCAGCTACTGCAAGCGGGTTACGATAGAATGAATTTAGACCTCCTTACAGATCTTGAGATCCCTTGCGCAAATAATGGGGGAGCTAATTCTTGGGCTGTTGCGGACCAGGCCGTTCTTTTAATGTTGTCAATATACAAACAGCTTCTGGCAAGTGATAATGCTACGAAGGCCGGCCGGTGGGCCGAACCGATAACTGGTCAGAATACATTTGAGATGGCTAATAAAAAAGTTGGGATTTTGGGGATAGGTAATATAGGCAGGCAAGTTGCTAAACGTGTTCAAGGTTTTGATGCTGTAGTCCAATATTACGACCTATATCCTCTTGAGAAATCCGTTGAAGAAAAGTTAAATGTAACCTATTTATCATTGGAAGAACTTTTTAAGACGTCAGATATAATCACCTGTCATACGCCCCTCACAAAGGCTACCAGGCACCTAGTAAATTCAAATACGCTTTCTATGATGAAGTCTTCGGCAATACTAATAAATACCTCTAGGGGGCCTGTGGTAGATGAAGTGGCTTTGATAGAGGCTTTGCAGCAAGGAAAGATTGCGGCGGCTGGTCTCGACGTTTTTGAAAAAGAACCGGTGGATCCCGCCAACCCGCTCTTGAAGATGGATAATGTCGTGGCCACACCACATATGGCCGGTACAACTTGGGATACTTGGGCGAGGAGAGCCAATTTTGCTTTTGAAAATATGGAGAGAATACGCAGAGGGGAGGCTCCCAAGGCCGTAGTAAAAAATTTCGACTCTATGTAAATACACTGGGATAGAAGATAGATTGATAGCCCATGATGTTAGATTAAGATTAGAACAAGCTGAGGAAGGATTAAACCGTCATGCTTCGCGGTCAAGTCATACCGCAGGAAGGGTAGTAGAAGAAGAACCGAGTTCGATAAGAACAGAATTCCAGAGGGATAGAGATCGGATTCTTCATTGCAAAGCATTTCGCAGGATGAAGCATAAGACTCAGGTGTTTATAGCTCCAGTGGGAGATCATTTTGTTACAAGGCTAACCCATACCTTGGAGGTATCTCAGATAGCAAGGACGATATCAAGGGCCTTAAATCTCAACGAAGATCTGGCTGAGGCCATTGGATTGGGCCATGACATGGGCCACACCCCCTTTGGTCATATAGGCGAAGATGAATTAGGGAAATTGACGCCCCTTGGATTTCGCCACAATGTTCAGAGTGTCCGATTGGTTGATAAATTGGAAAAAAACGGCAAAGGGTTAAACCTTACTGAGGAAGTAAAATCGGGCATGCTTTACCACTCAAAACCAAAAGGAGACTTCATGTCCATGGATTTGGTCTCAAGGATAGGACTTGAGGCTCAAGCAATAAGAATTTCGGACGCTATTGCCTATCTCAATCATGATTTGGGTGATGCTTTCAGGGCTGGGGTTTTGACAGAAGGCGATCTACCTAAACATATGAAAGATGTTTTGGGTAATAGGCATTCTGAGCGAATTAACAATATGGTTATGGATATTGTAAAAACTTCCGAACCGTTATTGGAGGGAAATTCCTCAACTGCCCCACCTGTCATTTCCATGAGTAACGAAATGAGAGAAGCTATAAATGAGCTGCGCGATTTTATGTTCGAAAGAGTTTATTTGCCTGTCGATTCAGGTCCAGAAGGTAAATCTGCAAGAATGATTATTGATCTCCTCTACGAATTTTTGAAATCTAATGTTGATTCAATACCAGTAGAATTTTTGGAGGTGGGAGAATCTATAGACCATGCGATTGTAGACTATATTTCTGGTATGACTGATCGCTACGCAATTCGTACTGCAGAGTCAATACAGCCCGGTGTTGGTCAGGTATTTTCGAGTTAAATCCTAACCTATTGTTATAATCCTTGAAATGCTAGAAATAACAAGCCCCATTGATAAATTAAAAACGAGATTAGTTTTTAAACGTATTGACTATATTCAAGAACATCTAGAGGCGATGCAGAGAGATCCGCATGGTTTGGAGTATGCTCCCTGGAAAGAAGAAGTTGATAATATTTGGAAAGAAGTTTTTTCAGATCTAAATGGGATGTCTGAGGATGCTCAAAAATTCGTCTTAGAGGCTATGAGGGATATTTGGGTTAGCTATATAACCCACTATGGTGCCGTTGATAGTTAAATGTGAAGGAGCTGGCCGGCATGTCATCGAAATTTGACCCAAATTTAGAACAAGCTAGAAGGCGTTCAGGCCTGGCACATACAATATTGGTCAAATTAAAGACTAAAGGTTTGTCAGAAGAACATGACGATGAACTTGCAAAATTGTGTACAGATATTGCAGATTTGTGGGGTGCACAATCAACTTTCAATGAGATACTTAACAGATTCTTGGAAGAAACAGATAGCTGGGAGTCTATCGGTGATGATTTCGCCGATATGTTGTCCAATGTTCAGCACATTTCCTGGCATATCGATAGTATAAAAGTCCCATTGGAGACATTTGCCAGATACTCATATTCTGAATCTGATAGAAGTGAGATTGATGAGTGAAATAGACGAAATTAAATCAAGATTAGACGTAGTAGATGTCGTGTCAGAAAAAGTTCCTCTGCAGCGTGCAGGAAGGAACTATAAGGCTAATTGCCCCTTTCATAATGAAAAGACTCCTTCCTTTATAGTTGATCCTGGAAGGCAATCATGGAGGTGTTTTGGTTCTTGTGCTATTGGTGGAGACGTCTTCAGTTTCGTCATGAAAACGGAAAATATGGAATTTTCAGATGCTCTGAAGCTGTTGGCCCAACGTGCGGGTGTTGAGTTACGGGGGCAAGAGACAAGTAAGTCTAGAGATTCCTACTTTGAGATCAATAAGATAACCCAAGATTTTTACAAAGACTCCCTTTTTACAAACGAAGCGCAAGTAGCTAGGAAATATCTAGAATCGAGAGGTGTGGCTCAAGGTTCGGTAGAAGATTTTGCTATAGGTTATAGTCCGCGTGGAGGTGAGTCACTGAAATCTCACTTACTGTTTCATGAGGTTGACCTTGAAAAAGCTATTGAGTGCGGGGTTATTAATAGACTTAATGATGGGCGAACCAGAGATTTTTTTTGGGGAAGGTTGATGTTTCCTATTTTTGATAGATCAGGCAGACCAGTAGGATTTGGCGCTCGTTCTTTGGATGAATCAATGCCTAAATATATAAACACTCCTTCAACTCCAATCTTTGATAAAAGGAGTACGCTGTATGGATTTCATATGGCCAGGGATGCGATAAGAGAAAATGATCTCGGAGTAATAGTTGAAGGATACATGGACGCGATTGCTGCCCATGAACATGGTCACAGAAATGTGGTGGCAAGTATGGGGACCGCTTTGACCCCTCAACAGGTAAGGCATCTGAAGAATCTGGCAGGAACTTTTGTATTGGCTTTGGATCAAGACGTGGCCGGACAAGAGGCTACTTTGAGAAGTCTGGAGTCAGCTTGGCAGATTTTTGGAGAGTCTACTAAACGTTCTCAGGACCCTTTATTTTCGGGAAATCCTATTAAGATTAATGTCGTATCTTTACCGGAAGGAAAAGATCCGGATGAATTTATACGTTCTGATGGTTCTGATTGGGAAAAGGTAGTGGATAATGCTTTACCTCTTCTGGAATATCTAATACCAGTTGTATCTGGCAGGTTTGATTTAGGTGTACCAGGTGGGAAGGGAAGGGTTGTAGAATCTTTAGCTCCAATATTCCGATTGCTAGATCCTTTTGATAAGGAACGATACATAGCGATGTTGGCTGAAAAGCTTTCTTCTTCGGTAGAAACCGTAGTAACCGCGTTAAATCAGATTCCTAGGCAATATAGTGGTAAGACACTGAAGAAACTGGAAAATCCTGCTCTGCACGAAAGGTCTAATTTAAATATTGAATCTTATCGAGAGGAACACACATTGGCCTTGATATTGAAGTACCCAGAATTAAGAGATGTTGCCGCTGATGTGAATCCAGAATGTTTTACTCGTATAGAAGACCGGGAGATCTATCTTAAGTGGTTAGAACTTGATTTAGAGGCTTCCTTGGTCGAATTTATTGATCCAGTTTTAAAAGAAAGACTTACCAAGGTACAGGCCCATAATATCCTTGAATCAACCACGGTAGATTTATGGGAGGATTTCAATTTTTGTATCAGGAAATTGGAGAGTGATAGATTGAAGAGATACAGTACAAATTTCGCCGAATCTCAGGATGATAAACTTCCATCTTCTGAGGTGGTAAATGCGATTAATGATCTCAATAAAAAAATAATGGAGATTGATGCTTCGGATAGATAGGGGATTCCCACTTTTTTTTGTTAGAATAGAGGGTGGAGATATGAAATTAAAAACCTGCTTAGATACATCGAAAGGAGAAGGGAATGACTACTGACGGAATACAGCCTGTAGGTGGTGAAGCCGATCTTATAGACGGCGCTTTAAGGGGAAGTAGATCTAAAGAAGATGGTTACCGGGTGGATGAAGATGAGCAGGATGAATTGATGGAGGAGGAAGACGACGATGACGATGATGAGGATTCCACTGTTCTTGAACTAGGGATGGAAAGTTCATCTTCAAGAACAGATCCTGAAGATGATGAAGATGCACCTCCGTCTTTGGAAGATTTGAAAGCTAAAGCTGCTAGAGAGTGGGAAAAGGAAATAGGAAGTACCGAAATAATCGATGACCCTGTCCGCATGTATTTAAGAGAGATAGGGAGAGTTGACCTTTTAAAAGCTCCTCAGGAGAGAGACCTCGCCCGTAAATTTGAGGGCAAACGTTTCGTTGAAAACAAAGAGGAAGATTTGCTTACTGACCAGAACGTTTCCCCGAGAGCTAGAGAAATTGTCATTGGCATGCTCAGAACAGTTGGTGAAAGCGAAGACATAATAAAGGCCATCCTTACCTCAAAGGAGGTTTCGTTTGATGGTACACTGCCTGACCTGATGGCCAATCCAGAGGTGAGAGAGGCGATTGACGGGATATTTCAAGATGACCTCCTGGAACAAATTTCTGCCATTTTGTCGGAATTGAAAGATGAAGACCCCCCTGACAATGATGAGCTGAAAGAAATGATAAAACAGGCATCTATAAACACTAGACTGCTGCCCGACGAAATTTTCAAAGCCATTGAGGGTAGACCCACATTACAACAACTGGGCGAAATAGTAGACGATCATAAGTTTACCGATAAGATGCAACCATATGAACTATTGTTTAGGCAGCATTTAGAGCGTATCAAGCAAAGGGGAGATGATGCCCAACAGCATTTGTCTGAGGCCAATCTTAGGTTGGTGGTCAGTGTTGCGAAAAAATATATCGGGCGCGGCATGTCTCTTCTTGATCTTATACAGGAAGGGAATATAGGGCTTATCAGAGCTGTAGAGAAATTCGATTACAGAAAAGGTTACAAATTTAGTACATATGCGACTTGGTGGATTCGGCAGGCCATAACACGTGCTATCGCTGATCAGGCTCGTACTATACGTATACCAGTACATATGGTAGAAACCATAAATAAATTGCTTAGGGTAACGAGGCGGCTAGTGCAGGAGTATGGACGGGAACCAACTAGCGAAGAAATCGGTCGTGAAATGGAGATTGCCCCAGATAAAGTAAGAGAAATTTTGAAGATTTCTCAAGAACCAGTGTCATTGGAAACCCCAATAGGGGAGGAAGAGGATAGCCATCTCGGTGATTTTATTCCAGACACCGCGGCCTTGGCGCCGGTGGAAGCAGCTTCATATCAACTTCTGAGAGAACAGGTGATTGATGTTCTTGACACCCTAAACGACAGAGAGGCAAGAGTTCTGGAACTTCGATTCGGCCTAGAAGATGGTAGGAGTCGAACATTAGAGGAAGTCGGAAAGGATTTCGGGGTTACGAGAGAAAGAATTCGTCAAATAGAGGCAAAAGCTCTCAGAAAACTGCGTCATCCTAACAGATCCAAAAAATTGAGAGATTTCCTAGAAAATTAAATGGTGTTCAAAACGGCGAGAACCGATCTTTCTGCCACCTCGGATTTAACAGAAGATGCGGGAGTTGCCCCGGTAGTATCCGTTGTAAAAACTAATCCGAAAACTGTCATTTCAGACATAGGTTTAGCTATGCGCTTGGCTGGCTATAATTGCCATATTTCAACGGAAGTCGCTACTGTTTTGAAGGTCAACATATCCTGGCAGCACTTTTATCCTGGCTGTTCGACGTCTCCATGGCAATTAGATGGAGTTTTAAAAACGCTGCAGGAGGATGGGTTTACAGATTTAATCCCTACACATAATGGCACAGTCGTTGTCGATGCGAAAGAAGGTGAAATCAATAACAAGCATGATGTGGTCGCGAGATCTAACGGTGTAGAAAGTGTGCATCTCGAAGACGTAGAATGGGTCCCATTACCCTTCGAGGAAGATTTTTTGGTCTTAAATAAAATTTATCCTGAAGGGATACATATACCTAAATTTTTGATCGACAAAAATATTATTCATCTTCCGACTATGAAAACCCATGTGTTCACCACAATCACAGGTGCCATGAAAAATGCATTTGGCGGGCTGTTAAATTTCCAAAGGCATTGGACTCACTCTGTCATACATGAGACCCTGGTTGACTTGTTAAAAATACAAAAAAATATTCACCCAGGTATATTTTCTCTAACTGATGGTACCTTCGCAGGCTCTGGCCCAGGACCCCGTGCGATGCAGTGGCATCAGAAAAATGTATTACTTGCTGGTGCCGATCAGGTTGCCGTGGATGCGGTAGCTGCGAAAATGATGGGGTATGATCCTATGGATATTGATTTTATTAGAATAGCCGATGAACATGGACTAGGATGTGGGAGAATATCGGATATAAATATCGTTGGCGAGGATATATCTGAGGTGAACTGGCAATTTCAGAGTGGTAATACCTTAGCAAGCAAAGGGCAAAAGATGATTTATTGGGGTAATTTAAAACCCCTTGAAAACATGTTACTAAGGTCCAAGGTAACCCCTCTAGCCTACCTCGCCTCCAACATATATCACAATGAATACTGGCTTAGATTCATTGGGAAAAAGCGTATCAGAGAGGCTATGAAGACCGAATGGGGCAAACTTTTTCTAGAATATTAAGTTAGCTTTTCCCTAAAAGGTATAACTATCCTTCCGCATTCTCCGAAGTATCATTGTCCCCAATAACTTCCACATTGTCCTCACTTTCAGCTACTTCACCTTCCCCTGTATCGGTTTCTGACCTTTCTACTCTTGGAGCAACCACACTGGCCACCATTTCTGATCCTTCATTGATTACAGTTATATTGTTATCAAGCTCTATATCGCTTACATATAGGTTCGTCTCGAAATCAATCAGAAGCTCCGCCTGAAGAACAATGAGTTCTGGTATTTCTAATGGTAGAGCTTCCACCGTCAATGCTTGCAGGGGTTGTAGAAGGGTGCCACCCATGGTTCGGACGGCAGGAGATGTTCCTTCAACTGCGATAGGTACTTGGGCTTGTACTACCTTACCTTCTTGTACTTTCATAAAATCAACGTGTAGAATTTTATTAGTTACGGGATGGTATTGTACTTCCCTGATGAAACAAAGGTTATCTTGTTCTCCATTTTCCACATTTACCGTAACGGGTATATTTGTGCCAGCATCAGTTATAACTTTGGATAAAATCGCTGAATTACACTGAAGCGAGCCAGATTCTATTTCAGGTCCATACATATGTACAGGGGTTAAACCATTACGTCGAAGTTCGGATACTTTTTTTCCAATAACTTCTCTTTTGCTCACACTTAAATTTAAATTGTCCACCTGGAAAAGCTCCTATGTCTATGCTGCTGTACCAGAAACAGAATTGCTAAAATTTTGAAACCGTACAATTTTATCATAGGAAGCTAGTAGGATCATTTTGTATATTTGATTTATGTAAATATTTTCTTGATTCTTTCTGCGACCACTTCCTCTTCACCTAATTTAAGTCCAAACATGTGTATTGCTATGTAGTCGTCCCCGTCTCTTACCCTTGTCCATATAGGAGGATCACCCTCTTTTAATGTTTCTACTAATTTTTGCGCTGACATTCCCGTAATAGTTTCGTCTATCTTTAATTCCACCCCAAAAGGTTGATGCCCGATGATGTTATTAAACATCGTCGTACTAATCCCTGGTATATCCGAGAGAATATTAATAAATTTCTGACTTCTATTTTCAATATCTGCCAATCTTTCTTCATGGTTTATAGTCATCCAATTTTTCACTGCCGCAACCACACCCACCATTTCTTGTCTATCGACCTTATGTGGCCTTCCTATCCCACGAATTCTTCTTCCTTCATATCCTACAAATGATTGTTTGGATATTTTTCTAATCATTTCTTCACTACCAAAGGCTAGGCCAGTGGATTGTGAGGCCCCCATGTACTTGGCTGCAATGCATTGAAAATCTGCTCCCATTTTGACGTATTTGCCAAATAGGTCCAAAGGATATATTTGACCTGCCGCGTCCACGAGCACAGGTAAATCATTGTCGTGGGCAATTTGAATTGTTTTTTCTAGTGAAAGTGCATTAGGGTCGTGCTCTTGCTCAACCATGTAAAAATGTACGGCGGCAGTTTTTTCATTTATGGCATTTTGTAGATCGTCGGCTGAAGTCCCTTCCTCCGAGCCGAATTCCACCAACTTAGCTCCTGAGGCCTCTAAGCATCTGTCGTACCAATATCGCTGTCTCTTTTGGATGAGAATTTCATTTTTCATTCCAGTTGTATCTGGTAATTGCTCTATCAGGTTGTCATTCTCTCCGGCCATGACCGCAGCTGCAGCTAAAGTCAGAGCTGAACCAGCACCAGAGGTTATGTAAGCCGCTGGTATCCCTACCATATCGGCTATTGCAGCACCGGCCTTTTCTTCTAATTCCATTAGAGGTATGTAGGAATCTTCTGCAAGTGCCATTGCTTCCCTAACCTCTGGTATAGGTGTTGAGCCGCCTAGCATTGTTACACTGCCTATCGCATTAATAATAGGAGTAACTCCGAGCTCTTTATAGATACTGCCCAAATTTTCTGAAACCATTGTCTTCCTCTCAAATTTTGATCTACTTTTGCCATCAATTCGTGTGGCAAAGGCTAATTATAAAATTGAAATTCCCAATAAGTAACCTACTCCATATGTACAGGTGGCTGCTAGGCCACCTGCCACTAGCATCCTGGCCGCGCCAAATAGGATGTTTTTACCACTAGCTATAGATACCAGACCACCGACCATAAACAGAGCAATAGAACTAAATATTGCACTTATAGCAATTGAAGTGC
The DNA here is from genome assembly GCA_002722155.1 of Chloroflexota bacterium. Taxonomy (GTDB): domain Bacteria; phylum Chloroflexota; class Dehalococcoidia; order Lucifugimonadales; family UBA826; genus UBA11996. The sequence goes on from PBKS01000005.1 coordinate 51,024, forward strand.
CACCTGTGGAGAAAAGGATGGGGATCAATGGTACCGCGGCTCCTAAAGCAAAAGCCAATAAACTAGATATGCAGGCTTTCCATGGAGACCCCAAATCCTCTGTGTTGAGACCTAATTCCTCTTTTGCCATAGTGTTAAGGGCGCTGGCCGGATTTGACATAACAGCAGAGGCCACTTTTCTGGCAAGTTCCTCTTCCAATCCCTTGGCTCTGTAGATTAGGACTAATTCTTCCTCTTCTTCTTCAGGCCACTCCTCTAGTTCTGCCCGTTCGGTTTCGATTTGATACTCGTATATTTCCCTTTGTGAGCACACTGAAATGTACTCTCCTGTTGCCATTGACAAACTTCCAGCGATTAAAGCAGCTATTCCCGCCAACACAATGAGATCTGGACTGTCACCTCCGACTGTTCCTCCAGCTACTCCCATCATTAAGCAAAAATTTGAAACTAAACCGTCATTTACGCCTAAAACTGCTGCCCTCACGCTGCCACTATTGCCGTGACTGTGCCAGGATTCACTGATAATTTGACTATTACCATCACCAAGAGCCATTTTTGAAAGTATTCTAGCGTGGTCTTTTTCTTCCGCTAAAAGTTCTTGGCCGTCAACTTCTCCAATATATGCACCTATTTCTTTTGATTCTATTCGAGCTAACCATGGCAGTACCTTGTTCGGCCCAAACANAGAACAAATTAGCCTTATGTAGATGAGTTTTGGNGTGTTANTTTGAAGGACTATATTGGTTGAGTTATTGCCCAATTTTTGGTTCCAATGTTGTGCGTGCCTAATTTCCGATTGAGATAGTTGTTCAAAAATCTCAGATCTTTCGGGGTCGGATTCAAACCTAGACAGTATCCTATACATCGATGCCGCCTCGATTTCCGATTGTAGAAATTTTCTATATCGCCTGGCCTCTGATTTGGAAATNGGAGAAGNCATAGAGGTTAATCTTTGAGNAATTTGGATCGTATTGATTTCANTCTGTTCATATTTTCTTCATCAGGACCATCCCCTTCAAACCCNGGTACTTCCAGGAAAAATGGGACTTCAGAAAAGGCNGGTTCTCCCAGAATGGCTTCAAACCCTTCTATTCCTATGTAGCCCTCACCAATGTTNTCATGCCTATCCACTCCAGAACCAAATTCCACTTTTGCATCGTTGGCNTGGACCGCTACGAGTNTTTCCAATCCTATCTTCGAATCAAACTCTTCCATAACAGAATTTATAGAATCCTTCGATGCAATGTTGTATCCGGCAGCAAAACAGTGTTCGGTGTCTAGGCAAACTTTTAGGTTGGGATGGTCAACTGCTTTTATAATTGCGCCAATTTCTTCAAAAGAGGATCCTATATGAGACCCCATGCCTGCGCTGTTCTCAATACACAACCACGGTGCATTTGGGGAGTTTTCTAGAACTTCGGTGAGACATTGTATAGCTTGACCAAGTACCGTTTCAAAACCCTTTCCTTTATGACTTCCTCCATGAAATATTACTCCTTCGGCACCAATTTGATCCGCGGTTTTCATATTATTTGTGAGAGATTCTATCGATTTACCAAGTTGGCCTTCATCGCCTCCAATGTTGACTAGATAACTCCCATGTATGTAACAAGGTCCTATTCCCGTTTTCAACCTTTTTTCCTTAAAAAGGGCTACCTCCTCCTCTTTGGGGAAATTAAATTTCCAAGCCCTTGGGGATGACGCGAATATTTGTATACCCTCGGCACCAATCGCTTGCGCCCTATCTATGGATTTGCTGAGTCCTCCAGAAGTAGATACATGCGCTCCAAGAATCATGTTAANCCCCCAATTGTATTGACCATTTAGTCCAGTTTATCATGGNGGTGATAGCTTGAATGNTCATGGCTGAAATAAGTTATTAAGATTATCTATAATTNGAAGTTTAAAATAATTTTCATCAAAAAGAATTCATTAAATGGAGCGTCTTATATGATGGTTAATACTGTGGCGATTATGAGTCCAGGAGACATGGGTCATGCTGTTGGGCAAGTCTTGTCCGAAAGTGGCATAGATGTGATCACTTGCACAGATGGGCGAAGTCAAAGAACCAAAAATCTAGCTGAAATGGCGGGGTTAAGACAAGTTGCTACTTTGGAGGATATGGTAATCCAAGCTGATCTGGTTTTGTCGATTATGGTTCCCTCGAAGGCTATGAGTTTTGTTAGAGAAATCTCACCTCATTTTGAATCGTGTAAAACGCCAACCTACTTTGCTGATTGTAATGCGGTATCTCCTCAATCGGCATTGGCTATGGCAGAGGTGATAAACCAGGCTGGAGGTAAATTCATCGATGGTGGAATAATAGGAACTGCCCCTACAAAGGGAGATACGCCTCGATTTTATGTTTCAGGACCTGATGCATCAGTAGCGATGGAGCTGGACGGCAGGGGGATAGTTGTTAAAGCTATAGGAGATAAAATTGGGCAAGCTTCAGGAATAAAAATGTGTTACGCAGCTCTTACCAAGGGAACTCACACACTTCACGTAGCATTATTAACTGCCGCTGCCAAGATGGGGTTGACTGATGATCTCAAGAAAGAATTTGAATTTAGTCAGAAAGAGCACTTAATAGCGATGGAGACAGGCATTTCCAGATTGCCAGCTAACGCACACAGATGGATTGGTGAAATGGAAGAGATTTCCTCGACTTTTGAGAGTCTGGGGATTACACCANNTTTTCATAATGGGGCTGCNGACGTNTATAGAATGCTCGTGCGCACTACCTTTTCCGAGGAAACTCCGGAAACTATAGACAAGAATAGGACTACATGGGAAACCATTGAGGCTCTCGTTGATCTCACAAACCCGGAAAACAATAGTGAAATTTGATGAAAGCATTGATTCTAAAAGAACCTGGGGCAAAGCCGGATATCCGGGTTGTAGATTCTCCTGAACCTTCTTTAACTTCCGATGGGGTAATTATAAAAGTTGCTGCTTCCGGTATATGTCACCATGATATTTCAGTTATGGATGGTACTTTGAGGAGAGGGACCAAAACGGATGTGATATTGGGGCATGAAATTTCTGGAACGGTCGTTGATGTAGGCGTGGATGTAAAGGATATCAATTTGGGAGAAAATGTCGTTACCACTCTTACCAGTTCCTGTGGTGTTTGTGATACTTGTCAAAATGGAAGAGATTATCTGTGTGACTATGGCCATGGCTATGGCCATGGTATTGATGGAGGGTTCGCTGAATATATTGGGGTGGGTCAACAAAACGTGATCAAGGTCGGAAATATAGATTTAGAGCAAGCCGCACTTCTAGCATGCCCGATAGGCGTTTGTATTAGAGCCCTTACTGATAGAGCCTCATTGCAGTCGTATGAAAGTTGTGCCGTTTTTGGGTCGGGAGGAGGATTAGGTATTCATGCCGCACAGTTGGCACAAATGATTACCGGGAATTCTTTCGCTTTCACCTATTCCCCAGAAAAAGTGGAAAGAATTATTGAGTTGGGAATTGAGCAAACCTTTTTATTGGGGGATGGGATTGATTCGACGGAGTTAATAATGGCGATTTTTCAGGACGAAGGTGTGAATGTGTCTTTCAATCCTGTAGGATCCAGCATGATAGAAACTGCGATTTCCTCCTTAAGATATGAAGGACGTGCCTTGTTGATGGGGGAAGTTTCTTCCGGCATTATATCCCCTAATTTATCCGCTAACTTGATTTTCAAGAATGCGAGTTTAATTGGATCCACTGGGGCTAATAAAACTCAGATCCAGATGGGTTTGGATATGGTCGTAAAAGGTTTGATATCCCCTGTAATTGGACAAAAATTCCCAATGGATGATATTTCTCAAGCATTTCAAAAAATCAAAAGTCGAGAAACGATTGGTAGGGTTGTTGTTATTCCTTGGGCATAAAAAATTTAGTCTTTTAAAGTAATAAACTTTCCGACACTTTTCTGTTCCCAAGATACCAAAACTTGGGTTGCTATGGCGATGGAGCTGTACGTCCCTGCTAGAACACCGATGATAAGTACATACAGAAATTCCCTTATTGTCGCTCCCCCGAACAGTAGTAGGGCGAATAAAGTGACCAGTAGGGTAAAGCTAGTATTTAGAGAACGCCCAATTGTTTCCGATATGCTTAAGTTCACTACTTCGGTAAAGGGCCTGTTCGAATATATCAAAACGTTCTCTCTGATCTTGTCAAAAACTACGATTGTGTCATTCACGCTGTATCCGATCACTGTTAATAGTGCGATCAAGAACATTGTGTTTACTTCTGTTCCGAATAGGTATCCGAGGATGGAAAATATTCCTACGACTATGAAGGCATCATGCAAAAGAGCCACTATAGCTGCTAATCCATATCGAAAAGGACTGGGTACATTTCTAAAGGCCCACCATATGTAAAAGAATATGCCTATAGCCGCAGCTAGTACGGCCCACATGGCATTAAAGACAGTTTCCTCTGCCACAACTGCTGATACCAAGTCGAAACTTTGCAGAGTGTTCTGTTCGTCTGGTGAGAAGACATTGTTCAATGAGTCTACGAGAGAATCTTTTTCCTCCTCAGACAATGTTTTTGTACGGAGAAAAAAGGTCTCATATCTTTGGTCTTCAGAGGTTATGATTCCAAAATTCTGTATTTTTGTGTCTTCGTAGCCTATCTTTGAGAGTTCCAGTCGAAGCGATTCTTGTGATGCTTTTGAAGCTTCTGGGAACTGTAAAGTTAGACTTGAACCGCCGGTGAAGTCTATCCCGGGTTTAAGTCCTGGAGACAATATAAGAAATACAATCCCTGGGAGTATCACTAGTATCGATAGGAGAAAAAACCAGGGTCTCCTTTTTACAAAATCCAATATATGCCCTCCAAATTCCTTTTAGTTAGAGTGATCGNCTGTTGCTTTTTTATCACTTGAGGGNATAAATAATCGAACCCTCCGTGATATAGGAGTGAGTGCAATCACTCTCATAAGCGTACGACTGACTGTTATGGCAGTAAACATACTGATCATTACACCAATGGCAAGGGTTATAGCAAACCCTTGAACTATAGTTGCGCCTAGCTGATTCGAGAACCAATACAGAATCGCACAGGTTATCAAGGTTGAAACATTGCCATCTCTTATCGCAGGCCATGCTCGATTAAATCCTATGTTGATAGACGACAGCATTGTTCTACCAGATCTTAACTCGTCTTTCATTCGCTCAAAAATCAGTATGTTGGCATCTACAGCCATACCAATCGATAATATTGCAGCCGCCACGCCCGATAGCGTTAGAGTGACAGGAATAATTTTAAAAAGAGTCAAAACCATCATGGAATAGATCAGTAGCGATATTGAAGCCATCAATCCTGGAATTCTGTAGTATATGATCATAAATAAAAGAACAAGACATAAGCCAGTTATCCCTGCAATGACACTTTTTCTAAGAGAATCGGCTCCTAACATGGCGTCGACATCCCTTTCTTGTATAAGTTGAATAGGAACCGGCAAACGGCCAGATTCAAGAAGGAGAGCTAAATCTTTAACTCTCTCAAGGGTGAAGTCGGGTCCCTGTATTATTGCAGTACCTTGAGTTATAGGTGAATTGACTACAGGGGAGATCAGTTCCTTGCCATCAAGTATGATGGCTATTTGATCCCTAACACCAGTAGATTGTTGTTTGGAATATATGTCCGTAGTGAGTTCACCAAATTCCTTAGTTCCGCGTTCATTGAACTCGATATTTACTATTGGAACTCCTGAACTTTGGTGTTGGCTAGGGTACGCAGTCTCCAAATCGTCGCCGGACAGACCGATGTCTTCGTCATTGAAACCTTCACTTAACTGAAAATTAACGATCGGATTCAGGCCTAATTTCGCTTCAAGTTCCTGAACACTCAAGATGGGATTCACTTCTGTACCTGTTGCGGGAATGGCTATGACAAATTTATTTGTATTTTCATATTGTCGAAAATCCTCTAGCCGTATTATTTGTAATCCTTGCGCTTCAAAACGCAGGCTTTCATTGCCGTCGATGTTTATTCCTAATCGGGAGGGAGTTAGCGGGACACTCGATGATTGGCTAAGATCATAGGCCCTATCGATTGAAGTAATTAAATCAAGGTATACTTGATTGAATTTTTCGGCACCTTGGTCTGTAAACTCAATTACCAAAGATTCGTANTATTCAATGGTTTCGCCTTCTGCGGGTAGAATATTTTGACTTTCTAAGTGTCTGTCTGGGGATAACCGATCAGCACTGATAGTTATGACATCTTCTGGGGAAATGTTGTCCAAGTCCCTAGGGATCACGTCGGTAGTCCTGTGTTTGAATTCGAGTCTTGCAGTTTCACCGATCAGAGATTTAGCCCGACCTGGGTCTTTTATACCAGGTAATTGAACTAACAATCGATCTTCTCCAATAATTTGTATTATTGGTTCTCCAAGTCCTGAGGAATTGATTCGCCGTTCGATTGTTTTTGACAAAGATTCCATTTGATCAGAGGTTATACCCTCGGAACTTCCGGTTTCAGGGTTGAATGCCTGGTAGATGAGGTGACTGCCCCCTTGTAGGTCTAATCCAAGACTAAGACCTAATACGTTTTCTGAACCTCGTTCAAAATTATTAAATTTGATATTTTGGACACTTAATACAACGCTGCAAATGACGATTATTACGGCAATTGTTACAAGTACCCGAGCATTTCTACGCAATATATTCTCCAGAATCCAATAGATGTCTTATAAGTGCTAACGCCTCTTTTTTGTTTTCCACGACTCCGTCGAGGTAGGCCTCTTCAACCTTTTCAATTAAGATACCAATTAATGGCCCGGGTTCGAGACGCAACCCAACCATTATATCGTGTCCTGACAAAAGCCTATCCCGTTTTATAGCTCTTTTATATGAATATTCATTATCCATGATGAGATCTATTTGGTTGGAATGGTCTGACCATTCTCTTCTACCAAGGTTTGGGCCTTTGGTAGCGATGTAGTCAGCCATATTCAAANAGAGGATATCCAAGGAAGAATTACTGGTGTCTTGGTAATATTTTCTAATTGCCTTNGNGGTAGGTTCTTGACCAGGATTCGATATTTGGCTTGGGCGTAAATGATTTTCAATTTGATTTCTTACTAGCTCGATTCCAGAGTTACTGAATTTCAACCGTTTTAATATTGAATGTGCTATTTCCCCGCCTGATTTAGCATGATTCAGAAATCTGACTTTGCCGTCAGGTTCTACAGATTTAGTATCAGGTTTTCCAATGTCGTGTAAAAGGCTTGATAATTTTAGTAAGGTAAGTCTACTGCAGCCGTCAGAATATATTTCATTAAAATAATCTTTTTGGAATTTGTTTATGCGAATGTGATTATCCAGAAATTTAGGAAATGATCCCAAGTTGTTTTGTTTACCGGTTACTATATATTCTATTTGTCCGGCAGTCTGAATCATATGCTCGAGAACGTTCCAATAATGCTTGGAATTTTGAGTAGTTTTTCTAGCTGATTCTAATTCAGGGATAATTGTGGTTAATATCTNCAATTCATCCATNTTTTTTAGATTGCATACAGTGTTGTTCATGGAAAGTAATTTTAAAAATTCTTCCCTTATACGTTCTTGGGACACTTTGGTAAGCAGAGCACTATTTTTTTTGATCTGAGTTTCTGTGTCTTTGTCTATCTCAAAGTTATACTGGGCCTTCAGCCGGACGGCCCTTAAAATCCTTAAAGGGTCTTCACGGAACACTTTACAATTCGTCATCTTTAAGAAACCACTTTGAAGGTCTTTCACTCCTCCATGGTTGTCAATGATGTCGGATAATTTAAATTCAGGGGTAGGTTTACTAGTATCAACGTTCTTTAAATTCAAAGCCAAAGTGTTGATAGTAAAATCGCGTCTAGAAACATCAATAGATATGTTATTTTGAACCGAGGCTATATCAATTTGTATGTTGCTTTTATAATTTCCTGAAACCACTCTGTAAATGTCTCTTTCCATATCTAGAGGAAACCATTTAGAGTTTGTGGTCTGAGCAATTTTTTTTGCCATGTCCAATGAACTTCCGATGACCGCGATATCTATATCTGGATTGGTTGTTCCTAAAATTGAATCTCGTAATACGCCACCAACGAGGAACATGTCCATATCCGCCAGATTGGTTGATTCTGCAATGTACTTTACTGTCGGGGGTAATAGGTGATTTTCAGATTCCGGGGGGTTCATATCATATTAATGGATCAATCTATTTTTANAGAAGCAGGGNTTTCNATAGATTCCTCGNCCTGTTNTTGCTGGTTTTCCTCTANTANTGGAATAGGGTACANNTCTTGATGGGCAGCTAGATGGTCTGTNTATAAAATACCGTTTAAATGATCTATCTCATGTTCGAGNGCCTGTGANAGTAAATTCTCAGCTTTAAATTTGACGAACTGATCTGTGTGATCCACTCCTTGAAATTTTATCCAGACCGATCGGTTAACGATACCTCTGAAGCCAGGAAGGCTAAGACAACCTTCTTCCACTTCTCTTAACCCGGATCGTCTCATTATTTCGGGGTTGAAATATATTCTTGCGTCTTGCTCATCAGGCATCTGCAGTACAATGACTCTCCTAAGTTCACCGACTTGATTTGCCGCTAATCCCACACCCCCGTTTTCCCGCATCGTGTCAACCATATCAGAGGCTAATTTCAGTTCTCTGTTTGTTATAGATCGTACTTTTTTTGCTCTTTTTCTCAACACCGGGTGGGGAATCTCAAGTATCGGTAGTACTGCCAAGAATTCTCCTTTATTCTTTTAAGTATGCTCGGTTAATAAGATCATTATAGTGGATCCAATTTATTTCTTGTCCCAATATCCCTCCTCATATTCATCCTCTCTCAAGTGATCCTCGGGATTATGATCTGAAAGCTTGTATTTAAGCCAACCAACTACAGATACGGATAATGCAATTAAGAAAACACTTGTTAGTATTAAGGATGTGCCGAAACTTCCTATATCTATATTAATTTTCTTTTCGAANCTATTTGAAAGAGCATTTATCCAATTTGACTGGATTGTTTCTAATGGGGTTCCATAGGTGGATAACATAGCTTCATCTACTGATTTTCCAGAATCGAGATTATTTAACAGGTCTTTGATTTTTCTACTTCCATATTNTGAAAATAAGAAATCAACGAAAGATTCGGAAATTGAATAAAATAGTCTAACATCTGAAGGCTTGCCTGGCACAGTTTGCATGTTGCGGATATCAAACCAATGGCCTGACACATAGTCTTGCAATATTTTTCTATCCGCACGCCACAAATGTTGTTTTTCCTCGAAATACATAGCTAGTCCTTCATTGAGCCAGGCTGGCAGGCGTGTTACAGGGGATTTTAAGGACTGGTTCACTATTAGATGAGTGCTTTCATGGACTATTCCGTTTGGAGCTGCCCCGGTAATGATGAAAGTGTTGTAATCGGAGAAAGCGAACCCACCATAAAGATCTTCGTCGAGTGCGNCTTCGCTTATTTTGGGGAATGCTTTTTCTGCTTCCNGTCGNCTATTCAAAATAACGCCAGTAATTGGTAGCGGATTGGGTAATTCCAGGAGTTCTGTTAACTGCAGATTGGATTCGATGACTTTTTTTACAATGGAGTTTATTTCTTTTTCACTCTTATCATGCCATATTAGAGTTAGATGTTTTGATGTAGTGGATTTCCAGGTCACGGATGGATCTAAATAATAGAATTGGTTTGGTTTGGAAGTATAAGTTTTACCTCCAGAAGTTATATCAAAGAAATATGTGATTCGTGTACCTGGAGGAATGTAGTTTCCTTTTCCGGTTTCCAATAAAACTTCAAATTGATTTTTGTCTTGGTTAGCAGTATCAGCATATTTATATGACCAAACCTTTGAATTATTGAATGAATAATTCAAACGAACTTCAGAAACTTCCCCCTCATATATGTCGGATAGAAAAAAAATTACGTAGTTTGGATAGTTTAACTGGTGTTTAATGTTAGATTTTTCAGACCAGTCATCAGGATTTGAAGCAAACAAGATAGGATGTTTCAAGTCAGCGATACAAGCTAACCCTAGCAGAATGACAATAACAATCGATTTTGTAAAAGGTTTAGTTAATTTAACGAATATACCTCTCCCTAAATACCCATAACTTTTATGGATGAATGGGTTTTATAAATTCGGTTTATATTTATAAGAAGCGCGGTGAGCTGTTCAACATATCGAGCATTTTCTAAATTACCTCCATCCAAGCTTCTAACTCCAGGTATGTGTTCTCCAAGGACCATTATTCGCTCCTTGGCTGATTGATTGTCCGAACAAACTATNACGTCGCATGGAATTTCTTTATTCGGTATTAGAAGATCTTCTGCGCTGATGTTTTGGAAAGCTCCCACTACTTTAGAATCGGGCATTAATATTTGAGCTTGTTGGGCTGCCGACCCTTCTTCCACATTTATAGCAGAAATAGATCCTTTTTGGAACGATAGTGGGGCTACTACATCCACTACGATTTTTCCTTTGAGCGCTTCCTTTAATCCAAGTAATGTCGATTTGTGTCCTGCGTAGGGTGTACAGATGATTGCTATTTCACATTCGCCGGCGGCTTCTTCATTAGCGCCGCCTCTAATGAGATTGGCATCCAATCCGTCATATTGTGAAAGAAGGTTCTCAGCCGCTTCTAGGCCTCTTTCCGGTTCTCTTGATCCGATAAAAGTACTTAATCCGGTCATTGCGAACCTCAAAGCCAAACCTCTACCTTCTGCCCCGGTTCCTCCTATAAATCCTAACATTCGAATATCAATCCTTAAAAATCCGTAAGTTTTTTGGGTTTATTTTTGTTCGTGCCGAGACCAAAGCGTTTTATATGATCGTCCCTTAATGGCGTTGGCAAGCTCAATATATTCTAGGTTGCGTAGTTTTACTAGAATTTCATCTGTTGAAGTCTGTGGGTCTACATAACTAGTTTCTTCTAGTTTATTGACAACTAGATTCCAAATGCCGCTATCTATTAATGTTTCCAGATATCTGACCCAAGGTATCAATACCATTTTTTCAGGATCATCAAATCCTGGTCTCAGCTTTTCCATACTTCTAATTCTCTCTCGAGGACTTCTGACCATGTCTGTTAGAATTACAGCGGGGCCATCAGTCTCATTGGACCGGATATCAAAGAGCACAGTTTTTCCAAAATATGGAAAAAACAGCGATATAACATCGGCTTCTAACAAGGTTTTTTTAATTTCCTCGATATCGTCTTGGAAATTATTTCCGTTCACAATCTTGTACCAACTTCACAATTTTCAAATTTCTACACGCATGGATGTGGNACACATTTAAGAATCTAGTAGTTCCCGGGCGGTCTCGGTGAAAGCAGGTAATATTTTTTCCCAATCGCCGACAACCCCGAAGCTCGCCTCTTTGAATATATTGGCATCACCGTCTTTGTTAATTGCTACGATATTTTTTGAAGCTGAGCAGCCAGCCATATGTTGACTGGCACCAGATATGCCTACGGTAATATAAACATCAGGGGTTACTGTTTTCCCTGTTAGTCCTATCTGATAAGAATGGTCTAACCACCCGGCGTCGCATACTGCTCTAGAGGCTCCCACGGCCCCATTGAAAACCTTGGCTAGGTCTTCTAGTTGAGAGAATGGTTCAGGGCCACCAAGACCTCTTCCCATGCCAATGATCACTGACGCGTCTTCAAGTCTAACTCCTTCTGATTCTTGTTTTACCGTTTCCACAAGCTTAGATTTGATCTCAGATTGGTCTATTGATATGTTGAATTCTATTATTTCACCACTTCGTTCCGATTCGGGAACGGCAGGTTCAAATGCCTTTAGTCTCATCGTCATCACTTGAGGGTTTTTGTCTGCAAAGGTAAACTTTGCCATCGCATTGCCCCCGTAAACTGGTCTTGTAACAGTCACTCTTTTAGAAGTATTATCCAACGATACGTCAGTACAATCTTGGGCGATTCCCGTCCCTAATCTGTATGCTATTCGTGGTCCTACGGTTCTTCCAATCGGACTTTTCGAAGTGATTATCACGATAGGTTCCACTTCGAGACATATTTTGTGCAAAGCGGCTATATAAACTTCCGCTATGCCTTCCCGTAAGGTGTCATCATCAGCTAAATAAACCTTGTCAGCTCCTAAGGTTATTAACTCAGAAGCCAATTTCTGGTTACCTCCAATTAAAGCTGCAGAGACACTGTTGTCAGTGCTATCTGCCATTTTTCTGCCAGCGGCTATTAGCTCACCGCTGGTGGAATGAAGTTCGTTTTCTTCGATTTCTGCAAATATAAGTATTTCGGACATTGTGATAACTCCGTGTTACATTATGTTGGTAGATTAAATGATCTTTTCCTCTCGTAATTTTAGGGCGAGTAATCTACCTGAATCAGCTTCATCTTCCCCTTCTATAATTTCGCATTGCCTGTCACTGACAGGTATGAAAAGTTCGGACAGGGTCAAAACTGGTGATACGTCTGATTCAGATATGTTGAGATCGTTTAAGGTCCAGGTTTCAGGGGTTTTTCTACTGGCTTGCATAATTCCCCTAAGAGTAGGATATCTCGGTTCTCCGATTTCATTGTTGACAGTGATAAGGCATGGTAGGCTGGCTTCAAATACTTCATAGCCGTCAGGTCGCGAGCTTGCGACTGTGACACTTCCGTCCCCTACATCGATGCTTCTTGCTTCAGATAGACAGGCCATACCTAACATTTCTGATATTCCTAGGGGTACGTGTGCGTTGTCCCAATCCGAAGCCTGTTGCCCACATATGACGATATCCGCCCCACCTATTTTCTCAATGGCTTTCGCCAATACGGTTGCCGTGCCTAAAGCGTCCAACTTTTCAGTTGCAGGATCCTGTACTAGAACCATCTGGTCTGCACCCATTGAGAGGGGTTTTTTCATAACGTCCATCACAAAGTCATTTCCGACAGAAATCACCGTGATTGTGGCATCACCTTCGGCTTCTTTTATTTTTAAAGCTGCCTCCACTGCATTTTCACAAAATCCATTCACCACTGGAGGAATACCCTGGGCCGGGACAACTCTTTTGGCCTCTTCATCTACACTGAAAGCGGATATTGGAGTTTCTGGATCCATCACCTGTTTTGCACAGACAATGATGTTTAAAGACATGGTTTGCTCCTATTTAGTTTAGGTCAATTTATGGGTCTCTTCTTATTATACGTAGCGCTAACCCAAAGAGCCAAACGGAACGAAATACAGCAAGGCTAATCAAAGGGTGTCAATTTGTTACGGATTCAAATTTAACGTGGTATGGGATTGTTTTTGAGAAATAGAATACCATCGAAAAGTGAGGTATTAGCCCAAGCTATAAATTATTTCAGTAAGTTTGTAAACACAAAAGAAATATTATGAAAATACCAAATTAAACAAAAATTTAGATATAAACGCTTGACTTTTTTTTGATTAGTATAAGAAAATGATAAAAATAATTTAGAATAATGTTGAAATGGTCAAATCCCTCTGCCTGTTTTGGCTTTCATATCTGGAAATCGAATTAAAAAGTAGCATATACCAACTGTGGAATATGCATTGTGAGGAGAGGTCTTAAATAATGGTTATACAAACAACGAACCCTTTTGCTCCTGCTAAGCCTAGAGTACCACTAATACCTAGAAGGCTACAGCCTGTACCTGATCCGGTAGAAATAGCAAAGCAAAATAAAACACACTGCCCAAAATGTTCTTCCTTGTTAAGAGTGAATTATGAAGATTCTGAATGCCTGAATTGTGGTTTCGTTGACTACGAGTATGTTCCTCCTACCCAGGAGAAAAAAGGTAATACTTTAATTGGTACAGGTACGCGGTATGTAATCCGATACATGGGAGAATTCCGCGCTCTTGCTGATGTTGTCACCCACGTTAAAGTTTATCGAGTGAGAAATAGAGTAATGTATGGTGTTAGCTGTCCTTTTTGCGGGTCAGGTATGGCCCAATCCTCACTATCCGGTAAACGGCGAGAGGTGAGAGAAGAGAGATACAAATGTAATTCAGGGCACAGAGTTTCCTTATGCCCCAACGGTAAGGGAGATATTGGGTGGAAATAGACTTCCATTAGCTGGAACATGATGTGACGAAAAAAGACCCTCTGTGTTAAGCAGAGGGTCTTTTTAGTTGTTATAGTGTTTGGACAGGACCTATACAAATACCAAATTCATTGTCTAGCTTTAATATGAATAATATATTAGAAGCAATTAATAGAAAAATTAATAAACCTTTTGTTTTGTGCGATTTTTCCCCGCCAAAAGGAGGTAACCCCGACTTATTGGCTGATGCGAATGAATTAACACCTGATATGTTCATGGTCGCCTATGCTCCGGGTAATTCAGTTAGAGTGAACCCTATTTTTGTCGCCGAATGGATTCAAAATAAGACCAAGGTACCGTCCATGTTTGCTATATCTACCAGAGATGAGAATAAAAGGGCAATCCAGAGTCTTTTGTTGGGAGCGGAATTGAAAGACCTGCGTAACTTATTGGTAGTAGCAGGAGATAAATCAGTAGACGGACATTTAAGTATGCAAGTGGACATGAAATATTCTGGGCCGACAGAGCTAATAGCCTCCATAAAGGCGATGAATGATAGAAGAGATTATCAGGGAAAGCCATTGATATATCCGACGAGATTTTGTGTAGGTGCCGCATTGGATCTTTCTCGAGGTTGGGAGAATGAAGTGCGGCTAACCAAGGCAAAGGTGGACCAGGGTTGCGATTTTATGATTTCTCAGCCCGTTTTCGATATTAATTTACCTCACAAATTTCTATCTTTTTATAAAGATTCCATCGGTGAAAATTTAAATGTTCCTATCATGTGGGGTATTCAGATGGTTGAAAAAAATACGGTGTCATTTGCCGCAGTACCAGAATGGTTATACCAAGAACTAGAAAATGGACGTTTGGCACATGAAATTACAATTGATCTGATTAGGCAGTATAGAGAGATTGGTATAGAAACTTTTTACTTGATTCCTACTGTTTTTAAGGGCGGTAGAAGGGACTATGTTTCGGCTCAAGCTGTGATAGAGGAAGTAGGATAATTTGAGAATTCATTGATTGTGTATTTTTAATAATTCACTGTAATTGCGATCGGAATATCGTTGACCTTCACGGAACCCCATTTTATAATTCGGACTCGTTATCTTTACTACTAAAGAGGTGAACATCTTGGCCAATGAAACAGGCAAACGCTATTTTTGCGGGAAGTGTGGGGCGGAATTTGTCGTCACAAGAGGTGCTGATGGCACAGTTTCCTGTTGCGGCGAACCGATGTCTCAAAAGTAGGTGGCCTTTCGTTTTAAATTTGGTTTTGAGGAAATTGTAAATGTCTAATCAACTTGGTAGAAGATACCAATGTGACGGTTGCGGGACAACTGTTTTATGCACGAAAGCAGGGGATGGGGTTATTCAATGTTGTGATATAGATATGGAACTCCAGCAACCTCGGAAACTACCTTCGTCGGATTGATTTGTCGCTAAACTTGGTAGGGGACGTTGAGTTTAGAGGACTTCAGGTGCCTGTTGCCTCATAGCGGTATTGTGTTGCTCGTCTGCGTGGTATGAACTTCTGACCAATGGACCTGACGCAACATGCTTAAATCCCATTTGTAGCCCGATTTCCCTTAAGTTTTCAAACTCTTGAGGCGTATACCATTTTGATATCGGCGTGTGTTTTTGGGAAGGTCTCAAATATTGGCCTATTGTCAGTAGATCGCACCGGTGTTGTAAGAGATCTTCCATTGTTTCGACAATTTCAGTTTTAGTTTCTCCGAGTCCTACCATCATTCCTGATTTGGTTACTCCATCTGGCATTAAATCCTTTACTTTATCTAATAGCCTTAGTGATAAATCGTAGTCACCTTTGGCCCTGACTCGAGGAAAGATTCTCCTGACGGTTTCTATATTGTGATTGAATGTTTCAGGATTTTCATTGGTTACTATTTCTAGTGAGTTCCAATCTCCTTGGAAGTCAGGAGTTAACACCTCTACTTTGCATAATGGGCTTTTTTTCTTTATTTGTTTTATGGACTGGGCAAATATATAGGCACCGCCATCTGGTAGATCGTCTCGATCCACGGATGTGATTACGGCGTATTTCAAATTTAGAGTTTTTACTGTCTCTGCTAATCTTTTTGGTTCTTCCAGATCAAGCCCAACAGGGCGACCCGTAGTAACCGCGCAATATGTGCACGCCCTGGTACAAATATCTCCAAGTATCATAAAAGTCGCGGTTTCTCGTTCCCAGCATTCACCCATATTTGGGCAGCGAGCCTCTTCACAAACCGTATTTAGTCCTTGCGTCTTTATTAAATTATGAAGCTTGGAATAGTTTGGCCCACTAGGCATTTTTACCTTGAACCATGTAGGTAACCGTCTTTCGGTAGTCATAGATTTTATATTCCACCTTTTGTTGACTAGCTCAAGTATCATCATAGCAGAAGAATTGGGATGTAACTCTATTCACCTTACGGCTTGGTCTGCCTGGCAATTTAACTAGTTTATAGATTGTAAATTTAAAAAAATGGTAAACACATGGGTTACTTGGATAAAAAATTAGCAATTGAAGGGGATCCATTGCGGGAACTAGATTTTCCGAAGGAGTTTGCTGAATTGCGACTCACTTCAATGGGTCCTTTGGGAGATACTCTTGCAGATTTTGAAAATGCTTCCGTTGAAGTATTCGGAGGAATTGTAGGGGAACTTGTTAAAGCTAGAATTTATAGATACAAGAGACGTCGCCAAAACAAAATATCTGCGATAGTTTCTGAAGTTCTAGAACCATCACCGCATAGAATATCGGGACCGTGCCCCTATTTTGGACCATGCAGCGGTTGCCAGTGGCAACATATTTCCTATGAACACCAACTTGAGTTAAAAAGGAACATAGTTAAAAATATTTTTGAAGATTACCCTACTCTTTCGAGGATTCCCGTGTCTGATACCCACCCTGCGCCTGCACGTTTTAATTACCGTAACCATGCGAGGTTTACAGTTCGCTTCGGAGGGCAATTGGGATTTTCAAATCGAATAACCAGAAGATTTGTCAAAATTAATGAATGTATGTTGATGGATCCTAAAATTAACGATTTCTTATCCAAATTGCAGGAAAATGCCTCGGAAACAACTAATCTTTCTGTACGTGTTGGAGCCAATACAGACGATTACCTGATTCAGCCGAAATTAGAAGAACCTAGGATAGATTTTGAGACTGGACAGAAATGGTACATAGAAAAAATAATGGACAGAAAATTTAGAGTAGCCTCACCCTCATTCTTCCAAGTCAATACCAAACAAGCCGAGTTTATGATAGGTATGGTTGGGGACAAGCTGAGTTTAAAAGGAAACGAGATTCTAGTTGATGCATATGCAGGGGTTGGTGTTTTTGCGGCACTACTGGCTAGTAGGGTAAGTAAAGTGATTGCAATAGAGGAGTCGAAAGCTGCTGTGGGGGATGCTCTTTTTGGGATGAAGGATCTTAATAATATTGATTATGTTGAAGGGAAAACTGAAGAAATTTTAAAAGATTTGAAAGATCAGGTAGACATAATTATTCTAGACCCGCCGAGAACAGGATGCCACCCTGATGCAATTGAATCAGTTATTTCCTCTAAAGCTACTAAACTCGCGTACGTGTCCTGCGATCCTCCTTCCTTGGCTCGAGATTTAGATAAGTTAGTGCAACAAGGTTATAAAATCGATACAGTGACTCCTATAGATATGTTTCCGCAAACTTACCATATTGAATGTGTCACTACTTTGAGTCTTGATGGTTGAGTGGTATAAGAATGTAGGGTGTATGCGTTTATACGAATATGATGGATGGTTTACACATTGAAAACTAATGAACCGTTAACTCTTGTTTTTGCTACATCCTCTCCGAGGCGAAAGAGTTTTTTGGCCCGATTAGGGCTGGATTTTGTTTTCATCGATCCAGTTGGAGATGAGAGAACAAGAGACTATAAAGAGCCTATTATTGAGTATGTCGAATCACTGGCGCTTCAAAAGGCTATGAGTGTTTGTGATCAAGTGCCATCGAATTCATGTGTTTTTGGGTTTGACACAATTGTTTCATTCCAGGATGAAGTTATCGGTAAACCAATAGACAAACTTGACGCCCTTGGAACTTTAAAGAAACTGTCTGGCAATCAACATTCTGTGATAACAGCGATAAGTGTTTATGATGTTACAAATGGTCATCACATTGAGAATTCCGTTATAACCAGCGTTCACTTAAGAAATTTCCACTGTGAGGATATAAGACGTTACGTCGAAACTGGGGATCCGATGGATAAAGCCGGATCGTATGCTATTCAGAATGATATTTTTAATCCGGTAGAAAAAATAGATGGATGCTATTTCTCAGTTGTCGGCCTTCCTGTATGTGCTTTGTCTGAAATTTTGACTCAAATGGAATTGGAGCCAATAATTTATAGAGCACTAGAAGTATTCGATTTTGATAAATGTACGAAATGTCTTATGTTATCTTCAAGGGAAAATCTTAGATAATTAGGGGGATATAAACCAATGCTAGGTATAAACCAATGCTAGGAATGGGTAGCTTGGAAATTTTGGTTATACTACTGATCTCTTTCCTATTATTGGGGCCTCAGAAGATGATTTCCGGAGCTCGGATGCTTGGAGATTTGATGGCGGAGGCTAAGAGGTTTGCTCAGCAAATCCCGCATGTTGATGTAGACGGTACTTTCCCTACTGCTGATAAGGAAGACTTTGCAAGTAGTTCTGCAAGTGAAGATGCCGGGTCCGATTTAGATGTTAATTATGGAGGCCCCATAGCTTTTGACTCTAGGAGAAAAAGAAAGGTTTCCTTAGGACAAAATGATATGGAAGCTGAAGAATCGCTAAGCAATCGAGAAGTTGGAAATGAGGATGCTTCTGGAAAAAGTTCTTTGGGGTGATCATATTTGACTAACGAATCTCAGACATTGGGTGGCCATCTTGATGAACTTCGCCGTAGGCTTACTTGGTCTGCTGCCGTTGTTGTGGTTTTTACAGTAATTGCCTTTGTATTTCATCAACAGATACTCCGGTTTTTAATGGAACCTGCTAGCGGGTTCCCAGGACTACCAGAACAAAAGCCTGTATATACTGATCTCACAGAATTTATAGGTATTGCTATGAAGGCGTCACTTCTAGCTGGAATTTTTGCATCACTACCTTTTCTTTTGTGGCAATTAACAATGTTCATTTCTCCTGGCTTAAAGCCTACGGAGAAAAAATATTTATATATATTGATGCCTATTAGCATACTAATTTTTATTCTTGGTGCGGCTTTTGGCTACTTTGTCCTATTTCCGCCAGCGGTAAAATTTCTTATCACGTTTGGTAGTGATGTCGCTACTCCAATGATTAGAATTGGCAACTATGTCAGCTTAATGCTCTCATTATTATTTTGGATGGGGGTTGTTTTCGAGCTTCCTATCGTTTTGTTTTTCCTTTCCAGAATCGGGGTAGTACGCCCATCATTTCTGTCCCGAAATCGAAAATGGGCCATAGTGTTAGCTTTTATACTGGGTGCTTTAATAACTCCAACATTAGATCCTATTAACCAGACTATGGTCGCAATTCCAGTGTTGGCCCTATTTGAAGTAGGGATCCTTTTATCAAAAATAGGAGCCAAAATGAGGGTAAAAAGACATGACAATCATGTCGAGTAAAGCCGCTTTGTGTTAACCATATTTGGTGGCGGTATAAAGACGTTTGGGCTTGGTTAGCTTGTTAAGGAATCAGATGGGTAATTGATATGGGTGGAATGGAAATCAATCTTTCTTAGTCGGCGAATCTTCTTCAATAACGTCTTTTTGGGTAGATCGGAACTCTTTAATGGCCTTTCCCATTGCTCCTCCGATTTCAGGCAACCTCCCCACGCCAAATATAATTAGCACCACTACTAGGACTATTATCAGCTCCATGGGGCCAAATCTGAACGGCATTATTCCCTCCCCATTTTAAATTTCATTTTCGTTGCGGTAATTAATTCTACCAAATGCTGTTAACTTAGTCATGAGGGAGACAGTTAAAAAATCTTAATTTAAATGTTGTGGAAGCTATTGCCATAGATGTTGATGACAAAGTACAATTTGCCCTTGTAATTTAAAGAAATACTATATTTATGAACATTGGAAAGGTTAGAGACAGAATATGGATGCCCATAATCTCATACCAGTAGAACAAAATACCAGCATAGAAGACTTTGGACCCGGGGACACGGTTACGGTTAATGTGAGGGTGGTAGAAGGGGAAAGGGTAAGGACTCAGGCTTTTGAAGGGGTTGTTCTAAGAGTTAGAGGAAATGGAAGAGGAGAGACTTTTACCGTTCGTAGGATTACTAATCAAGTTGGAGTTGAAAGAACCTTTTTAAAATGTTCTCCGAATGTTGAGTCGGTAAAAGTTACGCGGAAAGGAAAAGTTAGAAGGGCCAGGCTTTATTATCTTAGAGGGCTTTCTGGCCGGGCGGCTAGAATCAAAGAAGACAGAAGATAGTCATTTTGAATATTTGAATTCACACAGTGAAGTTAGCTAATTGTATACTTCCCGATAAACCACCTTGGATTAAATGAAAGGTTCGGGTTCATTGAAATTCGCGGAAGTAGCAGTAGATTCCCCCGGTTCTGGAGACAGAACATTTACATATCAAATACCTAGCGGTTTTGATTTGGAATTAGGTCATTCTGTACTTGTTCCTTTTGGAAATCAGAGTAGGCAAGGTATAGTTTTTGCATTTTCTGACACCACTGACTTGGATTCGGTCCGCCAAGTATCTGAGATTACGGCAAAAGAGCCCTTGATCGATCCAATTCATTTGAAATTAGCTAACTGGATCAGCAAGCAATATCTTTGTACTTTGTTTCAAGCATCCTCTTTAATGTTTCCTCCTGGTGGACGAAAGAGAAGCTCTATTACACTGTCTGTTTCGGACAGTGTCGAAGTTTCTGAATTAAAACTTAGTGAATTTCAATCATCGGTCGTCAGTTATATATATTCTAGAGAGCCTGTTCAGCTTGATAGAGTGATTTCTAATTTTGGTGAGAATTCGAGACGATTGGTCAGCCAGCTTGTAGAAAAGCAAATCTTGATCCGATCTGTGACCGAATCTTCCGTCAAGATCCGTGTTAAATATGAAAAATTCGTCGAAATTACGAAATCAGGTAGGAATGCTTTGCTAGATAGCCAATTAATAAAGGCACCTAAGCAGCTTCATATTTTAGAGAATTTATCAACCGGACAAGAAAATTTTCATAGATTGTCGGTTCTTAGGAAAGAATTTGGTAACTCCCCTGTCAACTCCTTAATCTCTAAAGGATTTCTTCAGGAACATCTAGTGGAGATAGATAGAGATCCGTTGAATGGGAAATTTTTCAAAACTGCCAAACCGGTTAAGCTATCTAAATCCCAAAAATCAGCCCTAGAGCAAATATCTGAATTAATAGAGGACCCTTCCATAAAGACAAGGGCAGTATTACTGCATGGCGTCACGGGTAGTGGAAAAACGGAAGTATATTTAGATGCTGTAACTTTGTGTATTTCTCGGGGCAAAACTGCCTTAATACTAGTTCCAGAAATTGCCCTGACTCCTCAGACAATTGAAAGGTTTGCTTCTAGGTTTCCAGGGAAAGTTGCGGTTTTGCACAGTGGTTTGACCTTGGGGGAGCGTTTCGATCAATGGAGAAAGGTTAAGAACAACGAATATGACGTGGTCATTGGATCCAGGAGTGCCATATTCGCCCCATTAAGAGATTTGGGTTTAATTGTAATAGATGAAGAACATGAATGGACTTATAAACAAAATGAGGGAGCTCCACGTTATCACGCCAGGGATGTGGCGATGCAGTTGGCAGGATTAACATCTGCAACCGTGATTTTGGGTTCAGCATCCCCTGACCTGGAATCTTATCGGCGGGCAATGCGTGGAAGATATCGTTTGGTGGAGTTAGAACAGAGATATCGACCTAATATTTCATCTGACCAAACTGAAAGTAGCCTGTTGGCTAAGGTCAGAATCGTCGATATGAGGTCTGAATTGAAATCAGGGAATACAAATATTTTCAGTAGGGAATTGTTATCAGATTTGGAGCATACAATTAGCAGCGGAAATCAGGCCATACTTTTTTTAAATCGGAGAGGCTCATCTTCCTATGTTCAATGCACTAGTTGTGGATATGTTGCCACATGTAGAAATTGTGATGTCTCCTTGACGTTTCATTCCGGAATTAAATTACTGATCTGCCATTATTGTGGCCAAAAGAGAAAAAATATTGAATATTGTCTCGAATGCAATAGCGAAAAAGTAGGGAGATACGGTGTTGGGACACAATTAGTGGTTGAAAGATTAACCGATTTGTACCCGGATGTCATTATTGATAGATGGGACAGTGACGCTATCACGAACCATTCCAACTATGATGATTTATTGGATAGGTTTAGGTCTGGAAAGACCCGAATTGTAGTTGGAACTCAATTAATATCTAAGGGTCATCATTTGCCTAACGTAACACTGGTAGGAGTGGTCTTGGCGGATATAGGTCTTGGGATTCCAGATTTTAGAGCATCTGAAAGAGTGTTTCAGACCTTGTGCCAAGTGGCAGGAAGGGCCGGTAGAGGTGAAGAAGAAGGTAAGGTACTCATTCAGACTTTCCAACCTGAGCATTACGCGATCAAGACTGCTGCGAGTCAAGATTACCGGTCCTTTTTTGATATTGAATCGAGAAACAGAATGGATAATATTCACCCCCCTTACAGCAAAATAATTAGGCTTTTAAGGCACGACGTGGACAATGTTTCAGGTCAGAGAGAATCTGGAAATCTCGCCAGAGTTTTGGAAGAGCAGAGACAAATATGGGGATTGTCTGATACAGAGGTTCTAGGGCCTACTCCTGCTTTTCCAAGCCGTGTGAGAGGTCGTTACCAGTGGCAAATCATTTTGAGAGGTCCTAGCCCGCGAGCCTTGCTCGACACAATCAGTCTGCCGGGAGTTTCCGATGCGCGTAGGCCTGGTAAACGAGGTTGGATAATAGATGTGGATTCCTATTTGTCCAATTGACCTTCAAAGCCAGTGCAATTTTTAGGAAGATAAGACCGATTCTTTTAGCAGGGGCCTGTCTTGATATAATTGTAGCCATAGAATTTTTTCGACTGATAGGCTGGAGTTGACATCGATGCAAGATTTGAAAACAAATTTGTTTGATCTTAGAGACAAAGTATCAAACCTATTGGTGCGTCTTTGACCTTCCTTCAAAAGAGAAAAAAATACAGGAGTTAGAAAAAGAATCGCTGGAACCACTTTTTTGGCAGGATTCGACCTCAGCTCAAAGTAAAATGAAGTCATTAGCTGAATTGAACGGTCAAGTGTCGATGTGGAAAGGACTTCGTGAGCAAATCCAGGCCAACCTGGACCTAGTTGAATTAGCAATACTAGAGAATGACTTTAGTTTTTTGGATGAGATACGCTTGGAGACTGATCTGATCGATAGAAAGATTCAAGAAGAGGAATTTACCCTAACGCTTTCCGGAGAACATGATCATAGGGATGCTATATTAGCTATACATGCTGGCGCCGGGGGAGTTGATTCACAAGATTGGGCTGCGATGTTGACTAGAATGTATGCTAGGTGGTGTGACAGAAAAGGTTTCAATAATGAAATTCTTGACATGTCTTACGGTGAAGAAGCAGGGATCAAGAGTGTCGTAATGCAAGTTACTGGAGAATTTGCCTATGGCCATCTTAAAGCGGAAAAAGGCGTTCATAGGCTTGTTCGGATATCGCCATTTGACAATGATCATGCGAGACATACTTCTTTCGTATTGGCCGAAGTAATACCGAAAATGGAGGAAGGTTCAGATATTGAGATTAATTTGGATGATTTAAGGATAGATGTTTTTAGAGCTGGTGGACATGGAGGGCAGAGCGTCCAGAAAAATTCAACCGCTATCCGGATAACACATGAGCCTTCGGGCATTGTTGTTACCTGCCAAAATGAGAGATCTCAAAGGCAAAATCGAGAGATAGCTATGAGGATATTGGCCTCTCGTTTAGCAGAATTGGAAAGAGAGAAAAAAGAGAAGGAGTTGTCTGATTTAAAAGGCGAACATATTTCAGCTGAATGGGGTAATCAAATACGAAGTTACGTATTGCATCCTTACCAAATGGTTAAGGACCATAGAACCGAGGTTGAAACCTCATCTACCAACGACGTATTGGATGGAGATATAGACATTTTCATAAAAGCCTACCTAAATTATCGAATGAAATCCTAATGACATCTTAGGATTTTATTTTTAACTTAAAGTGATACTACTCGGGTGGAATTGCCGTTGTTTTTGTGGGTTAAAAATTACTATTATTAATGGATACCATTTTCGATAGACTAATTTTTTGAGGTTTATATGATAAAAAGTTTGTTCTCTGTTTTTTTGAGCACGGTTCTATTATTTGGATTGCTTGCATGTGGACAACCTGCTGTAGGCAAAGCGGTAGGGGATTCTGGAAGTTCTGATTCGAATAATATTGAATCAGAGGCTGAAAGCGAATCAAGCCCTGCTGTTGATATTCAGGGAACATCCGATTTAAAGTCAGATGTTGCTGCAACACGTGGTTTGTCCTCATCTGACGCTAATGAGCTCCCAACCGGCGTATTTAATCGTCTTTGGTCCGATCCTCCGACGCTGGATCCACATTTGACTTCAGATACAACATCCGCTGGGGTTGTAGTCGAAATTTTTGGAGGATTGGTTGGCTTTGATATCAATCTGCAGTTAATTCCAGACCTTGCTGAAAGTTGGGAAATTTCTAATGATGGTCTCACCTATACTTTTAAGATTCGGGATGATGCTGTTTTTCATGATGGGACAAAGGTGACGGCGGCGGATTTCAAATGGTCTTTGGAGCGGGCCGCTAACCCAGACACCGCATCCCCCACAGCGAAAACCTACTTGGGTGATATTGTGGGTGTAAATGAAGTGTTGGAAGGGAAGAATTCTGAGATAGTTGGGGTTAAAGCTGTTGATGATAACACCCTACAAATAAAGATAGATGCTCCGAAAGCATACTTTCTAGCTAAATTAACATATCCCACAGCCTACGTTGTTGACAGGAACAATGTTTCTGAAGGGGGTCTCAATTGGACGGATAATCCTAACGGGACGGGGCCATTTAAACTCTCTGACTATAAAATTGGAGAACGGATCATACTGGATCGAAATAATCTCTATCATTTGAATCCAGCAAAACTAGCGAGGATACAGATGAATTTAGCTGGTGGCTCCTCGATGGCCATGTACGAAAATGACGAAATTGATATTACTGGAGTAGGTCTTTTCGATTTGGAAAGAATTAAGGATCCCGGAGACCCTCTTAATGGAGATTTGGTTGTCGCGGATCCTGGCTATTCTGTTAATTACATAGGATTTAATATAGAAGAGCCTCCTTTTGATGATCCTAAATTTCGACAAGCACTAAATCACGCGATAGACAAAGAATTAATTGCGAAGGAAGTGTATTCTGATTTGGTAGTTCCAGCATATGGAATATTGCCACCAGGGTTTCCTGGATTCAATGAAAGTTTGGAGGGACTTCGCCATGATCCTGTCTTAGCTAAAAAATTATTATCTGAATCAAATTACGCTGATCCGGAGAGCAGGCCAAGAATTGTGATAACAATACCGGGAACTGGAGGCACACCAGGATTAGATCTTGAGGTCATAATAAATATGTGGATGGAAACATTGGGTGTAGAAGTAGAGATACAACAAGTTGAGTGGGCCACATATCTTAAAGATTTGGATGAGGAAAAATTCCAAGCTTTTGGGGGATTAGGATGGGAGGCGGATTATCCAGATCCTCAGGATTTTTTGGATATATTATTCCATTCTGAAAGTGAAAATAATCATGGCTTGTATTCTAATCAAGATGTGGATATCTTGCTCCAAGATGCAAGAGTTGAGACTGATTTAGTCAAAAGAATCGATCTATACCAAAAGGCAGAAGAAATTATTGTTGATGATGCTGGTTGGGTACCGTTATGGTTTGCCGGCGAATCGCATGTTCTGATTAAGCCTTATGTCAAAGGGTATGAGTTGACTCCCATGACGATCTCTAAGATGAGATATGTATATATAGAAGACTGAATCCCATTTATATGAGGACCTAGTCCTGCGTATCATTCTGACTTTGGTTATCCTATATTGACTTCAGAATTAAGATATTGGACTTATGTGGATATATATAACTAGAAGATTGCTATGGTTGCCGATATTGTTGTTGATGGTCTCGGCTGTTACTTTCGTGCTTGGGACCTATGGCCCTGGTGACCCTGTCAGAGTTATGCTTGGTACTAAGTATGATGAGGAAACAGCGGATAGATTGAGATCTTCTTTGGGGTTGGATCGTCCAGTTATTGTCCAATACGTTGATTATGTATCTGGTGCTGTTAGAGGTGATTTCGGTGAAAGTCTTCGCTATCGTGGTAGATCTGTAGGGACTTTGTTAGCTTCCAAAATGTGGGTATCTTTTCAAGTTAATCTTGCCGCTATGCTAGTTAGTTTACTTGTAGGGCTCCCCTTGGGATTTTGGATAGCTCATCGGCAAGGTACCTGGATGGATCCGGCGGCCGTCTCTTTTACCCTGATCTTAATGTCAATCCCTATAATGGTGAGTATTCCCATTGTTTTATGGGGTTTATGCTTAAAACTAAGTTTGGTGCCATGTTCTGGGTGGGGAGGTTTTTTTGATTTGAGGATTGTCGTTCCAGCCATCACAATGGGTGTTCCCGGAATTGCTGGGCTAGCTAGGTTAATGCGAGCCAGCACTTTGGATGTGTTTGGACAGGATTTTGTTAGAACGGCCAAAGCTAAAGGATTGAGTGAATCCAGGATTGATGTCAGACACGTTTTAAGGAACGCCATAATACCTATAGTTACTATCCTTTCATTTTCATTGGCAGGCATGTTGACTACAGGATTTATTACTGAAAGATTGCTTGGAATTCCTGGCGTTGGAGATTTCGCGATACAATCCATTTTTAACAGAGATTACCCGGTAATAATGGCGTTCACCATAATATTGTCGACAGCGTTTGTTATTGCAAATTTGTTAGCCGACATAGCGTATTCCATAATTGATCCCCGGATAAGGCTTTCTTAATGGACACATACATCAGTGGTAAAGGTCATTTGTCCAGAGCTTTTGGGAGACTATGGCGAAAAAAACTGGCAGTGATATCTCTCACTGTCATTACAGCTATATATGTAATGGGTTTATTAGCTCCTTGGGTGGCCCCCTATGGCTACAATGAGCAGGATTATGAATCAATAAGGGAAGCCCCTACTTTAGAGCATATAGCAGGAACCGATTTGAAAGGTCGTGATGTTTTTTCAAGGGTTCTGTGGGGGGTACAAAACACAGTAATAATCACTTTGGTAACGATACTTACTGGTGGGTTGCTTATAGGCGTATCGTTAGGATTGATTTCTGGGTACTACGGGGGCAGGGTGGATTCCGTCATAATGAGAATAGGGGAACTATTTGCTTCATTTCCAGATATATTACTAGTAATACTTTTGGCTGCGACTTTGCGGCCTAGGATCATAGATGCAGTACGATGGATTGAAGATAACACTTGGTTGGACGGTATAGTTAAATCGGGGATTGCGGACTATTTCGTAATATCTATTGCGCTAGTTTCTTTTAGCTGGGTGGGAATGGCCCGGCTCGTGAGAGGTCAAGTTTTGTCACTTAAGAGTTCCCAATATGTAGAATCTGCTCAGGCGACTGGAGCATCCACATCGCGAATTTTGTTTATTCACCTGTTGCCGAATGCCATTGGGCCTATTGTGGTGACAGTATCCATGGGTATGGGTACTTTGATTGGTACTGAAATTATTCTTAGTTGGCTGGGTTTAGGTATACAACCGCCGAGACCCAGTTTAGGTACGATGTTATTGGAAGCGGGCAGTATAAGCGCTCTTAGAGTAGTCCCATGGATGTTGATCGCGCCCGGCATTGTGGCGTGGTCATTGGTTTTATGTTGGAATTTGTTCGGTGATGCAATGAATGATGTTTTAAATCCAAATACTCAGTGAACATAGAAGGAATTGGAATTTTTGGAATCTAGTGCCTCATGAAAGTCCACTTAGTTGATGGAACGTATGAACTGTTTCGGTCCCATTTCGGGCAGCCAGAAAGACTAGCACCAGATGGCATGCATGTATCAGCGGTGAGAGGTTTAATAATAACGTTATTATCCCTATTGAATCAGCCTAATGTAACTCATCTTGCTGTAGCGTTTGACAGTTCGATTAAATCATTCAGGAATCAATTGCTGCCATCCTATAAGGATGGTTCCGACACCCCTTCGGAGTTGGAAATGCAGTTTACACTTGCTGAGAGGGCAGTAGACGCTCTCGGTATCGTCTGTTGGCCAATGCAGGAATATGAGGCTGACGATGCACTAGCTTCTGCAGCTCTTCGTTATTCGAAGGAAGATTCTGTTGACCAAGTGATAATTTGCTCACCGGACAAAGATTTATGTCAAGTCGTGACTGGAGATCAAATCGTATGCCTCGACAGGAAAAATAATGTTATTCTCGATGAACCTGGTGTTATAGATAAATTCGGTATTCTTCCGGCATCTATTCCTGATTATCTAGGCCTGGTTGGGGACACCGCAGATAATATCCCTGGTATACCGAAATGGGGGGCCAAGTCGAGTTCCATTTTGCTTCACCGGTACCTTCATACAGAATATATACCGAATGCACATGAGCTTTGGGACGTTTCGGTTAGGGGGGCGGCGGGGTTGAGTTCAAGCCTGGAAAAAAACAGAAATGATAGCTACCTCTACCGCGACATTGCGACGCTGTATAAAGAAGTAGATGTCACTAGGGATGTTGAGGATTTGGAGTGGTGTGGGGCGTCTAAGTCCCTGTTTTCCACTCTTTGCTCTGAATTGGGATTGGGAAACCTATCGGGTAGACCTCGGAAGTGGCAGTAAGGGTGAGTATCAATACTTAATTTTTCGTTTGGGATTTTCTGTAAGGTCGGTAATTCGATAATTTAATCTTTTTCACTAAAAAGAAAATATGGTAGGGCTTATGGCATGAGAAGAAAATTTCAAGCTCATCAAATCTAGCCGTAAAAGGCACTAGATTTGATGGTTGAGGTTCTTCTGTAGTCAGAGTTTTCACTTATTATCGATTTGGAAACTGTTGTGCGTTTAGGCTTAACCTGCATAAGTTCTCTTGTCCCTTTAGACTATGAGATTGAAATATGGGGCGGATTGTTATTGATTATTCATCGTTATTCCACTAGAATTCCATGGTTGGACGAAGAGTGACTGTAAGTTTGGCTGTGTCACCTTGGTAGAGGTGCTGTTTCGTGGTGATCGATTAGGCACGGAAATAGCTTGACATACCTTGGGGTGGTGCATATCATGAACTGGTTCACTCGTCGATGCGGAGCTTGTCGGTTGCTAATCGTTAGCTCACTCAACAAATAAGATTGAAACAAAATTCGTACCTTTAGAAAGAAGGGGGTCAAATGGGAAAGCTATTTAGCCTTCGGGCGTTATCAACAGCCCTGGTTTTCTCAGCAATGCTATTCGTTATATCAGCGTGTGCGGGTGCTGCAGGAAAGCCTGGTCTTCCAGGCAACCCAGGCAGTCCTGGTCTACCTGGTGCCGCAGGTGTGCAAGGAGAACCCGGATTACCTGGATTACCTGGGAATCCTGGTGCCGCCGGAGCTCCTGGTCTACAAGGACCACCAGGCCCGAGTGGTGCTGACGCTGTCGCACCGGAAAGTAATATAACTGTTAGTAAATCTGCTATAACAATGTCAGAGTCTTTCACAGTGTCTGGATCTGGATTTCAGGCAAATGAGCCTGTTGTGATTCAACTAAGGATCGACTCAAATTCCTCTCCAATTATTGGAGGAGGAGGAGGAGCTCAGGTAGCTGCTAATGGCGCTGGAGCGTTTGAAATCGGGTTTGACTTTGTGTCCAAAGAGGATTCAGTTGTAAGTAGAGCTGGCGGGCCAGCTAGCGTGGTGGCGCAAGGCGGTGCTGGGAGTATAGCTAGCGCACCAGTGACAATAGTATCTGCGGCATCGCACGCGGGTACAGTAGCTGCAAGTCTTGCTGCTTCACCAGCAGAAACTGGAGGAGTCTCCACTGTATATGGTGCAGGATTCGTCCCAGGTGAAATGGTTAGCATTATTGGCGTGGGAGCAGCTGACGGAGTCGACAGGATACTGGCAGGAGGAGAGGCAAATGCCTCAGGAGCCTTCCAAATTGATGTTAAGGCTGACATGGAGGCAGGGCTTTACACCCTTGCTGCTCAGGGGACATCTAATTCTGAGGCTACCGCTCCATTGTTAGTCGCNGACAAATAGAGAAACTGATAGAGAATTCCTAAGCTCTGTCCTGTTAAACGGACAACTAACTAAGGATCGAATAAGGCTCTCAGGCTTAATAGTCTGGGAGCCTTATCTTTTTTAGGTGACGTGATAATTCATCGTATAAGTTGGCTACTGGATTTATTCGTAAATCGTGTTTGGTGGTTTGACTGTGTATGATCCAAGCAAGTTAACGGTATGTGGATCTGTTAACGGCTGCTCACGCTAATGTGAGGCCTAGTTGCTAGTTGCTCCAAGCCAAAGTGTGGAAAGATGAGTAGTTNAGTCTATAGAGGTTCATCTACGAATTGCCTTATATGAGAGATCTCCACTACAGCTTAATTATTTTTATCTCTCTAAGCCGTCTACCGACTGTAGATATTACTTCAATAGACAAATTGTTGTAAGTAAATTTATCGCCAGGGCTTGGGATTTTTCCCAGTTCATGTAAGACAAATCCTCCGATAGTATCGAATCCTTTCCCTTCGAAAGATACACCAATTGAAATAGCCAGATCATCTATGTCTATGCTTGCGTCCATGTAGAATTCATTTTCTTGGGTTTGTCTTATACTGGACTCTCGTTGATCAAATTCGTCGTGAAGTTCTCCAACTATTTCCTCTACCAGATCTTCTACTGTAACCAAACCTGAGACCCCACCATATTCGTCTATGACAATGGCCATTTGCATACGCTTGTCTTGAAAATCAGTTAACAAGTCCTCTAGTGTTTTTGATTCAGGTACGAACAGAACTGGTCGGAGAAACTCGGCTATATCTAACCCTTTTTCTTCCGGATTTTTGATATTGGCTAGAATATCCATTGAGTGCGCAATCCCTTCGACTTGATCCGTTTCATCTCTATAGATCGGAATCTTGCTATGTCCCTCTTTGATCATTAGATCGACAACATCGTTGACTGGGGTTGAGATATCAGTGGTAATCATATCCACTCTTGGCACCATAATTTCACGCGCAACAGTCTTGTCCAGCTGGAAGACTCCTCTTATCATTCTTACCTCATNTTCCTCAAGAGGCTCACCTTCATCATCCATTTGCATCGCGATATTGCTATTTTCGCTGAGATCGGAAGCATCTTCGACACTCCCTATTTCTATAATGCGTTCCTGTGAACGGGTTATGGGCCTTAAAGTGGTGCCTATGAATATTGCAATTCTATAGATTTGTATTGCTACCCTGGGACCACTGTGCCTGCCTCCTACTTTAGCGATGGTTTCTAGCATTCCAAGGACGAGAAGCGTGCATAGACCGATTATTGTGATTTGACCTACATCGTAAGATGCAGTTTCATTCTTTGGGGTTTCATAAAATATGAAATAGCAAATTATAATTACGGCTGATAATGCTATTGTCTTTAAGATTGAAAAGGCTGAGTTCGATTGGTCGGCCTTTCGAAAAAGATCTTCTAGTTTATCCAATCCAGACCTTTCTTCACTCCGCCAAATAAATATGGATTCTCGGGTTACTGTTCCAACCACATGTTGTACAAAACCTATCAACGTAAATAGAGCGATCGAACCTACGAGAGCTAAACTTGTTAAATCACTTATATCAGTATCCAATTTGGCTTTGGGTCTATGAAGACCTATCCTCCTTTATTATTCGGGCAGGGGATCCAACTCCTTTGGCATAGTCAGGTATATCCTTTGTGATAACTGATCCTGCCCCTGTAATAGATTGAATACCAACGATTACCGGCGCGATCAATTTTGTGTCCGATCCTATAAAAGCGTTGTCTTTGATGATTGTTCTCTGTTTTTGCACCCCGTCATAGTTGCAAGTTATTGTTCCGGCACCAATATTGACGTTGGACCCTATATCTGAGTCTCCTATATAACAGTGATGCCCCAATTTTGTGCCATTACCAATCGAACTGTTTTTTATTTCGACATAATTTCCTATCTTAACATCACTTTTCAGGAATGATCCTTCCCTTATGTGACTGTAGGGTCCTACGGTCACATTGTTGCAAACAATTGCAGACTCAATTGTGGATGATCTTATTATACAGTTGGGACCGACAGAACTATTAGCGATCACACTGTTGGGGCCCATTTCGCAGTGTGAAGAAATTTTGCTCACACCACTTATATGGGTATTCGGGTAAATCACGGTGTCTTGTTCGATCGACACGTCAATGCCAATATATGTTGTGTCGGGATCTATAATTGTGACTCCTTTTGCCATCAAATCTTCACATATTGAGGTTCTCAATATTTTATCCACCCTCGCTAATTCCTTTTTGTCATTTACTCCTAAAATCTCTTGTTCCTCTGTACTGAGTGATTCCGTCTTAAGGTTAACCTCATACGCTAAGCTTACTAGATCGGTTAAAAAAAATTCCCCCGATTTAGCCGGCTTCAAAGATTTCAACGCGTCCCATAGCCACGAGGTTTTAAAACAGTAGGCGCCGGCATTAATCTCATTGATACCTATGTGGGATTCGTTCGCTTCAGATTCCTCTATTATGGTAATAATTCTGTTATCCTGATTTCTGACTATCCTCCCGAAGCTTTTCGGATTTCTGACGTGGGCAGTTAGTAGTGTGAGATCTGCTTCTGATGACTGATGGTGGGTCATTAAAGATATTAAAGTTTCCTTTTTGATCAGGGGCATATCTCCATTTAATACGAGAATGTTTTTTGCAGTTGAGGTCATTCCAATGGCTTGAAGTAGGGCATGTCCGCTCCCTTTCGGAGTCTCTTGTACAGCTAATTGGGATGTCTTATTCAAGATAGGTTTGAATCTGTGGTGTTTGGCAGGAACAACGGTGATGATGTCTTGTATTCCGGTCCCAACGAGTGAATTCATGACATAAGTCAAAATTGGTCTCCCAGACAAAGTATGCAATACCTTGGGAAGGCTAGACCTCATCCTAGTCCCGGTCCCAGCTGCCAATATGATTCCCTTGAAGTTAGACATGTTATTTAATGTATATGATCCGAATCACCATTATTTTTTAGAGGCTAGCAACACATATAGTAGATATGCTTCTATTGAGCCGTAATTCCCCCGTCTATCACTAATTCTGATCCTGTCATGTATGAAGATTCATCTGAGGCTAGAAATAAAACTCCCATCGCTACGTCCTCTATTGTTCCGATTCGACCCATAGGTATTCTATTTATAGAGCTCTGTCTCCCTTCTGGGGTAGCAAGGTTATCTGCGATCATATCTGTGTCTATTGGTCCAGGGTGTACCGAATTAGCTCTTATATTGTCCTGAGCATGCTGTATTGCAGTAAATTTAGTGAATAATCTAACGCCCCCCTTTGAAGCTCCATATGCGCCGCCAGTTTGGTTTCCGACAAGGCCGGCTGTAGATGAAATATTGATGATGGAACCATTACCAGATCGGCGCATTTCGGGGATAGCATATTTTGTTCCCAAAAAAACCCCCTTCAGGTTTACTGACATAATTAAGTCAAATTCCTCAACTGAGGCTTCTTCAATTGGTACCTTGCTGTATATACCAGCATTGTTAACCAGTATGTCTAGATGCTGGTATTTTTCCACAGTGAATTTGATGCAGTCGATCCAACTTTCAGAAGAAGTTACATCTAGATTGATCGCTGAAGCTATCCCTTTGTTTTTGACAATATCTCGAACATTGGATTCACAGGCCTCAATATCTATGTCTGCTAAAACGACTTTGGCTCCTTCCTTTGCAAAAAGGGCGGCTTCAAATGCACCTTGGCCTTTTCCCGCCCCTGAAACTATAGCCACCTTGTTATCCAGTCTTCCCATAATTCTATACCTCTATGGCAGATTCTTACTTCGTATTCTATCCCAGAGTCAGCCTTTTTATCACCCAGGCGCTTCCCCGTGCTGTACGATAATGATTGACAGAACACNTGTTCTGTTCTAAAATGTTCTAAATTAGAATTTAATTGGGTGTAAAAATGAATAAAGCAACACAGTTGACACTATCTATAAAGAATGACAAAAGTGATGATGCTACTTTTCAAAATGGGTTAAATATAAATAATGGTCAAAAGGTCAGGTATTTAGGGAATGTCAGTGGAGGTCCGATTACTGGTAGTATGGGAATAGTGACAAAGCTATATGCTAATAAGGCAGTAGTTGATATGGGATTGGTTGGAACTTGGAATGTCCCATATTACTTTCTATCTGAAACCGCCTAATCCGGTTAGTCAAAAAAACCACTGTCAATGTATTGGGATATAATTTCTGCTACTAAAATCGGTTTCTGAATAGGTACATCATGTATGCTGTTTTCCAACCAAACTGTATTAAATTTAGATATATTTGCTTCCGCTTGATCTATTAAATTTTGTCTAAGTTTTTGTCTTGGATTTTTATCTTTATTTAATCTCGCAGGTAAATTTAGGACAGGGCATGTTATTGATGAAAACAATGTCGATGGTTGGTGACTCCAAAATGCTTCTACTACTTTCAAATGACTAGATCTTCGAAAATGAGGCTCGATGGTTCCATCCGGGTTTTCTTTAAAATTGGCCATCACAATGTCGGCTAAATTGGATTTGACAGACATTTCATCCCGTTCGCCCCAATCGCGTCTTGAAATTCTATCTCTAAGAATTGCCTCGGTTAAGCCGTCAAATAACGGAGGAGCCATATCTACAAGGGCTTTTTCAAGGGAATTTCCTGGTATGGACGATATTTCTATTAGACCTCCATCTACAAGGCAGATCCCACTTATTTGCTTTAAGTTATTGGCCGCAAAATTCAATGCAACGCTTCCCCCCCACGAATGCCCGATTAATAATGGGTTGGTGATTTTCACAGTATCCAAAAATAAAGATAAGTCGTTAGTAATAGTTTCAAAGTCGTATCCATGATCTGGTTTGGAAGATAATCCGTGCCCTCGTTGGTCAATGGCTACTACTCTGTTAGCTTTCGTTAAGAGTGGTGCCACTAGATCCCAGATTTGGCTGTTTGAAGCTAGACCGTGTATTAATATTATGTTTCTGCCGTCACCACCCCAGTCTCGACTGTTTATCGATATTGGACCGATATCTATTAAAATTTCTTCGGGGGTTAGTTGCCTGTCTATTATGTGACTCCAGGTATAGAATTATCCCATTGAGCATGTTTTAAAAACTCTTTGGAGGTCATATAAAACAATCCTGATTCCTTTTCAATTCTAGTTAGAAAACCATTGCGGACCATATTTATTTTAATTTGTACGTGATCTATTGAGAAAAGGTTTCTGTCTTTTA
This sequence comes from Chloroflexota bacterium, assembly GCA_002722155.1. GTDB lineage: Bacteria > Chloroflexota > Dehalococcoidia > Lucifugimonadales > UBA826 > UBA11996. Next base: position 86,657 of record PBKS01000005.1, read on the forward strand.
TTCCTTCATGAATATCGTCCTCTGAATATTCTTCTCCGTCAGCAAAAGCCAGCATTACGAAATGCAAAGCAACAAGTTTCTCTTTTGATTCAGTTGGGAAATCAGGGAGCATTGCAATGTCGTCTGTCCAACGATTGAATAAATTTTTATAGTATTCAGGAGTTATAAGTAGCTGCGACACTTACTCATCACCCACCATTATGGGCTTATTTATTTCTATTCTTGTCCACTGGATTGGCTTTTGAGAAAGTTTTCTATTTCCTCAACCATATCTGTCCCAGTGGGCATATCATTTTGGGATCCGTTAGCCTCATCGTACTGGCTTTCCAGTCGAGACACATAAGAACTGACTTCCGGTTGTTTCGAGATAGCGGAGGATATTTCTTCCTTGAAGGCTTGTCCGGCTAAATCTAATTCACTCATATCTAGGTCTATGTCTACAAGGCTTTTTAGCCTCTCCAGTAATGCGAAGCTAGTCACAGGATTGGGAGAGGTCTGGACGTAATGTGGGCAGTGACCCCAAATATTTGCATGAGGGATATGGCTCTTACTACATGCTTCTGCGAAAGCAGAATGTATTCCTGTTGGCCCTTGGTAGCCAGAATTGCGGATTCCTAGCCATCTTGCTTTTTTGCTCAGTTCCTGACTGCTGGCTCGGCCAGTTATTTTTACCTCTCTCGTATGCGGAACTGCATCCAGTAGTGCTCCTAAAGAGACTATTAGTTCTACGCCCGATACTTTAGCGACCTCTAATACAGTATCTGAAAATGTTCTCCATTTAAGATTGGGCTCTGTTCCCACATACATTAAGATGCCATTTTCTGGGGCATTCTCAGGAACGTAACTGTAGAATTCATTGGTGGGCCATTTGATGATCCGTTCTTTTTTTCGATTGATTCTGGTCTGGGGTCTGTTCACAGTAAAATCGTAGTAGTTTTCAGGATCTATTTCTGCAATTTTTTTACTGGGTAACTTTCGGACCATATATCTGATTGCTCGGGTAGCGGCTTCAGCAGCGTCTGGCCATCCTGCAAATGCTACAACCATCGTTGTGAGCTTACTCTTTGGGGTCTCGTGAACGATCAAGCCGTCCATATGCTGCTCCGTTGCTGTTGAATTTCTCCGAGTTTAACACTTTACACCATATAAACCAACAAGTTTCTTCCAATATCATGATATTGTGGTTTTAGGTTATCCATCGACTAATTGTGTATATACTAAGGTGATCAAGGAGCGACCACGGCGTTTAAAGGAGTTAAGTATATGGAGTTATCCCTTCATTCCTGGAGATTTTTGAGATATGAAGTAACGAAAAATACTACTTGGTATTGCGTTTCTGTTCGGACAAAGTCGGATCAAGAAACTTTGGTTGAGTTTACGAAAGGCCCACAATCAAATGAGGTAGCTAGGCTCATCAATGAAATTCTTGATGCTATTTCTGAAGGAAACATACCTCCTGAGGAAGATTTAGAAAAATATTTAGGAGTCGATGAGGATATAGAAAATGATTCAAGCACTGCAGGTGCATTAAGTGCTGTTCGCACTGCTATCAGCCAGCTAAATTCTCTTGTTCATAATCTGCCTTTATCTGCGTATCTCAGTGGTGAATTTCCGTCAAAAATCGATTTGTACGCAAATATTAATAGGAGTTTGTTTGCGACTGATCGCTCTCCTGAAGATTTCGGAAATGCGGGCTTTAGAGCTGCGGAGAAGGGTTTTAAGGTGATTAAATGTGCGCCATTTGATGAAGTACGGCATCCGAATCCAGACGATATTATATCTGTGGCTAAACACGGTATAGATCGCCTAGTGGCTGTAAGAGAAAGGGTGGGTCCAGAGGTGGAAATTCTAGTAGATTGTCATGGTAGATTCAATGATAGTTCCTCCAGAATGGTTGCGGAACTGATAAGTCCAATTGGAATCGGTTGGTTTGAGGAGCCATTGGATCCGATCACATTTCCTACAGAATTAGCTGAACTTGCTAGAGACATAGACTTGCCCATATCCGGAGGGGAAGCAGGTTATGGACAATTGTTTTTTGATTCCCTTATCAAATTGAATTCAGTTCAAACTATAATGCCGGACATAAAGTATTGCGGTGGAGTTGAAGAGGCTGTACGGATTGCTAAAAGCGCTATTAAAAACAGGATAGGATTTTCTCCACATTGTCCTTCAGGTCCAATATCTCTTCTGGCATCTGCCCACGTCTGTGCTTCCCTGGACCAAAGAGTAATTCTAGAACACGCGGTGGAAGAGTTTGAACACAGGCATGAAATCATAGATCCTTTTGAGGTCATCAGAAATGGACAATTACACATGCCCGGTGGCGCGGGTTTGGGAGCGGATCTAAATCCCGAGTCTTTGAAAAAATATGGTGAGTATTTTTCTCTGTAGTTAGTTATTTTTCTGCAAGCATGTCATAGGCAAGATGCAACATTACTTTGGCTCCACTTACCAGACTTTTAATGCCNATGGATTCATCTGTGCCATGGGCTCTGCTAAGCATAGGGTCGTCTTCTGGGTGCGAACCTGCAAACCCGTAGGTAGTTACACCTAAAGGTCTTGTAAATCTTGAGTCAGTAAAACCAGTACTTATGGCAGGGACGAACTGTACATCGTCTCTATCAACTGCCTTTTTTGTAGCCTCGTGTAGGCTAGTCATTAACTCCGTTTCAAAAGGAGAAGAATTTGGAACGGCCATGTAGTCTATTGAATATTCGACACCGGGTATGCCGTCCAAAATGTTGTCTAATTCCTCTCTTAGGTAATCGTCTGTTTGATGTGGCAAGGTCCTTACATCGCAGGTAAGTCTAATCTGCTCAGGTACACTGTTTGATTTGATGCCGCCGTTTATCATAGTTGGGGTTATCGTCATCCTAGATAGGGCCTTAAGCATTGAGGCAAATCTAGGATTATCTTTTTCCTGTTCTTTGATGATTTCGTCTACATTGTCAGATGATGGTTTGTGTTCAATAGCAAATGTAGAAAGATGTTCAAATAGACTGGTAGAAGTGTCCCTTTCCGCTTCATATTCTTCTATTCTGTTAAGTACTTTAGAAAGTCTGTAGAGTGCATTTGTTCCTTGCCACGGAACTGATGCATGAGAACTTATACCCTTTACATCAATTTCTACCTGCAGCCTTCCTTTTTCTCCCACTCCAAGAACATAGGTTAATGAACCCGCGGCTTCGATGGGAGATCCCCCCCCTTCGTTCACAGCAAAGGGTGCTTGTAATTTTTCTGGATAATTTTCTGCTAACCATCCGAATCCGTATCTTCCCCCATGCTCCTCATCTGCTCCTGACACGAGCGACAATCCATCTTTCAGAATTACACCGTTTTCTTTTAAGACCTTGATAGCCATTAGCTGCGCCGACAAAAGACCCTTGCAATCTGATGCGCCTCGTCCGTATATTCTTCCTTCATGGATCTGCCCGCTGAATGGTGGGAATGTCCATTTGTCTTCATCTTCTACTGGTACAACATCTGTATGAGACATAAATAAGAGTCCGATTTTTCCAGAAGAACCTTCTATGTTTGCAATTATGTTGCCGCGGTTCGGTGAGGATTCTAGAATTTCGGATTCTATTCCCACCATAGATAACCAATCGGAAATGTAGTTGCATACAGGAGTTTCGTCTCCTGTTGGCATAAAACCTGTATTGACGGAAGGGATTTTAATCAACGCTTGTTCCAAGGCGACTAGTTCATCTTCCAGGTCATCAATTTGTTGTAGCATTTGATCAAGGTTTGGCATATTCGCACCTATTTTTACATTTTTGAATTCAAAGTCATTAAAAGTGCAATACTTTTTGAATCCTGTATTTCACCTAGTCTTATAAGTTGTTGCAATCTTCCTATCGGAATTTTTTCAACCGATATATCTTCATCATGATCCTGCGGTAGTCTATTTGGCACAAGGTCTCGTGCTATGAAGCCATAAATGTATTCATCTGTAAACCCTGGACTTGTCCAGAATCCGAAAATAAGTCTCAAATTACGTGAAGTGTATCCCACTTCTTCTTGTAATTCTCGAAGTGCAGCTACTTCTGGTTCCTCTCCAGGTTCTATGATCCCAGCGGGTATCTCCAGCAAATCTATCTTCGCCGGATGTCTGTATTGCCTTACAAGCAGAACATTATTTTCTGCGTCTACGGGAACTATGGCCACTGCTGGTTTGTGCTCTACAACCTCACGTTTAGCTTTAACTCCATTCTTCAACAACACCTCATCAACCTTGACGTTTATGATAGTACCCTCATAAATCTTCTTACTATTGATTGTGCGATCAAGCTCTAAATTTCCCATTTTTATAAAGGTCCTTCGGGGGGACGTTGAGATCTGTACGCTAGACCGAGACGCATATTTAAGGCAGTGTAGAAGAAATCAGGTTTCTCCGAGCGTAGGAATCTGGCATCGTATGGGCTTCTAGTTACAATGACTTTTTCTCCAGGTTGTACTTCAGAATCCACGAATCCATCAGCACTTATGGATGCCAAATAGCTTGCAGAAGCCTCTAGCGACACCGTAGAGGCAGGATCAAGTACTAATGCGTCTCTGAGACCAGTATGAGCTGCCACCGGCTGTAGAATCATCATCTGTGCTTCAGGAAATACGATAGGTCCTCCAGCTGATAGAGCATAGCCGGTACTTCCAGTGGCTGTTGACACTATGACTGCGTCAGCTCTGTAGTTGGTTAAATGAACATGGTTGACTGAGGCCTCCAATTCCACCAATCTAGAAACTTTTCTACTTCCTACAGTAATATCGTTCAAGGCATGAATTGATAATCTTGGAGTTCCTCCTTTTGTTGGTATTATGTCAGCTTGTATCATCATTCGCCTTTCTGTCCTAATACCGTTATTGGGAGAGGATTCGTAGTTGATATATTTAGGAAGAGACGAAACGGCCTCCTCTGGGGACAGCTCAGCCATAAACCCTACTTTGCCCATTTTTATTCCGACTACTGGGAGTTCAAAGGGACTTATCACTCTCACGGATCTGAGTATGGTACCGTCTCCGCCAACCACAACCACCAAATAAGTAGAATTCAATTTATCAGTGTTATCCGATAAATTTCCGGCCGAACTGAGCCATGAATTTTTTTCTAATCCCAGTGACCTTATGATCTCTTCAGACTTTAATTTAGTTTCAGGTACTTGGGAATTGTATATAAAGGCTATCAATTTATTTTCTGACATAATTATCGAAAAACCTGTTGATTTTTATCGAGCTTATTAAGTATCTATATTACCAATACTTAACTATTTTAGTTAACCAACGATGGTGGAGATAGCTTCGCGAGCTAATTCGATTATGGGCCTTGGATATAAACCAAAAGCAACCGTGCCAACAATGGAGATAACAGCGGCTGACAAAGGTCCTATGCTGGGTTTAATAGGAGACTGTTCTGATGCACTATTCAAGAACATTGTCTTCACTACACGAAGATAGTAATAAGCTGAAATAACGCTATTTATTACTCCCACGAACGCTAACCAAGTTAAGTTAGTTTCAACCGCAGCTCCAAAAATATATATCTTGGCCATGAATCCGATAGTAGGAGGGATGCCTATGAGAGAGATCATGGATATGGTCATTATCCCTGCTAGTATTGGAGATTTTTTTATTAATCCGGAGAAAGAATCTATTGAGTCATCGCCTGAACTTTCAGATACAGCTGTTATGACTGCGAAAGCAGCTAGATTTGTGAAGGTGTACCCGGCTAAGTATACGAGTATGCCAAGAGGTCCTGAAGTGTTGAGCGTTGTGTCACTGGTCATAGCTGCCAGGCCCACCATTATATAACCGGCTTGGGCGATGGTACTGTAAGCTAGCATTCGCTTGATATTATTTTGCTTTATCGCAATCAGGTTACCGACAGACATGGAAATTGCGCTCAAAACCGCCATCATACTGGTCCAGTCAGAAGATAGAGCTTCATTTTCGAAGACCATGTATAAAATCCTGAGGATAATGGCAAACCCGACAGCCTTACTTGCTACTGATAGGAAGGCTGTTATTGGGGTTGGAGCCCCTTCATATACGTCTGGTGCCCACATCTGAAACGGGACAGCAGAGATTTTGAAACCAAAACCTGCCGTTATCAAGATCACACTGAATAAGAGTACTCCATGATCCGTTATACCAGCTGATCCCGAAAGTTGAGTTGCTATCGCCGTTCCAATATCGGACAAATGGGTGCTACCTGTAAACCCATAGAGCAACACCATGCCATATAGAAGAACCGCAGAACTAACTGCGCTCAATATTAAGAACTTCATTCCTGATTCAGCAGACTTCTTTTCCCTTATGAACGCAGCCAATGCTGCAGTTGGTAAGGCGGTCAATTCTAGCGCAATATATATTGTTATTAGTTCTGTAGCAGATGCCAGTAGCATCATTCCAGTAGCAGATAACAAAATAAGTGAATAGTATTCACCCTGATGGTTGTCAAATCTTTTTGCGTATGTGGCTGAACTTAGGATAACCAGAGCGGTGGCAAGAATAATGACGTATTTGAAAAATATACTAAAATCGTCTACTTGCATTGTTCCCATGAAGCCGGCCTCAGCACTTTCTTGCGCTGCGGCAATACAAAAGAACAGAGGTACTAGCAAGCCTATCAGGCATAAAGGAACCAGAAGTCTTTTGTTGGATGAAAAAAGGTCAAAAACGATTATTAGCCCAGCAAGCAAAGCCATGCTGATTTCGGGAATAATTAATTCTAAATCAATGTAATTCATTAATTAGCCCCTGTCATAATTAGCATCTGTGCTATGCCATCTGCGAAAACATCAGAGACGAATGCTGGATATATCCCTACAGCTATTATGGAGATAATTAGGATACCGATGGGAATTACTTGCACCGCTGTGGCATCACCGATTTGTTCAAATTGGGGTTTCTCAGGACCAAACATTGACCTTTGTATCATCCACAATATGTACCCAGCTGTTAGTACTACTCCAAATGCAGCTATTATTGTAGCTATTTTGAAGGCAGGGAAAGCTCCTACGAATATTGTAACCTCTGCGACGAACCCACTAGTTCCCGGTAGTCCCAAAGAGGCCAAACCTGCAACCACTAGTGATACCGTGAATATTGGCATCCGACGGGCCAAACCGCCCAAGTCCGGGATGTGACGTGTGTGTGTTCTTTCATAGATAAATCCTATCGTTAAAAATAGAAGTCCAGTGATGGTTCCGTGAGTGAACATTTGTAGGGCAGCTCCGGTCATTGCTAGAGATGTTATTCCACCTCCTACAGCTGATAATCCTAATAATACGAAGCCCATATGACTTACGCTGCTATATGCGATGAGCCTTTTGAGATCCGTCTGTCGTATTGTTATGGCTGCTCCGTAAATAATGTTTATTACTCCAAACAAAGCTAATACCCAGGCATATTTTTCGAGTTGGTCTGGAAACATTCCAGCGGAAACTCTCAAAAGTCCGTATCCGCCCATTTTTAAAAGAACACCTGCTAGCATGACGCTGGCGGCAGTGGGGGCATCTGTGTGCGCGTCAGGTAACCAAGTATGAAAAGGAAAAACGGGGAGTTTAACAGCAAAACCTATGCTCATAAATAAGAAAAGTATGCCTATGGGCATTATGAGGTTAGCAGTCGGCAGCAATGCTGAAATTTTCATCATATCGAAGGTGCCTGTTCCCGCAAATATGACCAATATCCCAATTAGCATGAAGGCGCTACCAAGGATCGTAAATATTAAAAACTTCATCGCAGAGTATTCTTTTCTTCCCGTACCCCAAATCGATATTAGGAAGAACATAGGAATCAATTCTAGTTCCCAAAAAAGGAAGAAAAGTAGGAAATCCATTGAGGTGAATACTCCTACTACCGCGCCCTGTAGAGCTAGCAACCACATGAAATGTTCTTTAGTTCTTTCTGATACATTCCACGAGGCGAAGATAGAAACGATACCTAGTAATCCAGTTAATAAAATTAGCGGAGCGCTTATCCCATCAATCGCTAAAAAGTATTGAACTGGAAATGATTCTGGGAACCATGTTGTCAGTTTTTCTGACATGTCATATTGTTTATGGGCTATAAATATATAACCTGTGATCATAAGTTCCATAATGGATGCGCCCAAGGCGAAACCACGTGCCGTTTTCCCATTCAGAAAAACAGCCACAATCACCGCTGATATAAGCGGTAAAAATATGGCTATACTCAATATCCCAGGTATTTCCACAAATACTCCTAATTACATTCCAAATATATATATTGCAGCTATTATTATTATTCCGACTGACGTGACAGTCGCGTACATTTGAGTTTGACCAGTTTGAAGTTCTCTAATCAAACTACCGAAATTAGCTCCAAGCCACCCGACAATATTTACGATTCGGTCGACTATGTTTCGGTCTAACCAGTCAGAGATCTGAGCTATTCCGCGGTAATAAATTTTGCCAGTTATGAATCGCTCGTATGCTTCGTCAAAGTAATATTTATTTAGAAGTAATGTGTACATAGGACCGGAAACTCTGCCTAGAGTAGACGGAGCCAAATAAGGATTTCGTTTGTACATTGCCCAGGCAAGAAGTATCCCTAATAAAGCAATTGACAAGGAAACAATGGCTAAGAGTAAATCAAATTGGTGGTGGGCTGTGTGTACGTGGTAATTGTAGTCCAATGCTTTACCTAGGAATTCGTATGTGAACCAATGTTTTGGAATTCCTATATTAACGATAGGATTTACCAAAAAACCTATAATTACAGCTGGTACTGCTAGTATTATCATTGGCAAAACCATAGGAAATGGTGATTCTGCAAGATGGACTGGACCATGGGCTTGGGCTTCGGGGTCCTTTTCCGACCCACCTCGAAAATCGCCTTCAAATGTCATAAATAGGGCTCTAAACATATAAAAGGCTGTCATAAAGACTGCAATTATTGCTAAGAGGAATCCCATCATGCTTATGCTTATTAAGTCTCCATCCTTGAAAGCGTTCAAAAGGATTTCATCTTTACTCCAAAAACCTGCTAGTGGGAATATGCCTGCAAGGCTTAAACTTCCTATGAGGAAAGTGATATAAGTGATCGGCATTTTCTTTCGTAATCCACCCATATAGCGCATATCGAACGTTCCTGTTGCGTGATTGACGCTGCCGGAACCCAAAAATAGAAGTGCTTTAAAAAAAGCATGGGTGAATAGATGGAATATAGCCGGCCCGTACGCTCCAACTCCTAGGGCTAACATCATATAGCCCAATTGACTTACCGTGGAATAGGCTAAGACTCTTTTTATATCATTGGAAACAAGTCCCATAGTTGCCGCAAATATGGCGGTAACTCCTCCAATTATGGTGACTATCATCATAGTGTCTGCGGAATGTTCGAAAATCGGAAAAAATCTGGCTACTAAGAAAACCCCGGCCGTAACCATAGTTGCTGCATGTATTAGAGCACTTACAGGGGTAGGTCCTTCCATCGCATCAGGTAGCCAGGTATGGAGGGGAAACTGTCCTGACTTACCAATAGCACCAATGAACATACCTAAAGCGATTAAAGTTAAGGCCCCTCCAGTTATTACTCCTGCTTCAACAAGTCCAGGTAAGTTCGCGTTGATTACGTGGATCTCAAGGTAATTTTCACTTTGTGTGAATGTTTTGAAAAACAGATACATTAATGCTATGAGAAACCCAAAATCACCAACTCTGGTGACAATGAACGCTTTTTTAGCCG
>PBKS01000006.1 GCA_002722155.1 Chloroflexota bacterium
CCACAAATTGAAATTGTAGGAAAACATAATAAAATAGGCCCGCATAGCTCAGTGGCAGAGCGCGTTCTTGGTAAGAACGAGGTCAGCAGTTCAAATCTGCTTGTGGGCTCCAGGGATTCGGAGGAAATAGAATTGGCTAAGCAGGTTTTCGATAGAACAAAGCCTCATTTGAATGTGGGTACTATTGGTCACGTTGACCACGGAAAAACGACTCTAACAGCGGCTATATCTTCAGTATTAGCATCAGAAGGGTTAGCAGATTTCAGGGCATTCGATACTATTGACAATGCTCCTGAGGAAAAAGAACGTGGCGTCACTATCGCTATTACTCACGTTGAATATGAGACAGATACTAGACACTACGCGCACGTAGACTGCCCAGGGCACGCAGACTATATCAAGAATATGATAACTGGTGCTGCTCAAATGGACGGCGCTATATTAGTCGTAAGCGCTCCGGATGGGCCGATGCCTCAAACAAGGGAGCATATCCTGCTAGCAAGGCAGGTAGAGGTACCTCGTATTGTAGTTGCTTTGAACAAAGTGGATATGATGGATGATGAGGAATTGCTTGAACTTGTCGAACTTGAGATGCGAGAGCTACTAACAGAATATGGGTTTCCAGGAGATGATATACCATTTGTTAGGTTGAGTGCCTTGAATGCCCTTGAGGCCGATGATAAAGGCAAGGATAGTGAGTGGGGTAAAGGGGTATGGGAATTAATGGACGCTGTCGATGAATATATCCCTGTACCTGATAGACCTAAAGATCAACCTTTCCTGATGCCTGTTGAGGACGTGTTTGGTATCAAAGGTAGAGGTACTGTGGTAACGGGTCGTGTTGAAAAAGGGATTGTAAACGTGGGCCAGGAGATAGCAGTAGTCGGGATAAAAGATACCTACACTACTACTGTTACTGGAGTGGAGATGTTCCACAAGACTTTGGATTCAGGAGAACCTGGTGATGCAGTAGGAGTACTGTTGCGAGGTGTTGATCGTGAAGACATAGAGAGAGGTCAAGTGTTATGTGACCCAGGAAGCATAGAACCTCATACTGAATATGAGGCACAGGTCTATGTGTTGAGCAAAGATGAGGGAGGAAGACATACTCCATTTTTCAATGGTTACAAACCTCAATTCTATATACGTACAACAGATGTGACTGGTGAAATACAACTTCCTGACGGGGTTGAGATGATCATGCCTGGCGATAATGTCGAGATGAAAGTGAAGCTGATAACCCCGGTAGCTTTAGATGAACAGCTAAGATTTGCTGTTAGAGAAGGCGGAAGAACGGTTGGTTCAGGGGTAATCACAAAAGTTATCGAGTAGTATCTACGATACGAATAGCCAGATCAGCCCAACTGAGGTGGTCTGGCTGTTTTTTTTTAATAATCTTAGGACAATACATATGGCTCGGAGAGGAGAAAATAGAATACTTGTTACGTTCGGTTGTACCGATTGTAGAGAGAGGACATATAACTCCAATAAGAGTCGGAGAAATGATCCTCAAAGAATGGAATTAAAGAAGTACTGTCCGAGATGTAGGACTCATACACTTCATAGGGAAGTTAGATAAATTGCAACAAAGGTACGGGAGAACAACAACTAGACGGTCCATAAACTTTCGTTTTTTTGGGGAAGTTATTGGGGAGTTGCGACGAGTAACGTGGCCTACTACTAACGAGACTTTTAGACTTACACTAATGGTTTTGGCAGTTGCCGCGGTTCTGGGAGTTGTCCTTGGGGTGGCTGACTTAATTTTTGGATGGATATTTGACACCATCTTATAGACGTCGGAAGGTGAACAGTGATGCTTGAGGAACAAATAGAAGACAAACGTTGGTACATCATCCATGCCTATTCTGGTCAGGAAGATAGAGTAAAGAAGAATCTTGAACAACGAATCCAGACTATGGATGTAAAAGATAAAATCTTCCAGGTTATTGTACCCACAGAAGAGGAAATGGAGTACAAGGATGGTCAGAAGAAATCTAATCTAAAAAAAATATTCCCTGGTTATATTCTAGTGCAAATGGAAATGGATGACGACAGTTGGTTTGTGGTAAGAAACACGCCAGGGGTAACTGGATTTGTATCAGCGGAAGATGAAAGTGATAATAGGCCGAAGCCGGTTCCTTTAGAGCAAGAAGAGGTTGATCATATACTCAATCAAATACGTTCAGACGAACCTAGGATTAAAGTAGGATTCGCTAATGGACAGACTGTGAGAGTCACGGAAGGACCATTTATAGACTTCATGGGAGTGGTTGACGAGGTATATCCGGATAGACTCAAAGTAAAGGTTTTGGTGTCTTTTTTTGGGCGTGAGACCCCTGTAGAGCTTGATTTTTTGCAGGTGGAAAAAACTTAAAAAGGTAAGGTTTCAATTGGCTAAGAGAGTAATAGGATTGATCAAACTGCAGATAGAGGCTGGCAAGGCGACGCCGGCTCCTCCTGTTGGCCCTGCCTTGGGTCAACATGGGGTTAACATCATGGGGTTTGTAAAAGAATACAACGAAAAGACAGCCTCGATGGCCGGTACGATAGTTCCTGTAGAAATTACTGTATATGAGGATAGATCCTTTGATTTCATAGTAAAAAGTCCTCCTGCATCAGATCTTCTGAGGAAAGCCGCCGGGATTGCTAAAGGTAGCGGGAGCCCATTGGCCGAAAAAGTAGCAACAATTCCCCGTAGCAAGGTCCAGGAAATTGCCGAAACTAAGATTAAAGATCTTAATGCTGCAGACATAGAAGGTGCGATGAAAATTATTGAAGGTACGGCTCGAAGTATGGGGATAATAGTGGAATAGCCCGTACTCGGGATAGCATTACAAGGAAATTTTATGGTCAAGCGTGGAAAAAGATACGAATCATCAGCTGTAGGTATTGACTCAGAATCTGCCTATCCTCCGAAAGAAGCAGTCTCGCTTGCGAAAAGAAGTGCAACTGCTAAATTCGATGAGACCGTCGAACTACATCTAAGGACTGGAGCAGATCCCAGACATGCCGAGCAAATGGTAAGAGGGATTGCTTTGTTGCCTCATGGTGTTGGGAAGGAAATTAGAACTTTGGTCTTCTGCCAAGGTGATGCGATTGAAAGTGCTAAACAAGCAGGTGCTGATCGAGTCGGCGGTGATGATGTGATTTCTGAAATCGAGAATGGGTGGCTGGAGTTTGACGTTTCGATAGCGACACCTGACATGATGGGAAAAATAAGCAAACTTGGAAGAATTCTAGGGAGAAGAGGCTTAATGCCAAACCCTAGAACAGGTACCGTTGTTGCCGCAGAAGATATTCCTAGAGCAATTGATGAGGCTAAAAAGGGCAGGGTCGAATTTCGATTAGACAAGGACGCTTTAATTCATGCCCCCATTGGCAAGGCAAGTTTCGAAGAAGACCAGCTAATGGATAACCTCACTACCTTGGTAGATACGATACTTCGTGGTAGGCCCTCAGGCGTGAAAGGACAGTTTTTGAGGTCAGCTTTTTTGACGTCAACAATGGGGCCAAGTGTTCCCATCGATATTGCAGGGATTATGGATCTTAGAGTAGAATAGTAGCGTTGCCATAGACTGTGGGTTTCAGGAAACTGGATTAAATAGACCTGCATAGGCGGGGATGAAGCCAATGAGGCTCAATACGATACCCGGCAATGGCCGGGTTTTTTTTTGCCTGATGAATATAAGTAAATTTTGTGGAGAAATATATGCCTACTGATAGAAAGGCACAGGATATAGAGTCACTGAAAGAGGCCATGAGTAGTTGCACCATAGCTATATCCACTGATTATTCAGGATTGAATGTATCAGAGATGAGTGAACTGCGGACAGTATTAAGGGACAGCGGTATCAAGTATAAGGTTGTAAAAAATACTTTGCTGGGGATAGCCGCGGATGAGGCTGAAATGCCGGCTATCAAAGATCTCATTGATGGTACAACGGCAATAGCGTTCGGCTATGGGGATGAACAAGCACATGCCAAAATCATCACAAAATATGTTGAAGATTCGGGTGTGGGTTTAAAAATAAGAGATTCATTGATTGGTTCTCAAATCTTTACTTCAGACCAATTGAAACACTTGGCGAATCTTCCGGGTAAAGAAGAGTTGGCTGCAAAATTAGTTGGGCAATTGCACGGACATTTGGCAAGCCTGGTGTATGTTCTGAATAACCCATTAAGTCGATTGGCCAGAACTTTAAATGGTCCATCTAGTAATTTAGTAAATGTGTTGAACGCTCGGGTTCAACAGGGTTCTTGATAACAAATTTAAGTTAATAAAAATTAGGAGAATGGAAAATGGCATTGTCGAAAGATGAGATTTTAGAAGCTATTAAGGAATTGCCGGTGATAGAATTGGCGGGTCTAGTAAAAGATCTAGAAGAAGAATTTGGTGTTAGTGCAGCAGCAGCAGCACCAGTTGCAGTTGCGGCTGTTGCTGCTCCTGCGGACGGTGGAGGTGCACCTGCAGCCGAAGAACAAGATTCCTTCACGATCAACTTAAAAGAAATCGGGGATAATAAGATCAATGTTATTAAAGCGGTTAGATCTGCTACATCTCTAGGCCTGAAAGAGGCAAAAGATTTGGTAGAAAGTGCTCCAGTGGCTGTGAAAGAAGGTGTGGGTAAAGAGGAAGCTGATACCGTGAAGAAGGAATTGGAAGAGGCTGGGGCCGTAGTGGAATTGGCTTAGTCAATACTTCCGATCGAACATAATTTATTGATTGGGACGGACGATATATTATGAGTGCGTCCCAGTCTAAAGACTCAAATAGGGAATAGTTTGAGGTCCTTCAGGTAATACGCAAACTGTCCCATTTAAATATTTCTCCTTTAGTAGCTCCGAGACCTTTAAAGACACGTCGTGCGCTGGTATTAGGTGGGCTTCGACAATTTGCTTGTCCGATAAAATATCGGATTTAAGGTACACTTCACTGTCCAATTGAATTGAGGCCTGTATTTGTACTTGCCACTGATCCTGCCTTTGATAGTGGGGTGACTCAATCATTTTGATGAGAGATTCGGGATTCCTTTTTGATTTCAATATTTCTTCGTAGGAACCATGATCAGGAATTCCGTCAGAACATTCTGCAGCACAAATAATGCTCCCATTTTTCTTTACAATTTGATGGGCAGCGGACATACCCTTCACTGCCTGGTATAGATTCATATCTAAGGGATAGCCACTGTTAGTTGTTACTACAATATCAAAAGGATTTGCAACTTTTTTCATTGCCGTAGAGTGTGCAAATTCGCAGGCTGCTTTATGAACCTCAAATATCTCTCCAGCGTAAACGCTGGTTATTTGATGTTTTTTATTGATTGTTACATCTAGACTGAAATCCGGTGAGGATGTTGTTGCGATTTCTCTTATAGAATCATGAATAGGATTTCCATGGGTTATTCCCCATTTCGCGTTAGGATGATTAATCATACCTGAGTCGTGGAGATTCATTATGGTCTCAAATCCGGCTAATCCTGGCGCGATCATTTTTGGCCCCCCACTAAATCCTGCGAAGAAATGGGGTTCCACAAATCCTGTGGTTATCTTGAAGTCTGATTGTAACCAATCTGAATTTAATAAAATTGGAATACCACCCTGTGTTAGGCCAATTTCCTTTAGATTATCTTGGTTAAAAGCATCATGATTCAATATGTTATAGCCCCCTGTCATGGGGGTCTCTCCCAGCATAGATAATAGTTCTGATGGAGTGTTTTCTCGATGAGTACCGGTTGCTATAAATATGGTTATGTCTGACTGGGGAATGTGTTCCAATTCCTTCAATATCAATGGTAAAACGGTTTTGCTGGGCATGGGTCTTGTGATATCACAGACACTTATTCCTACTTTTTGGCCTGGAGTCACGGATTTCCGAAGAGGAGGTTTTCCAATCGGATTTCGTAGGGCAGTTCTAACTGCTCCTAATTCATCTGGGAGCCCGGGCAAAAAATCGGGTTCGATAACTGTAGTCTGATCGTCTGGTAAGTCTACTGTTAATCCTGATTTGCCATACGCCAAATCTATTTTCATGATTGCGTTCCTATTTCCTCATTCAACCCGTAGTAGTGCTTCGCATAGATGTGCAGCATCAACTAAATCCGGTATAGTCACATACTCCCTTACTGTATGCATACCGTGGTCCGCCATACCAACAACCACTGAACTTATACCATTTAACCGAAAAACATTCCCGTCAGTGCCTTCACCTGAGGATTTCATGGTAGGTTCTAAACCTAGTCCCCGCAAAGTTTCTTTCACTCTCATTGTGGCTGGGTCATCATCGGTGAGAGTGTAAGTCTCAAATTCTACGTGAAAATGATTATCTATCGTAGCTTCTGGAAACAGTTTCGCTACTTCATGTACCGCATCAGTGATATGGACTCTTAATTCATCCAAATTTTCTAAATTCGTGCTGCGGAATTCACCTTTTACAGTGGTAGATTCAGGTACAGCGTTTCTGACGGTTCCTCCTTCAATCGTTCCTACGTTAACCGTAGTGGTTTCATCTAGTCTACCCTGAGGTAGCCTGGTGATAATTTCAGAAGCTATTCTAATGGATGACAAGCCTTTTTCAGGTTCTACTCCGGCATGAGCAGCCCTTCCCGTGATCTCAATATCAAACCCTATATAAGTTGGACTTGATGCTGTTATTTGACTAACAGGTCCCTCACCGTCAAACACAATAGCCTCTTTGGCAGTAATAAGTGAGAAATCTAAATTCCGTGCACCTACTAAGCCAATCTCTTCTTCTCTGGTAAACGCTAGTTCTACCGGGTGAAATTCGACTCCGTCTTCCATTATGGATTCTAGGGCTTCGAGAATAGCCGAAACACCGGCCTTACAATCTCCCCCCAATATTGTCGTGCCGTCAGAGACAATTTTGTCCCCTTCCACGGAAGGTTTAATCCCTCTGCCTGGTTCAACAGTATCCAGATGTGCAGATAGCAAAATAGGATTTGGTCTTCCATCTGTGGCGACTAGGTTTCCATAATTATCCCTCATTGTGGTGAATCCTAAGGACTCCAGTCGCGAAGAAAGATCTTTAGCCATAGCTTCTTCTTCGCCTGAAGGGCTATCGATTTTAGCGATATCACAAAAGGTTTGTACCAGTCGGTTTCTTTTAATCATGTTATAACTCTTATTTAAGATTTGTTTATTGAGTTTATTGAAAGGTTCGTAGTATGTCTCCAATATTAATTTATGTTTTTAGTATGGTCGATATTTGTTTGAAATAGGCATTCTCCGGTCTCTGCCAAAATTTTTAGAGGTTATTTTTATTCCTGGAGCTGATTGGCGTCTTTTGTATTCATTTAAATCGACAAGTTTTAATATTTGGATGACCATATTAGCTTCGAATCCATCTTTTAATATTTCTTCTATTCCCAGGTCTTGTTCGATGTATTTTTCTAGTATGGCATCCAAAATTTCATATTCTGGTAGGCTGTCAGAATCTTTTTGGTCCGATCTTAATTCTGCGCTAGGAGGCTTGGTTAATATTGCATCTGGTATGCGATCAGTTCCGTATTTCTCATTAATGTGATGGCAAATTTCGTAAACCATCATTTTGGGAAGGTCTTTTATTACTGAAAACCCTCCTGCCATATCACCGTATATGGTGGCATACCCGACTGCCATTTCACTCTTGTTTCCCGTGGTTAATAACAGGAAACCAAATTTGTTAGATAAGGCCATCATTAGGTTGCCTCTAATTCTAGACTGGATATTTTCCTCGGCTACTCCCGACTTTGTGCCGTTAAATTGGTTGGTTAAGCTTTCCTCAAAAGCTTGGAATATTTCTTCTATATCGATTGAGTCTATTTTAATGTTTAAGTTATTCGCCAGATCCTTAGCATCTGTTTTACTGCCAGAGGAAGAAAATCTGGATGGCAACGAGATACCAACCACATTTTCGGGTCCCAAGGCTTCTACCGCTATTGCTGCCACTAAACTGGAATCGATTCCCCCGGATAAAGCTATCAGTACTTTGCTAAACCCACATTTTTTCACGTAATCCCTGGTACCCAATACCAAGGCTTGGAATATTTCTTCATTCGGATCAACAGTTTTAGTTGTTGGGCACGGAATACTTTTCAATTCTTTTTTGTTTTGCGTAAGGGATATGTTTTTTGATCTGGTTGATGCTTCAGGGTCAGTGGATTTTTGGTATTTAGGAAGTTGCAGGTCATATATGTATAAATTCTCTTTAAACTGATCAGCCCTCATGAGTATATTTCCATTAGGGGCAACAACCAAACTACCGCCATCGAATACCAGTTCGTCCTGTCCTCCCACCATATTTATGTAGGCTATAAAAACAGCATTGTCTCTAGATCTTTCTATTAAGACTTTTTCTCTTTCTTCTCTTTTACCCAAACTAAAAGGGGAGCCATTTATGTTGATAATCAAAGAGGACCCGTTATTACTTTGGATATTAGTAGGGCCAGATGGGAACCATATGTCTTCACATACATTTATACCGAACCTTACTTCATTTAGATCGTATACAGGAAAATTACTACCTTCCGCGAAATAACGTTTTTCATCAAAAACCCCGTAATTGGGAAGGTGTACTTTTTGGTAAGTGTTGACTATTTTGTGGTTATTAGCCACAGCTGCCGAGTTGTATAATTTGCCTTCTATAGGTTCAGCAAAACCAAATATGGCTGTTATCTGGCCTGTAGATTCCGCTATTTTTTGTGTTGCGGAAACGTTATCCGAGACAAAATGTGGTTTGAGCAATAAGTCTTCGGGAGGATATCCAGTCACAGCCAATTCAGGGAAAGCTACAACGTCAGCGCCTAGGGTTTCAGCTTTTTCTATATATTCGATGATTAAATTTGAATTTTGTTCCAAATCACCTACTGTTGGGTTAATTTGGGCTATTGCTAATCTTAGGGTAGGCAATTCTAATACTATCCATCTATATAACTTAGAATATATTTATGGTCGCTATTCTACTGAATTGTTATAGATTTAGCTTCTAGATGCTACGAATTCCTGGATTCTGTCGATTGCCTCAATTAAGTTTTCAGTAGAATTAGCGAAAGATATTCTTATATATCCGGTACCATATTTGCCAAATGACTCTCCTGCTAATACGGCCACCCCTGCCTCTTCTAGAACTTTGTTCGCAAATTCAGAACTGCTCATACCGGTTCCTTCGATGTTAGGGAATGCGTAAAAAGCACCGCTAGGTGTTGCGCAGGTGATCCCTTCGATTTTGTTTAGTCCATCTACCACGATAGATCTTCGTTTTTTGAATTCGTCCACCATTCTATTTGAATCTTCTTGAGGACCGTCCGTTGCTTCTATGGCAGCTCTTTGGGTGAAACTTGCGGTGCATGACACACTATTAGTGACTAATCTGGAAATAGGCTCCACCAGGTCTTTTGGGAAAACCCCGTACCCTATTCTCCATCCAGTCATCGCATAAGTCTTAGAATAACCATCAAGGATGACAGTTCTATCTATCATATCTGGGAAACTAGCAATGCTGTGATGAGACCCCTCATATAAAAAACGTGAATATATTTCGTCAGAAAGCACCGTAATGTCATGTTCTTTTGCGAGCTCAGATAAAGCTTCTAAATTCTTCTTATCTATAACGCTTCCACAAGGGTTGTTTGGAGAATTTATAATCATCAATTTTGTTTTGGCAGATATCTGGCCTTTCACTTCTTCAATGTCTAAATTGAAAGAGTTTCCTTCATGTAATCTCATTGGAACAGCTTTTCCGCCGCAAAATTCGATCATGGACTCATAAATCGGAAAGCCAGGGTTTGGATATAAGACTTCATCTCCATTTTCTATCATTGCCAGAATTATGAAAAACATTATTGGTTTCCCGCCGGGGGTAACAATGACGTTCTCTTTTTTTACGTCAATTCCTCTGGTTTTAGATATGTCTTTCGCTATTGAATTCTTTAAATCCTCGTACCCAGGGGATGGGTTGTAGGATGTAAATCCTTCAGATAGTGCCAGTCTGCCAGCTTCAACGATATTTGGAGGGGTTTCAAAGTCAGGCTCACCTATTTCTAGATGAATGATGTGCTTACCTTGGGCTTCCAACTGCTGCGCTTTGGCTAGTACTTCGAAGGCTGTTTCGGTGCCGAGACGACTCATCCGCTGAGCTAATTTCATATAGAGTGGAATCTCCAGTACGACAGTTATTGAATGTAGTATACAACGACTCAGAGTTTACGACTACAATGTAACAGTGAAGCTGGAAAGAATATAAATTTGATATCCTAGATTGAGTGTTTGATATTTGTGGTTCTAGGAGGGATAAATGAACGTCTATTTGGGAGTACCGAGAGGTTTTTGTGCGGGTGTTGTTAGAGCTATTGATATTGTTGATTTGGCTTTGAAAAAATATGGCCCCCCAATATATGTTAAACATCAGATTGTTCACAATCCTCATGTCGTAAATGACCTAGAATCAAAAGGTGCAATTACCGTAGAGAATGTTGAGGATATCCCATATGGTGCAAGGGTAGTCTTTTCAGCACATGGTTCCCCTCCTGGTGATTTCTTGAAAGCAAAAGAACGGGGATTAAATGTTTTAGATGCGACGTGTCCTTTGGTCATTAGAGTTCATAATGAAGCGAAAAAATACGACCGAGAGGGAAGAAAAATAATTCTTGTTGGTCACAAAGGGCATCAAGAAGTCAAAGGAACAACTGGCCAAACGGATATGGAAATCGTTGACGATAGGGAACCATATAGCGTCCCAGAGTGGGATGAAGCAACTCCGGTTGCAGTATTAACACAGACCACTCTTTCTGTGGACGACACAGAAAAATCCATACAAAACATTCAAAATTCTTTTAGTGATGTTTTAGTACGAAATGATCTTTGCTATGCAACAACCAACAGGCAAGTTGCAGTGAAAGAGATATCGAGTCACGTGGAATTGTTTTTGGTAGTCGGTGCTCAAAATAGTTCCAACTGTAATCGGCTAAAGGATGTTGCGGAAGCCAATGGATTGCCGGCTTTTTTGATTAATAGTGTTGAAGAACTTGATGTGAATTGGTTGAAAGGCGTAACTAATATTGGAATAACTTCAGGGGCTTCGACACCTGATTCCCTAGTTAAAGATATTATAGATTTCATCAACCCAGAAAAGGTAATCGAAATGGGGGGTGAGGAAGAAAATATAACTTTTAACCTACCTATGGAATTAAGAGAGCAGGAAGCTTAATTTGCAAATAAGAATGGGGAGTTTGCTACCCGGTGCCCAGGAGGCTGAGGGACTCGTGGTAGTTATTGATGTTTTTCGATGCTTTACGACAGAAGCTGTGGCCTTTGCGAATGGAGCGAAAGAGATCGTATTGGTCGCAGAAATTGAAGAAGCTTTTGAACTCCAAAAACTTGGTAGAGGAGACCTTTTGATGGGAGAGGTCGGTGGGAAAAAACCTGAAGGGTTCGATTTTGGGAACTCTCCCTATGAGTTGAAGAATGTGGATTTGACAGGCAAAACAATTATTCAATCTACCAGAGCTGGCACTGTGGGGGTAACAGCAGCTTCGCATGCGGAAATTGTCTATGGGGGTTCGTTTGCGGTCGCCGATGCTACAGTTAAGAATATACTTTATTCTCGACCAGAAATAGTCACATTGGTGGCAATGGGCCTTGAGGGGAAGATAAGGGCAGATGAGGACGAGCAGTGTGGCCTTTATATGAGGAATCTCCTGCAGGGTAGAAAACCAGATAATCAAGCTGTTCGCTCATTGGTGATATCGGGAGAAGAATCCCAAAAATACGAGAATCCGTTATATCCTCAATGGCCTATTGAGGATCGTGAGATGGCTTTGGACATAGATTCCCATTCCTTTGCCCTGCGAATTGCTAAAGAGGACGGCTATTTAATATCAAGGCCTGAGAAAATAATAATCCACTAGGAGTTAGAGTTGCAATATAGGAAATTAGGAAATTCTGGATTGGAAGTTTCTGTTGTTGGGTTGGGAGCTAATAATTTTGGTGGGAGACTGGATTACGAGAGATCAAATGAAGTTATAAACCAGCTGTTTGATGTTGGAATAAATTTAATTGATACCTCTAATAGCTATGGCAATACGCTTTCTGAAGAATATATAGGGAAGTCATTGAAGGGCAGACGGGAACAAGCTGTAATAGCCACGAAGGTTTCAAGTCGTATGTCGGAAGGACCCAACCAAGCGGGGAACTCGAGAAAGCATATTATCGAACAAGTGGAGCAAAGTTTGACCAGATTGCGAACTGACTATATAGACTTATACCAGATCCATTGGTGGGACTCAACAACCCCAGTCGAAGAAACTTTGAGGGCATTGAATGATCTAGTTACGCAAGGGAAGATAAGGTATTTTGGGTGTTCAAATTTTTCTGCATGGCAGGTTTGCGAGTCGGTATGGACTTCAAAAGAATTGGGGATACAGACTTTTGTTAGTGCTCAACCTCACTACAGTATGCTAGAAAGGGACGTGGAAAAAGAGTTACTCCCTTTTTGCGGTAAGTATGGAGTTGGTATTCTTCCGTACTTTCCGCTTGCTAATGGATTTTTAACGGGGAAATACAGAAAAGATGCACCGCCACCTGCTGGGTCCAGACTAGAATCTGATAATAAAGGATTATTTACAGATGACAATTACAATTTACTTGATCAGTTGATTAAATTTTCTAAAGAGAGAGATAGGACTGTTTTGGAATTGGCCTTTGCCTGGCTGCTATATAACAAAGACATAAGTTCAGTTATCGCAGGTGCGACGAAGCCTGAGCAGGTAATCGCTAATTCTGGAGCTGCAGATTGGGTGTTGACTGACGAAGAATATGACGAAGTTACCGGGTACCTCAGTTGAGCAATGTTTATATGAAAGAGGAACACTTTTA
The DNA here is from genome assembly GCA_002722155.1 of Chloroflexota bacterium. Lineage (GTDB taxonomy): Bacteria > Chloroflexota > Dehalococcoidia > Lucifugimonadales > UBA826 > UBA11996. Next base: position 12,868 of record PBKS01000006.1, read on the forward strand.
TAACGGCCCAGTTCTAATAAGGTTAGCCTGTCATCTGATTTTAGCACCAGAATTAAATATACTTGTGATTTATCAGAAGGTGCCAGACGGATTACTAAATAGTTAGATAAGAGTTGGTTTACCGGGCTCTGGACTTACTTCAAAAACATTTAGCGCACACGCTAACATTCCGTAATAACCGATCGCGGCGGTTAACTCTGTAACCCCTTTATTGCCATATTTGGTCACTGCTTTGTTGAAAGTTTCATCATCAACTTTCTTGTCATTTATTAGTTGCCTCGCATACTCTATTATTAAGGCGTAATTTGAGTCTATTGCAATTGTAGAGTCTCTTTGATTTATAATATCTACCACATCTTGAGATACACCACATTGTATCGCCATTGGTACGTGATAAGCCCACTCATAGTTGCAATTCATTTCTCTTGCAGCCGTAATGATCGCGACCTCTCGCTCATCGTCATCAAGTAACGATTCAAAACGTATATATGCTCCCAAATGTGCGGCGCGTCCTGCAATTTCAGGGCTGTGTAGTAACACTGAGAAAGGACCACTGATTCTTCCTCTGGAAGAAGCTATAGAATCAAAGATTTCTTCATTTTCAGCGGATACTTCATTTTTTTCAGTTATTTGTTTTATTCTTGCCATTATTAAGATTTCTCAGTCTCTACTGTGAAGTCTGTTGCATCTTCGGCTATGATTTCTATTTCCTCTTTTTTTGAATTCAGCCTATTTAGAACTACACATCCGATAATAATAGCTAGGGACAAAATAGAGGTTATAAGGGCAGTACCTGAAATTCCTGATATAAATTTTGAAATGGCAATTTTTCCGATGTTTGTAATTTGCTGAACAACCAAGGACTCTGTCGCTAGAAATTGAGGAGCTATTTGCCCACTAGTCTGTGACGCAATCTGATCTATTTGCACATGGATGATTGGTTCCGCAAATGAGGAATAAACAGGCCCCCATATTGCGTATACTAAGATGGAAGCAATAAGCATTGTCATGGCAGCCCACATGAGTCTTTGGATCCACCCTCTTCCTCCCAAAAATCCTACTATGACTGCTAATAGTATTGTAGGGATATAAACTGCCATGTTAAACATATGTACTAATTTCAAAATTCCACGAATCTGATCCAGTATTGAAAGAGTTTGCCCACCATCTGCGGTTATTGTTTCAATGTGAATCCTAAAATCCTGATCGTTATATTGAATTCCTTTTGATAGTGAATCTCGTACTTTAGATACTTGATCCCAGGAATTGTCGCCTGCGCCTTGCTTAATTAAATTTTCTAAGTCTTTTTCAGTGAAGGTGTAGCCATCTCTCACGATAGTTCTCCCTTCATCAAAAGATTTTAAGGCCTCAGGTGGAACAACATTTCTCAGAGAGTCTTGATCAAATTCGATAGAGTCAGGGATGGTATTTATTATTTGGGGTCTCACAGCTGAAATAACAGTGTTTACATAGGCTTCGGTATAACTTTGTATTTGCTGCTTTACGGCCGGGTTTGCTGGGTAACATGATGGAAGTCCTGACGTAGGGCTGTTTAATATACTGGTCACTTCATCTGCGTCACAGTCAGGCAAATCTTCTAGCAGTCCGGTAAATTTTTGTTGTGCTAGTGCCATCAAATCACTAACAGCCTCTTCTTTGTTAGGTTTGATGTCTATCAAAATATTAAATTCATCACTTCTTCCCACCAAATATGGAGTTGCATTGTCTAGTATAGATTCAGTGGTTTGTTGCATCCATGATGGCGGTGCGGTCTTTTTTATTATGGATGAAATCTCGGCATCTGTTATTTCCACACCATATGGTAATTTCGCAGAATTGCCTATTGAGGAGGATATGTTTGGAGCTATTGATCCTTCAAACAATGCTTCATAAGCATTGGCCTCAGCCATTAGGGTTTTTACTTCAGCAACCGCGACTTCAATTCTATCGTCTACTCTTATTTCAATAGCAAAATCATCGTTTGCTCCTACGGCGTACGGGACGACTTCACTTAGTACTGAATCTATCTGACCGGTGAGCCATGCTTTGGAAATTATTTTTTGGATTGAAGCCATTAACTGATCTTCATTGACAATTACCTCGAAAGGCAATTCGTTTTTGGAGGCTTCCGATACAACTGGACGAACTTGATTTTCCATGACTAATTTGTACAGGTCGCTTTCGTTTAAAATGAAAGTTATTTGATTTGAGGCTGCCTGAACTCTCTCATCTACGGGTATTGATATGTTGAAGTCATCATTTTTGCCCGTTACGTAATCGCCAATGCCGGTTACTGTGGCTTCGAAGTTAGATTGCAACCAGTCAGGTGGGATTATCGTGTTTATTGAACTGATTATCATACTGTCTGAAAGCCCACTCTGGTCTATGATGGGGTTACTGTTGGATTTTCGGATATCTTTTAGGGCTGTGGTAGGGAGATCAGTTAGCAGGAAGAAGTAAATATTAGAATCTGCCAAAGTTTCAAGGTAAAAAGACGGGTTTATTAGGTTGGAGGCGGTTTGTTGTGCTAGCACTCCTACCTGAAAAGTAAGGAAGGCCAAAATTATGAAAGGCACCGCTATTACTCTACGAACCCAAATCATTTGACCTCCGTTTTTTGCACGTGCTAAGCAGACAGTCTACATCAATGAGATGTCATTCTAAAAATTTTGTTTTTGTGGCTCACGGCCACGTTTCATCAGTAGCTTCAACCAACTCCGTGAAATCCTACCTCAACGTTGTCCCCAGTAACCATAACCGGGGTTATTCTTTCTCCACCAGTTAATTCTTCCACTTTTTCCCAGAGGTCAGGTTTGAGTGCGAGGTTTATTTCCTCAAAGTCTAGTGCCAAGTCGGTTAGTTCTTCCTTCAATGCATCTGAATAGGAGCAATCTGGATGGGTATAAAGCACAATAGACTCTGACATGGACAACCTCTGAAGGGAATCTAATTTCTGTTTATTGGTGAATTATATTACTAAAATCATATCTGTGGACGAGTTTTCAGGTTTTTGGCAGTCTAATGGGCCATAATATGGTGATAAATTCCTCTGATAAATGCTCGGTTTTGATGCTGCCAAACATCCGACTATCAAAATTTCCGACGAGCCGATTATCAGACAAAACTACTACCGAGTCGTCTTTCAAATCCCAATTAAAATTCTCTTCTAACGTCATCGTCTTGGGTAAGTCGGATATGTATGTCTCCTTTAGAATGGCACCGTTTAATAAGATTGATCCATCCTTAATTTCTAGATGATCTCCTTTGACTGCTACTATTCTTTTTATCAAGGTTTCAGACCCAGACTTGGGATTTTGAAATGTCACTATTTTACCTCTAGTAGCCAATTTGAAAGTTTTGGTAAGGATTAAAAAGTTGTCTTTCAAAGTTGGTTCCATACTCCGGTTTTTTACTCGTCTTATATGAAACATGCAGCACCTTACGTTGTGTATGTGTTGTTGCCTTGGCAGGTAAATTTCTGTATCTTAAAAGTTAGAAACTACCCAATAGGTTTCTCGTATAAACTAAAGTTTTTGGCCTTGAAGAGCAAGGTCATTTTTAAGGAAGGTTACTTATGAAAATAATTTCGAAGTTATTCGGAGATGTTCACGCTCACTGTGATGTGCCATGTGGTATATACGATCCTATAAGTGCAAAAATTGCGGCTCAGACGGTTCTGAAAATGGCCGTTCGGCTTGAGGCAGCCGATATTTCACAAGGTGGGGATATCTCGGTTCCTAACTCGGTGGCTCGCTATATAGCAGTAAAGGAAGAGCATGCGCAGGGAGTAAAGAGCGAACTTAACATATTGTGGTCCGACTACTTTAAGCCAGAGCACCTTGCTGATTACCCAAATCTTCATGAGCTGTTTTGGAATGCCAATAAATTAGCCGGCGCTAATAAGCAAGGCGTTAGCTCATCATCAGCTAAAGAATTGGTCGAAGCTGTAGATGAAATTGCTAAGATTTTTTGGGCTACAAAAGGCGTAGATTACAGTGATCCGAACGCAGACGTTCGCTTTGGAGCATAGATAAAGATTGTCTTATAAAACTGGTGTGCTAGTGTTTTTACAGTACGCCAGTTTTATGATTTGTAATCCTCGCGAGGCGGGCTAAAGATGTCCAAGGCGACTGCAGGGTTTGATCCCGCCACTACTTTATGTTCAATTCCGCCTGGAATAATGTAATATTCTCCTTTTGAAACTTTTTTAGATTCGGTGCCGATTGTAAATTCAAATTCACCTTCGAGTACCATACCTGCTTGCTCGTGCGGGTGACTGTGCATCGGAACTTCTGATTTGGGGTCAAGTTCTACAAGGCTCATCATTATTTTTTCTCCCCACATGGTTTTCAATTTGACTCCTGGGGAAAGTGATCTTTGATTGGCATCTTCAGCACTATAAAAATACTTCATTAAATTTCCTTTTCCTACTTCAAATATGGTTAATTTCGCGCTCTTGAATCTTGAAGTGAGAGACAAGAGGCTATCATGTCATTTATTGGCGTTGGTATGCCCAAATTCTTACCTTCGCGACTTACAGCGCCATTTATAGCGTCAATTTCCAAGGGGTTACCTGCTAATAAGTCTTGATACATTGATGACACTAGGTCATTCTTATGAGTTTCTAGGTATTCGATTACATTTGAAACCGTATCTTTCGAAAAATCCGGGATCAATTTAGAAGCTACAGAGGCGGTTTCAGCAACTAGTTTTTTAGTGATATCTCGAGTGGAAGGCTGACTCATTACTTCCTGGAAGGTAGATCTAGTTATACAGGTCATTCCGCTAAGAGCACTAATAAATACTAATTTTTGCCAAAGGTCATCATTTATATTTTTGGATATTGTGAACTCTATGGTAGAAGATTTGAATATTTTTTCCACCTTTTTTAGCCTTTCCGTTTGTTCTTCATTTTGCCCGCCAAAAGTGATTTTACAGACACCGCCATGTTCTACTATGAGTCCAGAGCCCCCTTTTGAAGCTTCGATATAAGCAGCCCCTAGGATAATTTTTTCCCTACCAAATGCTCTGCTTAGAATATCGCCACTTCCAAGCCCGTTTTGCAAAGTTAAAATGGTTGTGTGGTCAGTAACTGCATTTGAAATCACTTCGCAAGCTTTTTGGTTTTGATACTCCTTAACACAAAAGATAACAAGATCTGCCTTATATCTAGGTGGCGGTGATCCGTATGCTTTTGATTTGCATACAAAGGTTCCACTTGTGACGCTTTTAACGGAAAGTCCGTCCTTTTGGATTTTTTCCAAATGCTCTCCACGGGCAATGAAAGTAACTTCATTTGTTTTAGATAAAACTGACCCAAAATATCCCCCTACAGCCCCGGCAGCCATTATTAGAATATTCATATTTCTCCCTTGGTGGATTTTAGTTATTTAGGTAGTGTACACATAATTTTGGCTTTATCGAGTGTTTGTTTTGCTTATGTTAGACTGCCAAAAACAAGCCAATTATGTTGGGAGATTGATTATGAAATTCGGCCTTTTATACGAAATGCAACGACCTCATATTGACTATGAGGTCGATTATTCATCTTTGATCGACGAAACTATAGAGCAATGCCGTCTTGCGGACGAAGTGGGCTTCGATCATTTATGGTTTGTTGAGCACCATTTTCTGACGACATTTTCAGGGTCTTCTGCCCCCGAGGTGGTAATCTCCGCTTTATCACGACTAACGAAAAAAATACGAATAGGTTTTGGGGTTGTCGTACTTCCTAATCATCATCCCATACAGATTTCAGAGAGAGTCTCTATGGTCGATCATCTTTCCGGTGGCCGGGTCGAATTTGGAGTCGGCCGTAGTAGCCCATATGAGCAATTAGGTCTTGGGATTGATCCGAGAGACACTCGAGAAATCATGGAAGAATCTTTGAATATTATTCCCGAAATCTGGCAAACCAAAGGGCTCTATTCTCATAAAGGTAAACATTTTGATATTCCAGAAAGAGAGATATTACCGAAACCTAAACAGTCTCCTCATCCTCCTATTTGGATGGCATGCACGCAAGCTACTAGTTATGAAATGGCTGCAGAAAAAGGAATCGGGGTTTTATCCTTTGGTTCTGGAGCACCTGCCGGTATGAAGGAACATGTAGACAACTATCGAGAAAATATTAAAAACGCAAACCCGGTTGGCGGGTTTGTAAACAATCAATGGGCTAATTTCACTCTAGGTCATTGCGGCTATGACGATCAAGAAGCTAAAGAGATTGGTGCCAGTGCTATCAAAGAGTTTTTTGGCCCAAACCGCCCATACACCGCTGATAGGGCAGATGTTTATGAAAAATTATTGGATTCATGGGGAGGAGTACCGGAGCACCTCAAAGCAAATTTCTCTAGATTCTTGGGAGGTGAAGAAGACCTAGGAGGTGGAGGTGCCCCAAGAGCGATGTTGGGTGAGTTACCAGCGGAACTTTTAGCCGAAAGAGGAGTTATTGTCGCTGGTAATCCTGAATCTTGTATAGAAGGTGTTCGTCGGCACCAAGAAATCGGTGCTGACCAACTATTGTTAATAATGCAATCAGACCAAGTTTCCCATGAGAAAGTAATGAACTCAATAGAATTGTTTGGTAAAGAGGTTATACCGTCTTTCAAGTAGACGTAATGGGTTATAATTGTCTCAGTAATAAGGCGTTGAACAGGAATAGTAACTTTCCAGCCATACTAAGAGAGCCGGGTAAGCTGAGAACCGGTGTATGTGCAGAAAGTGAATGGACCTGGGAGCTGTTGCTGCTGACTTACTTTGGGTTGGTTAGCGGTCGGATAGGCCCCGTTATAGTAGCCTAGGAATTATATTCCAATGAGTGCCTCTTAGATAATAAGAGGAAGAAGGGTGGCACCGCGGTAATACAACCGCCCCTTTTTAGGGGTGGTTTTTTTTTGAAAAAAATAATTGCAGGAAAGTTATGAAGGAAATAAAAAGAGTTTTCAGTGGAGTGCAGCCTAGCGGTGATCCTCAGCTCGGCAATTATTTGGGAGCTTTTAAAGGTTGGGTAGATCGACAGTCGGAAAAAGAGAATTTCTTTTGTGTTGTTGACCTGCATGCCTTGACAGTAACACCAGACCCAAAGGAATTGGCGTCTCAAACAAGGGATCTAGCAGCGATTTTGTTTGCATGTGGTTTGGACCCTAAAAAAAGTACATTATTTATACAGAGCCATGTGACAGCCCATGCAGAAGGGTGTTGGCTTTTGAACTGTGTCACGCCTCTCGGATGGTTGGAGCGTATGACCCAATTCAAGGATAAGTCAGAGGGTAGAGGTAGTGTTTCTACTGCATTACTGGACTATCCCGTTTTAATGGCTGGAGATATCATTTTTTATGATGCCCATGAGGTGCCAGTTGGAGAGGACCAAAAGCAGCATGTTGAATTAGCTAGGGATATTGCGATTCGATTTAATCGAATCTATGGAGATACTTTTGTGGTTCCCGAGCCAGTCATACCGGAAGTAGGTGGGCGAGTTATGGGCCTTAATGATCCCAATGTAAAAATGTCTAAAAGTTATTCCGACATAAGAGGTCATGCCGTCCGTGTGTTGGATGACCCAAAAGAGATAGAAAGGTCTTTTATGAGAGCGGTGACAGATTCCGGCAACGAAATTCGATTTTCGGCAGAAGAAGAAAAGGCTGGGGTAAACAACCTTCTGGGCATATATAAAGTTATAACAGGTAAAAGTGAGCAGGAAGTAGAACATGATTTCGAATCCGCGAGAGGTTATGGTGATTTGAAGAAGGCGGTGGCTGAAGTGGTTATTGAAGAACTTGCGCCAATTCGTAAAGAATATGAACACTTGATGAGTGATGTAGCTGAGTTAGATAGATTGTTGGCGATCGGGGCTGATCACGCTGCCTCGATTTCAATTCCCAAGGTCATGGAGATGAAAGAAAAAATGGGGTTGATTGTACCGTGATTGGAACTATTTGTCTGAACTCAAAAAAGATGGAGTCTCAAAATGTATTATCCTAGTTTGGCCGAGGTGAAAAATATGGGACGTCTAGGCAACCTTGTCCCAATATATCGTGAAATTAATGCCGATCTTGAAACTCCTGTTTCCGCATATCTGAAAGTAGCCCGTCCTCCATACTCTTTTCTGTTGGAAAGTGTAGAAGGAGGAGAGCATTTAGCTAGGTATAGTTTTATTGGAACAGAACCTGATCATGTCATTGAAACTGGACCAGGAAGAAAAGATGGTGAAGTTGACCCACTTGGGATTTTAGAAGCCTTTTTGGCAGACTATCAGGTGGTTAAGTCCGGGTATTTGCCGAGATTCATGGGTGGGGCAGTTGGTTATTTGTCCTATGAGGTGGTCCGTTATTTTGAGGATATTCCGCATCAAAACGATGATGTTCTTGATGTTCCGGAATCAGTTTTTATGATGACTAAAACCTTCTTAGTGTTTGATCATGTTCGTCATATGATCCAAGTTGTAAGTCACGTCAAATTGGATGGAGCGATAGAGGAGGAATACCTTAAAGCAGTAGCTAGAATTGATGAAATCATAGACAGGCTCAATTCCCCTTTAGACCCCTCTGAAATCCCTACAAAATCTGGGTCTAAATCAACTGACAGAACTTCCAATATGACACCCGAATATCATCAATCTATGGTCGAGGATAGTCAAAAATATGTGGTGGATGGGGATATTATACAAGTGGTAGTGTCCCAGCGTTTTTCAAGAGCCTCTTCCGCTCATCCTTTTCACATATACAGGTCTCTAAGAGCCATAAATCCTTCTCCATATATGTACTATCTCAACATGAATGATTTCCAAATCGTGGGGGCTTCTCCTGAAATGTTAGTACAAGTTGAAGATGGTATGGTATCAACACATCCAATAGCTGGAACCAGGCCGAGATCAGATAATCCTACAGAAGATATTAGATTAGAAGAAGAACTGAAATCTGACGAAAAAGAAAGGGCCGAGCATTTAATGCTTTTGGATCTCGGTCGAAATGATATCGGAAGAGTGAGTGAACCCGGAACAGTTCAAGCTACTGAAATAATGGAAATTGAAAGATATTCCCACGTTATGCATTTGGTTTCACATGTCGAAGGTAAATTGAAAGCAGAATATAGCAATTATGATGCCCTTAGAGCTTGTTTCCCTGCCGGGACAGTGTCGGGGGCACCTAAAGTAAGGGCTATGGAAATCATCTCTGAGCTAGAAAAAGATTCGAGAGGTCCCTATGCTGGGGCAGTAGGATATTTTGATTTTGTTGGAAACATGGATACTGCTATAACAATTAGAACCCTAGTGTTTAAGGACGGAGTTGCCCATTTTCAAGCAGGGGGGGGTATTGTCTATGATAGCGTCCCTGAAACTGAATTTTTTGAAACGGTCCATAAAGCAGGTTCCCTTATGAGGGCAATAGATGATGCCGAAAGCAAACTAGGTGGACTTTTATGATTTTGCTCATAGATAACTACGATAGTTTTACCTATAACTTGTACCAGTATCTCGCGGAGTTAGGTGCAGAAGTTTTCGTCGTAAGGAACGATAAAATTTCACTGGAGGAGATAGAGAAAATGAAACCGGAGAAGATAGTTATTTCTCCAGGACCTTGTACGCCGGATAAGGCGGGTATTTCTAACGACGTTGTAAAGCATTTCGGACAAACCACACCAATGCTCGGGGTATGTTTAGGCCACCAATGTGTCGGAAATTCATATGGTGGGATAGTTGGTAATGCTGGTGAGATAATGCATGGTAAAACTTCCCCAGTGCATCATGATGGGAAAGGGGTTTTTAGAGGACTTCCTAATCCATTCAATGCGGTTCGCTATCATTCCCTTGCTATATTTAGGGAAAATTTGCCACAAGAATTGGAAGTCACCGCTTGGACGGAAAACGGGCTGATTATGGGTGTAAGGCATAAAGAACATCCCGTTGAAGGAATACAGTTTCACCCAGAATCCATAATGACTGAAAATGGTAAAGAACTTTTGTCAAATTTTCTTAAGTATTAATCAGGGGTGCATTCTGGAATTATGATAGTTAATCTGATAGAAAAATTGGTTCAAAAACAGGATCTCACGTTTGATGAGTCCAAATCTGCTATGACGTTGATAATGGAAGGAGAGGCCACACCTTCACAATTTGGATCATTGATAACTGCCCTGCGTATGAAGGGAGAAACGGTGGATGAAGTATCAGGTATGGCTTCTGTGATGCGCTCAATGTCGTTACATGTGCAGACTGATAATGCCTTGATAGATACCTGTGGCACTGGTGGTGATGGGTTTGGGACATTTAATATTTCTACAGCTGCTGCTTTTGTTGCTGCTGGTGCGGGTCAGAAGATTGCCAAACATGGGAATCGAGCGATGTCCAGTAAAAGTGGGAGTGCGGATGTATTGGAGGCATTGGGAGTAAATATTCAGTTGCTGCCAGACCAAATATCAAAATGTATTGAGAAAACAGGATTTGGGTTCATGTTTGCTCAATCCTTCCACCCTTCTATGAAATACGCTGCTGGCCCTAGGAGAGAGATGGGGATAAGAACAGTATTCAATTTACTGGGACCTCTCACCAATCCGGCTGGCGCAGCTCGACAAATTATTGGAGTCTCAGATCCTACGGTTGGAGCACTCATGGCAGAAACTCTTGGCAGGCTAGGTAGTGAAAGGGCGTTAGTCGTCCACGGTGACGACGGTCTGGATGAAATAACTATATCTACTAGTAGTACGGTGTGGGATCTCGAAGCTGGCCACGTAAAAACATACCAGATAAAACCCCAAGACTTTGGTTTCTCAATATCGCCCCTCGAGCACATAAAAGCTGACAATGCTGTTGAGAGTGCTGCTTTGATTCGAACAGTACTGGATGGCGTGAGAAGCCCTGCTAGGGATGTTGTTCTCTTAAATGCAGGGGCAAGCCTTTTTGTTGCAGGAATGTCAGATAAATTTGATGAATGCATCTCCATTGGGGCTGATGCTATAGATTCTGGTAAAGCTATGAAATCTCTGGATGACTATATAAAACTAAGTAATTCCATTGCAACAGAATGATAAATTCAGACACCCCCGATATTTTAAAAAAAATAGTAGAAGTCAAAAAAGAAAGATTAGATTTTCGCAAAAAAGCTTTGCCTATTGGGAGCTTAGAAAGGCTAATATCGGACCGTGAAAGGCCATTAAATTTTTCAGGCTGTTTAATGGGAGAATCAGTTAGGGTGATAGCCGAAGTGAAAAGGGGATCGCCATCGAAAGGTGTTTTTTCAAAAGATATTAAAGCCGCAGATTTGGCAAAAATATATGCCCAAAACGGAGCCGCAGCTGTTTCTGTTCTCACCAACGAAGATTTCTTTTATGGAAGCATAGATGATCTTCTTGAAGGACATAATGCAGTATATGAATATGGAGTGCCTGTACTTAGAAAGGAATTTATCTTCGATCCCTATCAAATATATGAAGCGAGAGCTTATGGCGCTGATGCCATTCTGTTAATAGTCTCTATGTTGGATAAGAGTCAATTAGTGGATTTTAAGAACCTAGCGACTTCATTGTGGATGCAATGCTTGGTCGAAGTGCACGACGAGGGAGAACTGGAATTAGCCTTGGAATCTGATGCCGAAATAATTGGAATAAATAATAGGAACCTGAGAACTTTTAATACTACTCTTGAAACGACTGAAATTGTGGCACCACAGGTTCCAAATGATAGGATTGTAGTAAGTGAAAGTGGTATATCGAGTAGGGACGATGTTGAAAGAGTTGTAGAGGCAGGTGCCGGTGCTGTGTTGATTGGCGAGTCGTTAGTAACTTCAGATGATCCAGGCTTTGCACTTAGGAACTTTCTGTGACTCTGTTCAAGATTTGTGGATTAAGAGACTCATCAAACGCCATTATGGCCCGAGAAAACGGGGCTTCTTTTCTTGGCTTCGTATTCGTGCCCGGTGTAAGACGTCAGATAAGTTTGGAATTGGCTCTCGAAATCTTAAATGACTATAGATCCGACTTTGATCCGGGAGGACCAGCTTTGGTAGGCTTGTTTGCCGATCAAAATATCGAAGAGGTGAACGAAATAATTAATGCATGTGATTTGGATTATGCTCAACTTTGTGGAAATGAGCCTGAATCATATTGGAACAAAGTAGCCGTTGACGTAATTAAGCAGGTCAAGATCGGAGTCTCGAATACCAGTAAAACAATTAATTCAGAATTAGAAAAAATATATCGATCTGGCTGTCTGCCATTATTGGATAATTATGAGAAGGGTAGTTTAGGAGGTACGGGTTTGAGTTTTGATTGGGAGCTGATTTCTGAATTTAATTTGAACGAAAAATTTTTATTGGCTGGTGGACTAAATCCGGAAAATGTGAATGATGCTATAAGAATTTCACATCCGTGGGCAGTAGACGTCTCCACCGGAGTGGAGACCGAAGGGGTTAAGGACCCTCAGAAAATACTTTCATTTGCCAATGCTGTTAAAACTGCCTCCATGTAAGGTAAAGAATATTGACAGAGTTTGCAGCCTAATTTAACCTGCCCTGCAAATGGAGGTATCTAATGTCGTATTCATTTAACCATGTTCATTTAAAAGCTCCGGACCCCGGTGCGACAGCAGATTGGTATGTCAAAGCCTTTGAATTTGAAATACTTAATGATGAAAATCCTCGACCTCAAGGAGATAGGTTTATTAGATGTCGAACTAAAGACGGCATAGCGGTAAACATATCTAGTGATAGGACAGGAGAAACTATGGGAGGAGGAGACGCTTCGGCTCACTGGGGATTAGAACATTTTGGTATAGAAGTCGATGATATAGATGCTGAATTTAAAAGGTTGGAAGGTCTGGGTGCCAAAATATTGGATGGCCCAACGAAAACTCCTACTGGACTCATTATTGGTTTCATCCAGGCCCCTGATGACGTTCGTATAGAAGTGATGCAACTACCCTAGTTAATATCAGGTTGAAGAAAAATGCCAAGAGAAACTTTTTCCCCAAATTCTTCAAACAAACCATCCGGGTTTTCTCCCATTACTCAATCTGGCAATTTCCTATTCGTGTCAGGTCAAGTTTCTGTTAATTCTGGAGGGGACCTTGTCGGATCGACTGATTGTTATTTACAAGCTAAACAGTGTTTTTCCAATATAGAAACTGTTTTGCAATCAGCTGGGGCGACCTTTGATGATTTAGTAAAAATAACCGCTTTCATTGTTAAATCAAGGGATTATCCCGATTATGCAAAAGCGAGGCTTGAAATATTCCCAGAAAATGGTCCTGCAAGTAGTACGGTTTTCATTAGTGGCTTGGTTCGTCCCGAATTTCTCATTGAGATCGAAGCGATTGCTGCGTTGGATTAGATAGGATGGACGACTGTCTTTTTTGTAATTTATTCCAGGGCAAAATACCAACTACAATCTTGTATAAAGATGATGATTGTTTCGTCATAAAGGACATAAACCCTGTTGCCCCCACACATCTGTTAGTGATTCCGGTTGAACATATGACCTATATAGAAGCTTTTTCAGACAAAGAGTTTAGAGTGATTACTTCGATGTTCAAGGTTGCAAGAAAATTTGCAATTTCAGAGGGAATTTCTGATAGTGGATACAGATTAACCATAAATCAGAAAGAAGATTCAGGGCAACAGGTGCCCCATTTACATTTGCACCTTATAGGTGGCGATAACTTATCAGGTATTGGTTGAGAAATTTGGATTCAAGTTTTGAAAGGGTGTACAAGCACATAGAATCTCGAGTAGCAGAGCTCCCAGATTCATTAATTGGTCATATTGAGCGTACACGCATCTTGGCAGAGAGGCTTGCCCAGATTCATGGTGTCAACGTTCGGAAATGCTCCATGGGAGCTATTGCGCATGATTTGGCTAGACATTTAACAGAATCTAAATTACTAGTTGAGTCTCAATCGAGCAAAATTCCAATTAATAGCTATGAGTATAAGTCCCCTGTTTTGCTTCACGGGCCTTTGGCAGCCCGCTGGTTAGAGTCAGATTTGAATTGTCAGGATAAAGAAGTAATAAATTCCGTTAGATATCATACAACTGGTCATCCTGAGATGACGGATATAGAGAAGATAGTATTTATAGCAGATAAGTTGGAGCCAGATAAAGTCCAACGGAATCCAGAATTGGAATTAGTGGTTTCCAGAATGGAGGCCAATTTGGATACAGCGATTTTGGAATATTTGAAATTCAGAATAGGCTCTATTTTGGATAAAAACGGTGTTGTTCATCCGCTTGCGATAGACACTTGGAACTACTTTCTTCAAAAAAACAATTAAGTTTGACTAGCGACCTGGTTCTATAACCAAAATCTCCGCTTCAACGACGCCACTATCAATGGTTATTACCGCCATTGTTCCGTCTACCATAAATGACTTATACCCTTGCCCTGGGTTAATAAATAATGTCCCACTAATTTCTTCTTTTAATGGTTCGTGAGTATGTCCAAACAGAATGATATCTAAATCTTCATCAAAGTCTTTGAATAACTCTGCCGGTGGAAATTCAGGGCCTCCCCAAGCCGGATGCGTAATGCCTATTTTCACTTGCTCAACTTCAATGACTTCTATGTATGGAAGAGTCTCCCGTAAATCTACGGGATCCGAATTTCCATGTACTATGATGCCCCTTTTCGCGGATTCTAAGAAACCATCCACTACCGGTTGTCGCACTATGTCTCCACAATGGATCGCTATATCACATTCAGCAATGATGCCCCTCATCTTTGGGTGGATTTCTTCCCATTTGTGACAATGAGTGTCAGAGATGACTGCTATCTTGGTAGTCATTTTTAGTGCTGCTTCCTATATATGATCAGAACCCAGATTTCACTCGATCTAGGATGGAGTGGGCGACGTCATATTTAGACATAAGCGGAAGAGCTTCTGTAGTGCCGTCTGCGTGTATGATGGTCACCTTATTTGTGTCAACAGAAAAGCCACTATGAGCTGCAGTGATGTCGTTGGCTACAATAAAATCTAGGTTTTTTGATTCAATCTTTGTTTTACTGTTTTCTACAAGGTTCTCACTTTCTGCTGCGAAACCAACTTTTATTAGTTTACTGGAATTTATACCCGCTACTATGTCCGGGTTTTTGACAAGTTCTAACGACCAATGATCTGATNTATCCTTTTTTGCTTTGGAATCCAATTTTTTCAAGGGTCTCCAGTCAGCTACCGCCGCTGCCATAATCAAGGCGTCTGCTTCAAGGCATTCATCTTCGATCGCCTTTTTCATATCTTCTGCACTCTGTATGTTTGTAACTGATATACCAATAGGCTTGGCCAAGTGGTTAGGNGCAGCAACCAGGCTTACCATAGCACCNCGATCCCTCGCTGCTTCTGCTATGGCATAGCCCATTTTTCCAGACGAGCGGTTTGTTATATTCCTTACAGGATCTATTGCTTCTTCTGTTCCGCCAGCACTGACTACAATTTTCTTGCCTGACAAGTCGCCATCCTTGCCTAACAGCATATTTGCAGCACCCATTATGTCAAAAGGTTCAATCATTCTACCTTTTCCCATGAGGCCTGAGGCTAGCCTTCCTTCAGCTGGACCTGCTATGAAAAATCCTCTGCCAATAAGAGTTGTTACATTGGCCTCAGTGGCCGGGTTATCAAACATGTTGGCGTCCATTGCTGGAGCTATTATGATTGGTGCTGTGGTAGCCAAAATAGTAGTTGTTAAAACATCGTTTGATATTCCATTAGCGATCTTAGCAATGGTATTGGCCGTGGCAGGTGCCACGATAATAAGATCAGCTGATTCAGCCAGAGCTACATGGTTTATAGATAGATTTGAATCCTGAGAATATAAACTTGTATATACCTCTCTGTGCGTTAGGCTTTTGAAAGTTAAATCTGATACGAATTCAGTTGCAGCTTCTGTCAAAATAGTGTCTACAAGGGCGCCAGATTGAACCAATTTACTAGCCAGGTCAGCTGCTTTATAGCATGCAATACTACCTGTTACGCCTAGTACGATATTTTTGTTTTGGATTGGAGATGGCATCTCATTACCCTTCGTTGATGTTGAGAGAATGCACTATTTGTAGACCTTTCAGAGTCAGGTCAGGATCAATATAGTCAAATTCACCAACTTGATATTTGACTATTTCAGCCTGCCCTCCAGTCGCAATGACAATTGCATCAGAACCAATTTCTTTTCTGAACCTAGTTATCATACCTTTTATCAGTTCAGAGTACCCGAAGACTAAGCCCGATTGTATTGAGTGGGTTGTATTCCTTCCGATCGCTTTTTCTGGAGCATTCAGTTCTACCCTTCTAAGCTGTGAAGTTGCCCTATATAGGGAGTCTGCCGATACAGTCATTCCAGGAGCTATTGCACCGCCAAGATATTCGGCTCGCTCATTTACAGCGTCGAAAACCGTGGCTGTTCCGAGATCGACTACGATGCACGGTCCACCATATATATGAAGTGCTGCTGCCGCATCAACTATTCGATCAGCACCTACATCTCTGGGACTGTCGTATAAGATTTTTATGCCAGTTTTGGTTCCTGCCACGACGGTTAAAGGTTGCACGTCTAGGTATCTTTTGCACAATGATTCGAATGTAGGAGTTAATGGTGGAACAACACTGCATATCGCAGCTGAGTCGATTTTCTCAGCGTTTAAGTTGTTAGAATCCATAACCTGTTCCAATAGCAGACCGTATTCGTCTGAGGTCTTTCTAGTGTCGGTTGAGAATCTCCACGTGGACACCAGTTCGGAGTCCCGAAATAATCCTATGGTTATGTTGGTATTACCAATATCAATGGCGATAAGCATGATGCTAGCATGGTTCCTGTTACTTTTTGCGTGTAACGTAATTCTTGTTTCTGGCCCAATTTCCTCTTAGGAGATTACTTGCATCAAGTAGTTTGTCGATAGTAGGGTATAAGGAATCTCTCAACCTTTGGAACCCCATGATTTTTGCTGCCTGATTGGCGGCTGCTTGACCAGAAAGTTGATCTTTTTCTTTGCTTTTCCAAGCAATATCAACTTTCTCTTCCCAGTTATCGGGCAAATCATTAGAATTATGGTCCGAAGATTCTTTGTCAAAGCTAATAATTCGTGGGCTTACCGAAGGCTTTTTAGCAGGTTCCATATTATCCTGCCCATTTAGGGAACGTGGCTCGCTATTTTTTATGGATACTGTGAAATCTGTGCCTTCTCTGACTGTGACCTCTATTTCTCTCCTTGATGTCAAGAAATCCCTAAAAGACCTAAATCCCAATTCTTTGTAGTCAAATCCTGGGTCAATACGTGTCATCGTTTGAGCCAATTTGGTTCCCAGGGAACTTCCGTCGTCACCCACAGTTGCTTCGATGGCTTTTATAAGGAGTTGGGATACAGATTTTTCGTTATCTTGTTTGTCTTGGTTTGACGTTGATTGCCTTCTGTCCCTATAAGGGGTGGTTCTTCTAGTAGTATTGGTTTTTGATAGTGAACCTGATTTTTGTATCCCTATAGTTTGAGGGTCCAAAAATATATATCTGTCACATGATTTAACCATGGTAGTCGAGGTGACAGCTTTTCTTCCTGCACCGACCACGCTTTTTCCCGAGCCTCGTAGATGATTAACAAGGGGTACAAAATCGCTGTCTGAAGATACTATTACAAAAGTATCCACTTGAGCGCTGT
Organism: Chloroflexota bacterium; assembly: GCA_002722155.1. GTDB lineage: Bacteria > Chloroflexota > Dehalococcoidia > Lucifugimonadales > UBA826 > UBA11996. The sequence continues at coordinate 30,496 of PBKS01000006.1, forward strand.
GTAGCAGTTCTACTGCATCGATGGTTAGCTTAATGTCGCAGGAATTTTTTCCAGATCTGGGGGTTCTGTAGTTATGTACGGCTTCCACTCCGAGTTCAATTAACCTTTCCTGTCCCTTTCTTTCTGAAGACCAATCAGCATAAGCCCTTTTCACTATTATCCGACCCATACCTGATATTTGCTCGACTAAGTATTGTAGGGAATCAATACCTACATTCTCGTAATCTATCAATAGAGCGATGTTTGAATCAGTCACTAGATTCCTGCCGTGTGGCTAATATAAGAAAGTTATGGATTGTCGACAATTATACCATCGTCTAGGCTCCTCAATGGACCGAAAATATTTATGCAGAAGATATGTTTTGCAGGTTTTGCTTTGTTGATGCCTAAATTTGCTGATGCTATAATTCCCTAAGTGATGAATATTATGTATAAAAAGGTATTGAAATTAACCTGTTCCTGTAGAAACTAGCATCAAGGCTGTCAACGCTGTAAAACTAGGCTGCAGGTATATATAGAGCCCCGCCCAAAGCTTTTAAGCGCTTGGTAGCGGGGCTTTTCATTTACTTAGTATTACCGGAGGAAAAACGTGGCAACAGAAACACCGTCATTAGCGTTAACCCCATATCAAGTCAATAGGTACAGTCGTCACATAATAATGCCCCAAGTGGGTAGTGTAGGGCAGAGAAAATTGATCGATGCGAAAGTGCTAATGGTAGGCGCTGGTGGTTTGGGTTCGCCCATATCAATATATTTGACATTAGCAGGAGTAGGAACAGTAGGGTTGGTGGATTTCGATGATGTAGATGTCACTAATTTGCAGAGGCAAATACTACATTTTAATGATGATATTGGGAGACCCAAAGTCGAGTCTGCTGTGGAGACCCTGAAAGCTTATAACCCTGATACCAATGTCAAAATTCATGAAGAACCTATTACTTCTCATAATGCAATGGAAATTATGAAGGATTACGACATCATTGTTAACGGCGCTGACAATTTCCCCACTAGATATCTGGTCAATGATGCTGCTTTTCTATCTGGAAAACCCTTAGTGGACGGTAGTATTTTGTTATTTGATGGTCAAGCTACAACTTATTTACCTGGTAATGGATGCTATCGATGCCTATTTCCTACGCCTCCACCTCCTGGAGAAGTCCCGAGTTGTGCTGAGGCAGGTGTACTGGGTATGTTGCCAGGCATGATCGGAACTATTCAGGCGACTGAAGTGGTGAAATTAATCCTAGGACAAGGGGATTCACTGAGTGGGCGTCTTTTACTTGTGGATGCTTTAAGTATGGAATTTAGAACAGTCAAACTTAGAAGGAATCCAGATTGTCCTCTTTGCGGGGACAATCCGACTGTCACGGAACTGATCGACTACGTAGTTTTTTGCGGTGGTGCACCTCTAACGGGATAGAAGAGTATTCAGTATCGGTTTTTAATATAAAAATGCATATGCTGAATCATACCTTCCTAACTTCCTGATGGCATGCGATATTGTCATTTACTGAAGGGTGCCTCGACGGATATTATATTCCTGCAGACTTATTAGTATCTTAAACGATAGGAATTTATGATTTGAAAATATATACCAGGACAGGTGATGAGGGATATACGGGATTGTTTTTTGGTGGTAGGGTGCCCAAAAATGATCCAAGATGCGAGGCATACGGCGCGGTGGATCATGTCGTTTCAGCTATGGGAGTGGCTCGGGCATTCTGTAGGGACGAAAAAGTAAAAACGGTAATACTTGATATTCAAAACCAGCTGTTTACCGTTGGGGCTGAACTTGCCACTTTATCTGAAAATTACGATACCATGAAGAAATCTTATAGGGTTATCATCCCCGAAATGGTGACTGAGTTAGAAAATAAACTTGATGAATTGGATGAAGAAGTAAATTTGCCACCAAGCTTTATTTTACCTGGTGCCTCTCCTGGTTCTGCAATTTTAGATTTGGCAAGAACTACATTACGTGAGGCTGAAAGAAGAATATTGGATTTGCAAGAACTAGGGCAACTTGTCAATAAAGAGATTTTGCCCTACATAAATAGACTCTCAGATCTTTTGTTTATGTTGGCGAGATATGAAGATAGGGCTTTGCCTGATGAACTGATAACGGGTCAAAAAATTAATGAATGATGTCACAGCTGTAAAGCCCAAAATAGCGATTATTGATTACCAGGCCGGAAATATAAGGAGTGTAGAGAAGGCTCTAACAAAAAGTGGGGCTGAGGCTGTAGTCTCTTCTATTCCCGAGGTAATAGAATCGTGCGATGGGGTTGTGTTTCCTGGTCAAGGTGCCTGTGACAGCTCAATGCTCAATTTGCGTTCTCATTTCTTGGATCAGCTCATATTGCAATTAATCGCAAACGAAAAACCATTTCTGGGAGTTTGTTTGGGATTACAACTGCTCTTGCAACATTCTGAAGAAGGAGATGAAGAATGTTTGGGTTTGATCCCGGGCACTGTGAGGAGGTTTCCTAAAGGTAACAAGATTCCTCACATGGGCTGGAATGAGGTTAATATAATATCGGACCATCCGGTACTTTCAGGAGTGCCCAATAATTCCCATTTTTATTTTGTACACAGTTATTTCGCACAGCCTACTGACAAAGATATGATTGCTGCTACTACCATATATGGAATCGAATTTTGTAGTGCAGTGGCTTATGAGAATGTAGTAGCGGTTCAATTTCACCCTGAGAAAAGTGGGACTACCGGATTAAAAATATACGAAAATTTTGTTCAATTCACTAAGATGTCTATGGATGATTTACCGTGATGGAGATAATACCAGCTATTGATATTAGGGCGGGTCGATGCGTCAGATTACTTCAAGGAGACTATTCTAAAGAGACGATATTTGCTGATGACCCTATGGAAATCGCAATGAAATGGGAAGACGGAGGTGCAGAATACTTGCATGTCATTGACCTCGATGGAGCAAGAGAAGGTTCCGCTGTAAATATCGAGGTTGTATCAAAAATGTGCGCTAATTCTGCTGCCAGAATTCAGGTGGGTGGTGGTATTCGAGATTATGAGACAGCGGCTCGTTATATCGATGCTGGGGTTTCCCGCGTTATTATGGGAACGTCCGCTGTAGAACACATTGACCAATTGGAACGGATATTGGAATCTTTTGGTGCCGAATCTTTAATCGTGAGCGTGGATGCAAGAGATGGAATAGTTGCATTGGATGGATGGACTAGGGAAAGCAATACGACGGTAGAGACAGTTGTGAAAAATATAGAGTCTCTAGGCGTAAAAAGGTGTATGTACACAGACATATTGAAGGACGGCACTTTGACTGAACCAAATTATGAAGGTGTTGAAAGTGTTGCGGCTTCAACCAAAATGAAAATAATAGCCGCTGGTGGGATAGCGGCTATTTCTCAACTTAAACGCTTATCATTCGCTGGTGTCGAAGCGACTGTAGTTGGTAGAGCCCTGTACACTGGTGATATCCAACTACGACAAGCAATTGATGAGTTAAAATAATTCAAAAATCAAAAAATTGGTGCTATATATGCCATCAAAATTGAACAAAGATTCTTTCTCGGCAGCTAAAAGACTCGATATATACCACATAACCTCTCTTCTACCAGCTATGCCTTACCATCAGGTAGCGGATATTGGTTGCGGAGAAGGAGCACTCTCTGTTCCTCTTGGGAAATTAGTTTACAGGGGTAATGTAATCGCGCTTGATCCGGTCAAAAAAAATCTCACAATTACCAGACGAGAATTGAGAAAGGCCAGACTAACTAATGTGAAGACAAGTCATATTTCAGAAGAACCAACATTACCTCTTAAAGATGAAATGCTGGACGGTGCAATGGCAGTTTTTCCATTTCAGTTATTTAGTAAGCCACAGCAGACATTTAAGGATGTTAATAGATGCATGACGAAGGGAGGGTGGTTGGCAGTTATCGAATGGCAGCCTGCTTTTGAGGAATACGGCCCTGCAAATAAACAAAAAGTGGCTCCGGATGTATTAAGAGGAAAAATAGAAAAAGTTGGCTTTAAATTTTATATTAGGCATGATCTTTCAGATATGGCCTATATGATGATCTTTTCTAAGTAATTCTTAGGGAATTGGTATGCTTACAAAAAGGATTATTCCTTGTCTAGATGTTGATAACGGAAGAGTCGTGAAAGGTGTCAGTTTTGTAAATTTGAGGGATGCCGGGGATCCGGCGGAACTAGCTAGATTTTATGATAAGGAAGGGGCGGATGAGCTGGTGTTTCTTGATATAACTGCTTCATCGGATAATAGGGACACAATGGTGGATGTAGTTCGTGATGTATCGGCGGAGGTTTTTATTCCTTTGACTGTAGGTGGTGGGATCAGACAGATTGCCGATGTTAGAAAAATGTTGGAAGCTGGGGCGGATAAAGTATCCCTAAACACTGCTGCTTTGCAGGATCCTAATGTTATAAAAGAGGCATCCGAATTTTTCGGTTCGCAATGCATTGTGGTAGCCATAGATGCAAAAAGAAATAGTGACATATATATGTCACTGCAAGAACAAAATGTGACCGGTTGGGAAGAATTAAAAGTCGATTTAAATACTGGATGGGTAGTCTATACACATGGGGGTAGGAGCCCGGCTGGGGTTGACGCTGTTAAGTGGGCACAAAAAGTGGCTGAATTGGGTGCAGGAGAAATACTTTTAACCAGTATGGATTCAGATGGCCATGAATCTGGATATGATTTGGAACTCCTAAGCTTAGTGAGTAGCTCAGTATCCATACCGGTAATAGCAAGCGGTGGGGCAGGTAGTTTGGAGCATCTCCAACAAGCCATAGAAGTGGGCAAGGCAGACGCAGTATTGGCTGCAAGTATTTTTCATTTTGGTACCTTTTCAATTGGGGATGCTAAAACTTATTTGGCAAATCAAAATATTGCTATAAGGCCACTGGGAAAATAAATGAAATGTATCAAGAAATATAAGGTGATCTAGATGACCGTTATACGTTTTGGCGAAAAAGGTTTAATTCCTGCTGTTGTTCAGGACCATGAGACTCATGAACTTCTTATGGTTGCCTACATGAATAAAGAATCGATTACCCGGACATTGGAAACCAAGGAAGCCTGGTTTTATAGCAGGAGCCGGCAGGAACTATGGCACAAAGGGGAGACGTCAGGAAACTTTCTTGTGGTCAAATCTATAAAAAGTGATTGTGATGGAGACACAATTCTTTTAGAAGTTGATCCAAAGGGCCCTGCTTGTCATACCGGGGAGCGGACCTGTTTTAATACGGTTTTATCGGATATTGACCAATGCGAATTTGACGAATTAGTTGAATATAAAGACCTTTTCAAAGATCTTTTTTCTATTATTGAGGATCGTAAAAAAAATCCGAAAGATGGTAGTTACACTAACAAATTACTCAATGATGGGATTCCGCGAATAGCCCAAAAGGTTGTAGAGGAAGCAGGTGAGACGGCTATTGCAGGAGTGTTAGGCCAAAAACAAGAATTGTCATCAGAAATTTCTGACTTGATGTATCACGTATTTTTGTTGATGTCAGCTAACGAAGTGACCTTGCAAGAGGTGGTTCATGAGTTGTCCCAAAGGCGAGACTCTGGCAGGTAGCTGTTAGTCTATCTGGCTGTCCGCCTGTATTGCTGATTCCATGGCATTTATGGCTACTTCAATCTGGTCATCATCAGGTATTTTTGTGGTTAATGATTGCAAAAGTAAATTGGGTACTGACATTTTGGAGACAAATTTATTTGTCTCATGCTTACTGTTGAACCGTATAAATTCATAACTTAAACTTGCTATAAGTGGAATCAGCACAATCCTAGATCCAACAACCAACCATAAAGGTTCTCTGGGTATTAAAGTGAATACTATTATGGCTATTACCATGATAGTTAGGAGGAAAGCTGTACCACATCTTGGATGTGCTGTGGGGTATTTTCGTATTTCCTGGATAGTTAAAGGATCGCCTTTTTCTTGAGCGTGAACTGCCATATGCTCCGCCCCATGGTACATGTAAACTCTACGAATATCTGGCATTAGGCTAATCACAGTTACATATATAAGGAACACAGCAAGTCGAATTATCCCTTCAGCTACGTTGCTTACGACATCAGATCCCAATAATCCTTCAAATGGTTTACTTACTACCAATGGCAAAATGAAAAACAGCCCAATGGCTATACTCAATGAAATCAAAATCATGATTGCTGATGAGAATTTTCCTGGAGGGGTGTCTTCTTCTTCATTAGCAACTTGTGAAGAGTAGTTTAGGGCTTCCATACCAAGAGATAGTGTTTCTGCCAAGGCAATAATACCTCTTATTATTGGAATGGATCGTAATTTGCCAGTGAATAAAGAATTTATTTTTTTGACTCTGGTCACTATATTACCTGAGGGGGCCCTGACAGCAATTGCAACGTTGTTTTGGCCTCTTATCATTATTCCCTCAATAACAGCTTGACCACCATATCGAGGTGCTGATTGCCCTACGCCAAAAAAAAAGGGTGAGATATATCTCACCCTTTTGCTAATCAAGAAGAGCCTCTCATTGCAAGTTGTACCTACGTCTTAGTCTTTCAACTCTTCCTTCTGTGTCAACGATTCTTTGCTCCCCGGTAAAAAATGGATGACATGATGAACATATCTCTACCCGTAACTCTGGCTGAGTGGCCCCAGTAATGAAAGTTGAGCCACACGAACATGTTACAGTAGCTTCAGTGTAGTATTCTGGATGTATTTCCGACTTCATTGCAATTGTTTCCTAGACTGGGTAGACACTAGCATGTTTTTTTCCATTTGGAAAAAATTCAAATTTTACCGAACCGTCAATTAGTGAAAACAAAGTGTGGTCTTTACCAAGTCCCACATTATTCCCAGGGTGTATCTTGGTACCTCGTTGCCTCACTAGTATGGATCCTGCTGTGACCACTTCGGTATCATACCGTTTTACACCAAGTCTTTTGGCTTTACTGTCTCTTCCATTTCGAGTGCTTCCGCCACCTTTCTTATGGGCCATGGGTATTTCTCCTAGTTTGGTGATTCACCGAGGGATATATCGGTTATTCGCAGGTCTGTAAAGTTTTGACGATGCCCATTTTTACGTCTGTAACGGGTTTTCGCCTTATATTTAAATACTACTATCTTCTTCCCCTTGCCTTTGTTGACAACTTCCGCCTGCACTTCGGCTCCTTCTACTTCTGGGGTTCCAACAGAAGTTTCACCATTTAAGGAAACGAGCTTTACCGATTTCAAGGTTACGGTATCGCCTTCGTCGCCCTCTATCGATTCCACGCGGATTGTATCTCCTTCATGGACTCTATATTGCTTTCCGCCTGTTTGTACTATTGCAAAACTGTTCAATTTATCACCTTCACAAACAAAAATTATATATATTAGTAATGGTTATCGTCAATTAATATTTTGCGTCTGATCGTGGAATACCTTTTCAGGATGCCATATTGATTCTTCTTCATTTAATCTCATGATAGCTAGCATGCTTCCATCNCTCCGTAGAGCCATTGAAATTGGTTGCATTGTTTCTACATTAATATGAGGTTCAACAGGTATAGATATTCCGTTTTGCACTTTTGCTGTTTCATCAGCAGTTAAATGTAATTTTTGGATAGGATCTAGAGCTGTTTCCATATTTTGAACCACTGTCTTCCACCGGTGGTTTGTTAATTCTTCTTCCACTAAATCTAGGCATGAAGAATCTATTATTTTAAAGTCTCCTATGGAGGTTCTGACTAATTTTTTGAGGTAGGCTCCGGTTCCTAAGTGAATTCCTAGATCGTTGGCAAATGTTCGCACATAGAAGCCCTTACTACATTTAATATCGAGCTTAATGTCAGGCAATTCAAAATTTGATATTGATGCGTCATATAAAACAACTGACCTTGGGCTACGATCTATTGAAATACCTTTCCTTGCCAGTTCGTATAATCTTACCCCTTTTACTTTGATGGCGCTGTGCATCGGGGGTATTTGTGATTGAGAGCCTTTCAATGCCTCAATGGATGATTGGATATCAAATTCATTTACAGATAGGTCTGGTACTACATCGGTGACCATTCCCTCTCCATCGTAAGTGTCGGTAGACTTGCCTAATTCAATTGTAGCGTTGTATGTCTTGTCGGCGTCGGTAATATATTCCAATAATCTTGTTGCTGGCCCGAGTGCTACCACCATGACCCCACTTGCTAGGGGGTCCAAAGTACCGCTATGCCCGACCCGTCTCAGTCCTGCCGCTTTTCTGATGCGGCGGATTATGTCCATGGAGGTTATTCCAGGTGGTTTGTGGACATTTATTATTCCGTTTAGAGATTCAGCCATTTGGCAAAACTATGATTTAGGACCGTCAGTAGATGCTGAATTTAAAAGCTTTAAAATTTTGTCAGCTTCATCTAGTGAGTCATCTATTACGAAGCGTATACTGGGTATGTGCTTTATATTTAGCTCTTTTCTTAGAATCCTCTGGATGAATTTAGAGGCAGAATTGAGTCCGTGAATTGTATCTTTTTTTACTTTACTGTCACCAAGTACTGTTACATGGGCAGTGGCATTTTGAAGATCTCGCGATGTGGATACGGATGTTATCGATACGAGCTGCCCTAAACGGTGGTCTTTTACGTCCAGTGATATAACTCGACTTATTTCCCGCTTGAGTAGCGAGTTAATACTGTCGATTCGGTCGTACATGGCTGCAGCTGAATACCCTTAAATCGTCTCCGTGTTATATGCTTCTAGCACGTCATCTTCTTCAAATTCATTAAAACCATCCACGCTGACTCCGCCTTCAAATCCATTCGCCACTTCTCGTACATCATCTTTAAAATGTTTTAGGCTAGAAACAGGTCCCATAAATATTTCTGCCCCTTCTCTTAAAACACGTATTTTTGATTCTCGTGTTATTTTTCCGTCGTTTACAAATATGCCCGCAACTTTGATTCGTCTCCCGACGTTGAATACAGCTCTCACAGAGGCTCTTCCCACGTAAATGTCCTCATAATTTGGTTCAAGCAGTCCTTCTAAGGCCTTNTCAATATCTTCCACTAGATGGTAAATAACATCATATCCCCTTATTTCCACCCCTTCCTGCTTTGCCAATGATTCTGCACCACCTTCCGGAGGCGTTCTGAATCCAACAACAACTGCATCTGATGCCACTGCCAGCAATACATCACGCTCAGTTATGCCACCACTAGCTATGTGGATTATATTCACTCGGCTATCATCAGTATTTAGATTTTCCAGGGCCGTTTTGACCGGTTCGATCGTTCCCTGTACATCTGTTTTTATGATTAGGTCGACCTGTCTGAGTTCACCGGGGATGTTTCGGGTGTGCGCATCTTGAAGTCTTGTCGTTTCTTCTCTGGATTTTTTCTGGTACTCGTCAACCATTATTTTGGCAGAGCGATCGTTATCAGCAACGGTGAAAATAGACCCAGCTTCAGGTATTTCATTAAGTCCCATAACTTCCACAGGTGTGGATGGGATGGCGGACTTGATACGGTCACCTTGATCGTTGAACATCGCTCTTATTTTTCCATAGGTTTTTCCAACGACTAAGATGTCACCTTGGTTCAAGGTACCTGTTTGCACAAGAATAGTAGCGATATTACCTTTGCTTTTGTCTTTTCGAGCCTCCACAACTACGCCTATTGCATTTCGGGTCGGGTTGGCCTTTAATTCGCTGATTTCGGCAACTAGTTGAATGTTTTCAAGTAACTCTGGGACACCTTCACCGGTTATACCAGATATCGGTATTGCGATTATATCCCCACCCCAATCCTCTATCAGCAGATCTCTTTCAGAAAGTTGTCTGTGTACCTTGTCTAAATCGGCATTCGGTAGATCTTTTTTTGTGATTGCAACGATGATTGGGACGTCTGCAGCTCTTACATGGTCTATTGCTTCAACCGTCTGTGGCATGACACCGTCATCTGATGCGACAACAAGTATCGCAATATCGGTCACTTGCGCTCCTCTTGCTCTCATTGCAGTGAATGCTTCGTGGCCTGGTGTATCTAAAAATGTAATAGGGGTATTATTATGGCTTATTTGGTAAGCGGCTATGTGCTGAGTGATTCCCCCTGATTCACCATCGACTACGTTTGTTTTCCGTATGCTGTCCAGGAGTGTCGTTTTGCCATGGTCAACATGGCCTAATATTGTTACTATCGGGGGCCTTGTTGATAATTCACCTGGGTCTTCATCGGAATTGTCAATGACGATAGAGTTAGTTTGTGATGTCGATTCTGAATCGGACTGTGAGGTAGATTGAAACCCAAATAGCTGGCACACTACAGAGGCGATTTCCTGCTCTATAACGTCGTTTACGGAAAACATGTATCCGCCCCTCATCAGGGCTTTAACGACTTCTACCGCTCCCACATCCAATTGGTCTGCTAAATCGCTGACCATTATCGCGGACGGTAAATCGATAACCGCATTTTCGTCATTATTGATTTGATCTATTTGACTACTCATTCATTTCCTCTTAGTCAGCGTAACTCTTACTCTTGCGAATCCAATTTGCCTATCTGTAGTTACCGCTTACTCATTTTAGGCCATTTTTGTAGAATCACTTCATAGGTGTTTAACTGAGGATCGTGCTTTTTTTGATAATGCCGAGGCTATTTTTTCGGAGTAATCAAGGTGGTTCTACCGTCTTTTTCTGCTATTGTTTTGACCTTTTTTACTGGTTTGATTTCTACTTGAGTTTCGTCGATCTTTTCGTCCGGTAACCCCCCCTCTTAATTCATCGATGTCTTCAGCAAATCTAATCGCACCGGCTTGGGATGAGCCAGAACCAGACCTGTGAACCGACCAGACATCTTCTGGTAATTCGGCTATAGATGCAGCCGTTTCTTCTGGTTGTTCTCTGCTTAGCCTTTCCTCCTCTTCTAGNTCAAGCAGTAGTAATTCTTCCTCTGGCGACAACGCATCGTTACTTACAACAGCTGGTTGCTGTGCTTCCACTTCTGGGATCCCCACTGTTACTATCTGCTCACTATCAGAAGATGACTCGTCAGGCTTTTCTTCTTGTTCTGAAGTCGAGTCCAGGTGAGTGTTTTCTGTGAGTATTGGGTTTTGACTTGAAATTATGTTGCTTGCCACAAGTTCGTACAGATCTTCAGGTTCAAGTAACTCTTGTGCATTTTCCGTGCTATCAGGTTCTGCAACTGATTCGGGTTCATCAAAGGAGGTAAGATCTACGTCCATATCACTTTTAATGTCCACAGCCCAGCCACAAAGCTTAGCAGCTAGTCGAGCGTTTTGCCCTTCCTTGCCTATAGCAAGGGAAAGGTGCCGATTTGGCACTACTGCTACAGCAGTGCTGTTATCTTGGTTTACGTCTACCCTTAGTACTTCAGAGGGGCTAAGAGCATTCTGGATATACCTGTTGGGATCTTTGTTCCACTCCAAGATATCGATTTTTTCGCCCTGTAGCTCATTTACTATACTTTGAATTCTAACCCCTCTTAACCCTACGCAGGATCCGACGGGGTCTACTCCATCTTGCTTTGCCCTAACAGCTACTTTACTTCGGGACCCACTTTCTCTAGCTATTCCGACGATTTCAACCGCACCGTTATAAATTTCAGGTACTTCTTGTTCGAATAGGCGCCGCAGAAGGATTTCGTCTGTTCTGGAAACGATCAGTTCCGGCCCTCGAATAGATTCCTTGTCGATCGCTTGAAGGAGTACTTTAATTTTTGATCCTTGTCGATACCTTTCTGAGGATACCTGTTGGCTTACTGGCAATATTGCCTCGGTCCGGCCAGTGTCGACGATTATCTTGTTAGGTTCTATTCTTTGGATAGTAACCGTTATGATCTCACCTTCTCTGCCCTCATATTCCGCTAATACAATTTCTCTTTCGGCCTCCCGCAGCCTTTGTAATACAACTTGTTTAGCTGTTTGGGCTGCAATTCTGCCTGCACTGTTTGGTATATTTTGAGTTTTTATAACGTCCCCTAAGACAGCTTTAGGGTTGTAGTTCGACCTAGCATCTTCTTGGGTAAGTTCCTGCAAAGGATCTTCGACTGTCTCGACTACCGTTTTTACTATGTCAACTTCTATGTCGCCAGAACCCGGGTCTAACCTGACCGATATATTGTGGCCTTCAGTAACACTATCTTTTTTGAAGGCAGACACTAAAGCGGCTTCTATGGCACCCATAACTTTGTCTCTTGGAAGATTTCTTTCGGCAGCTAATTGCGTCAAAGCGATAAGAAAATCACTTTTCATATTAAACTACCTCCTTATTTCTTCCTCTAATACGAAAGAAAGTGGGACTGGCCCACTTTCAATTTGCTACTCTTTAACTAGGCTATCATTATAGCACCGTGACGCCTAATCAAACAACCTGGGTCAATAAGAACATAGTGCGATAGAGTTCGCAATTTTGAAGATATATTTGGGACTGTCATAAGTCTATTAATAGCCGGGGTTTTCGGGGGTTTTATTTANGAGTAATGAATAAGAATATTTTTTGGATTAATGTAGGCTTTATCCTCACATTTTTCTTATCTTGCCAACCGAATCAAAAAGATCTGGTTGTGTTTGCCGCTGCTAGCTTAACTGATGTCCTGAATGAGGCGAAGACTGAATACGAATTGAAATATAGCGAAAAAATCCGATACCATTTTGGCGGTTCACAGGCTCTGGCCGTGGAATTGTCAAAGGGGTCTCCTGGTGATGTTTTTATATCCGCAGGAAAACCTCCAATGGATTATTTATCAGGTAAAGCATCAGCTAAAGTAGAAGGCATTACAAATATAACTTCTAACAGCTTGGTTTTAGTGACCAAGGATCAAAATCTTGAATTGATAGACCATTCTAGCTTAATAGGCTTGGATACCCTTGCCATTGCGGACCCGAATCTCGCTCCGGCAGGAGTGTATGCGGAAGATTTTTTGGTCAACACAGGTTTATGGCCTTTGCTTGAAGATAAACTGATTTTATCGGGCGATGTCAGAGCCGCTCTAAACTATGTGAAGTCAGGAAATGTAGACGCTGCAATTGTATATCTAACCGATGGGTTGGCTGAGCCTGATTTGCAAATCAAAGATATCATTCCACCGGATTCGTATCCCACTATCTCCTACCCAGCAGCAGTCGTAAGTGATGGAATCAACATCTTAAAGGCCAGAAAGTTTGTAGATTTTCTGAGATCTTCTGAAGTTAATCAGATTTTCTATTCATATGGATTCAGGTGAATGAATATTGTTTGATTTGGTTTTGTTATCCCTGAAGGTTGCCGTGGTAGCCACTTCGATTAATATTCCTGTAGCTATATATGTTGGGTGGCTAATAGGAAGAAAAGAGATTAGGGGTAAATTGATTTTAGAATCCTTTATTTCCTTACCTTTGGCATTACCGCCAGTGGTGACGGGATATTTTCTCCTCATTTTGATTGGAAGGGAATCGTCGATCGGACACGTGTCCAAATTTTTGTTTGGTACGGATATTGTTTTTACTTGGGTCGCTTCCGCTATAGCAGCTTCAGTTGTATCTTTCCCTCTCATGGTCAGGGCAATTATAGTTGCTATGCAAAACGTTGATACGACTTTGGAAAGGGCGGCTCGTTCATTAGGGGCCGGGCCGGTTCGAACTTTTTTTAAAGTAACAATGCCGTTATGTTACAACGGTCTGCTGGCAGGAATTCTTCTTGGATTCGTCAGAGCAATGGGGGAATTCGGGGCAACGATAGTGGTCGCTGGTAATATTCCGGGTAGGACCCAAACGATTCCCTTAGCTATATATAGTAAAGTTCAACTCGGTAAGGATGGTGAAGCCATGAGTTTAATAATGGTTTCTACTGCCTTGGCCATAGCCACTTTAATAGTCCACCATTGGTTAATTATTAAAGGCTCTAGAAAATCAGAAAGGTGATTTCTAATGTCCCTTGAAATAGACATCCAAAAAACGTTCGGTGATTTTCAGTTGCGAATAGAGGGCACCATAAGGGAAGGAATAACTGGAGTTTTTGGCCCCTCCGCTAGTGGTAAATCGACTTTACTGAATTGTGTTGCTGGGTTTGAGAAACCAGATAATGGTCGTATATCTTTAAATTTGGAAACTTTGTTTTCTTCTCAGGATAATATCAATATTTCGGCGGAGAAACGTAGGGTAGGATACGTACACCAACATTCTGCACTGTTTCCTCATTTGTCGGTAAGGGAAAACGTGGAATTTGGATATCTCTTAACTCCAGAAGCTAAAAGATCAGTAGATTTACGAGAGATGATCCACTTGTTTCGGTTGGAAAAAATTATGGATAGAGGGGTGTTAAACCTTTCTGGTGGGGAACGCCAAAGAGTTGCCCTGGTTAGAAGTCTGGCAGCTTCTCCTGAACTGCTACTTCTGGATGAGCCACTGGCTTCTTTGGATTTGCCTTTTCGAGGATTTATTTTGAAAAAACTTAAAGAGGTGTCTGAACGGTTGGATTTAAATATGGTCTATGTTTCGCATTCCATTTCAGAAATGATGGCTCTGGTCAATTCAATCATTGTAATAAATAATGGCGAAAAAGTGGCTGAAGGTGATCCCGCATTGCTGCTAAACAACTTAAGGGTCGCAAATTATGTGGATTATGGGTCCCTAGAAAATATTATTCAAGGCACGGTTGTGGAACATTTAGATGACTATTTCTCAGTGTTGTCAGTCGGAGACGGGAAAGGAGATGCTAGACTTGTCATTCCAAAACTTGAGTTGGAGATTGGGGAAAGCATAGATGTTTCAATCAATGCATCCGATATTATTGTTAGTAAGAATTTTCCAGTTGCAATAAGTGCAAAAAATATATTAAAAGGGACGGTTTCTCAAATTAACAACTCAACCAACTATGCTTTTATGCACTGTGATATTGGTGGGATTAGTTTAATAACTGCCTTGACTGGTCATTCCGTCATTGGTCTTGAGCTAGAGGAAGGGGACGACATTTATTTAATACTGAAAGCCACCAGTATTAATCCGATAACATCGGTATAAGAGAAGGGCGGTCATATTACAGCTATATAAGTAAGTTGTTTTGTGACTTAACCAATTTACCTTGCGAGATTATCGTGTTAACGCTGTGAAGTGTACTTATATCTTCTGAGGGATCACCATTTATCACTACAATATCTGCAGATTTTCCTTTCTCCAGAGTTCCTATTTCATCTTCCATACCTAAGCATTCTGCCGAGGTTTTGGTGGCGCAAGTTATAGCCTCCAGAGGGGAAATATGCATGTCGTTCACCATTACCTCTGGTATATATGCAAAATCACCAAAGCGAGCATTGGTCATGCCTGAATCCATACCGGTTACGAATTTAACTCCACGATCCCACATGTCTCTCAGAATTTCGAACCGTTTTTCGGGATCCCTCATAGCGCCGGAGTCAGGCTTAGTTGTTCGGCCTCTTAAGCGGTTTAGGTGAGAAAGAGCTAAAGTTGGGTCCACGTAGATCCTCTTCTCGGCTATTTTATCCGCCACCTCAGGATCGTAATCATACAGTTCCGATGGTTCACTCGATAGCCAAGAGCAATGGATGAGATTGTGTATGCCAGCTTCCACACAATTTTTGACCCCTTCTGTAGCGTGACAGTGGGCGGCCACATTGAGTCCAAGCCTTTCTGCGTCCTGGACAGCGTCCTTTAGGATGCTTGCTGAATACTGTGGGGCCCTGACATTTGTCCCAGGGGTGAATCCGCCGCCAGTAGACATTATTTTTATGCAGTCAGCTCCGAGTTTAAATTGTTGTCTAATTGCTTTTATAACATCTGAGGATGTGTTGGCCTCGGTACCAAACATATTGCAATGTCCGCCTGTCGTGGTTATAGGAGTTCCTGCGACTAGTAATCTTGGTCCCGGTATAATGCTCTGCTTTATTCCATCTCGCAAAGGGAAAACAACTTCATTTCGGCTCCCGAGGTCCCTCATAGTAGTAACTCCCGAGGAGAGTGCAGACCTAACGGCCTGAGTTCCTCTCATTAGGAAAGTTTCGTTGCTTTCAGTTGTTATATGTTCGTAGGCATCAGTTTCTGAACTGCAATGGATATGCGAATGCATTTCGATAAATCCAGGCAAAATAGATCCGCCAGGGATCGATAATATTTCTGCATTATCCTTATCAGCCTGAGTTAGTTGGTCATAAGTACAGACTTTTGCAATTTCCGTTCCTTGAGTGACCACAACTCCATTCCTCATCGGCTTCATTCCGGTACCGTTTATAACTCTGTCCGACTGGATAATATATTTCATCTTTAGGTCCCATTTCGTGTAAGGTTTGACGCATTATATAGTAACCACACCGTGGATTTTTACGCTTGATAGTTAACTTGGGGAGAGGGAATCTACTTTTATTCGATTAAAAATTGGAGGACAAATGAGTGAATTAGTTTGGTCTGTTAATCCTTTTGGAGGCGCAGTTGTTGACCCAAAATCAGTGTCAAGTAGGACAGGGGAATTTGCAACTGATTTATCGAGTGCTATAAAGAGATGGCATGAAGAGAACTTAAAGGTAGCCTGGCTGGAGATTCCGAAAGCTTCCTTCAGTGCTATAGCTATCGCATCGGAACAAGGATTTGTATTTCATCATGTTACAGAGGAATACGCCATGATGACCATTCAGATCGAAGACAATGCCTTCGTCCCTCCCTATGCTACGCATTACATAGGGATCGGGGGAGTCGTCATCAACGAAAATGACGAGTTATTGGTGGTGTCCGAAAAATATAGAGCTCCTGGCAGGGGTCCAGGTTATAAATTGCCGGGAGGAGCTTTGCTGCCCGGGGAACATTTGGCAGAGGCGGCGGTAAGAGAAGTATTCGAAGAAACTGGGATTTCTACCGCCTTTGAGGCTCTTACATTTTTTAGACACTGGCATGATTACAGGTATGGTAAGTCCGATATCTACTTCGTAGCTAGATTGTCGCCTCTTGATAACGATATAACTATCCAAGAAGAAGAGATAGCCGAATGTCTATGGATGCCTTTGGATAAATTTTTAAATGAAGACTCTGTTCATTTGTTCAACAAGACTATAGTCAAATCCGCGGCGGAACATGAAGGTTTGAAAATTACGACCATTGATGGCTATCAACCAGCAGAAAAATTTGAATTTTTCACACTTAGCTAAAGTAATTGACCAGAGCAATGTAGGTTGATGATGTGATATTAACGAAAATGAAGTCCCAAATTATAATTAAGCGATCCCCAAGCTCACAGTAAAGATGGGATTACTAATGCTCAAGGACATTCAAATTTGAGATATTGCCAATTGTTGACCTATCCAGTTTTTTGTGATTCTAGTAGCCAATATGGGGAATATGTGAACGTTAATCTACATGTGGTGAGACCTTTCTAATGGTGAATGAGAAATAATGACTTTCCTCAATGAAGGAAAATACCTGTTAAATAAATTGACACTGTTCCATTGATATAAGTAGAATTTATTGGTCAATTTAAGGGAAAGTCAATGCCTAAAAGAACCTATCAACCCAAAAACAGAAGACGCATGAGAGTGCATGGCTTTAGGTCTCGTATGAGTACCAAGGCCGGTAGAAATGTTCTTAAACGACGTATGTTTAAGGGACGACATAAACTAACCGTATAACTTCCTCGGAGCTAGCCTTCAGGCACGTTGGGGTCGGGAAATTTAATGATTCTTCTATGAATTATACGGAGGCATAACTTTCGCATGCGAAAACAACGGAGATTGCGTAAGTCTACCGAGTTTGATTTGCTTAAAAAGCATGGACGTGGATTCTCAGATTCCAATTTGGTTGTGCTCGCCATGGATAGTAGAAGGCGACCTGAGGGCTCCGGATCTCGTTTGGGATTTATAGTTTCGAAAAAAATTGGAAGGGCTACAGTAAGGAATAAATATAAAAGGAGGCTAAAGGAATCCGCTAATTCGATTCCGATAGTCGATGGAGCAGACATCGTTTTTATTGCAAAAAAGGGGATCCTAAGTGCGAACTACCAGGAAATATCTTCTTCTATGCTGAAACTCTTGAAAAATGCCAAGCTTTTACCAGTTGAATAAATGTGAAATAGAGTGAAACCGCCAAGAGTCAGTGTTGCTGCGTATTTTGCCTTGAACCTCATAGGGTTCTATAAACGATATGTTTCAGCTTTTGTACCTGTATCATGCCGACATTTGCCGACATGTTCAAATTATGCGTATCTGGCAGTGGAGAAACATGGTTTTATTAGAGGTGCATTGATAGCGGTTAAAAGATTATTAAGGTGCAGGCCATTCGGGACAGAAGGGTATGATCCTGTTCCGTAGCTGAGGTATACATAATCACGAAGGTTTAGATGTTGTTGAATATATTTTGCGAAAAAAAACGATTAGCTCTTTGTCTAATATTGCTATTGCTTGTTACCTTGGGTTGCACAAGGATTAATATGGCTCAAGGTTGGTCTGGGACTTTGGTCGACGGAGATCACCTTATTCTCACTAGTATGGATGGCCATGTAATGGTCCTTGATAGGGAAACTGGAAAGCATATTTGGAAGCCGGATCTAATAAGGGTGAATGAAAAAGAGGAAGACAAGAGGGCAGCATATGGTATGCCGGCTGCTTCGAATGGGATTGTCTTTGTTGGTGTCTATGATGGGAAGCTACAGGCAATGGCAAAGGATACTGGTAGGGTCGTGGAGACTGAGGTGGTCAGTGATGACTTTGAGATAATCGGAGGTCCATTGATCCATCAAAATAAACTTTTTATTGGGGCAACCGACGGAATTTTAAGATCTTATAGCTTGGAATTTTCCAACCAGCAAGTTTCCTTCAATGATGAGTGGGAATTTGAAGTGGGAGGTGAAATATGGTCTACCCCGGTAATTTCTGGCGAGACATTGATAATAACTTCCCTAGACCACAGTGTTTATGCTCTAAAGAAAGATACCGGTGAGCTTTTGTGGATAGCAAAAACAGGAGGTGCAATTGCTGCAACCCCTACTGTTGAAAAAAATACAGTGTATGTAGGCTCTTTTGATGGTGTTTTCTACGCGTTTGATTTGTTTACCGGGGAAGAGATTTGGACATTCGATAAGGCCTCTAATTGGTATTGGGGTAAAGCAGTCATTAATGGGGATATGATTTATGTACCGTCACTAGATGGCAATCTATATGCTTTGGATGTCAATTCAGGAAAAAAAGAATGGGAACTAGAAACACAAGGTGCAATTGTAGGATCTCCCACAATAGTTTCGGATATGCTAGTCGTTGGTTCTACAGATGGAGAACTACGGATAGTAGAAACAGGTTCAGGGGAGCTTTTGGGGAGTTGCGATATTGGAGAAAGCATAGAGTCGTCAATCACATCGGAGGGCTCGGACGTGTACTTTAGTGTTCGAGATCATTCTGTTAGGTCTATAGTGGTAAAGCCCAATGGAAATCCGGACGAAAAATGGGATGCTCCATATTTTTCCAATCTATTAAAAGATGATAAAAATCCGCAACCCAGCGATTGGTCACCAGATTGTTAGACTAAAACAGAGGATTTTAATTTGGAAATATTCTCACATTTATGGAATGGCGTAATCATCCAACCGATGATAAACAGCTTACTTGTTCTCTATAGCCTGGCTATAAGTAATTTCGGGTTGGCAATAATACTTTTCACTGTACTTATCAGGGCAGCTATGATGCCGTTGACGGTGAAGCAAAGCAAACAAATGAAGTCGATGACCGCGCTACAGCCAAAAATAAAGGAAATTCAAAACAAATATAAGAGTGATAAGAAGAGGCAATCCCAGGAGACGATGAAGTTGTACAAGGACCAGGGAGTTAATCCGATTGGATGTCTTGGCCCAATGTTCATTCAATTTCCTATTTGGATTGGTTTATATCAAGCAATATTGCAAACAGTTCCTACTACTCCTGAAAGCTTAGTAAATTTGTCAGGACATCTGTATGAATGGCTTCCATTAGTACATGATGTGGTTCCGATAAACAGCAATTTTATGTGGCTCAATTTAGCCAATCCTGATCCTTTACCTGTGTTTCCTATTTTGGTGGGCGTATCTATGTGGTTTATGCAAAAAATGACCACGATGCCTGCGATGGACGATAGGCAGGCTTCCACGAATAGGATGATGCTATGGATGATGCCAATTATGTTTGGATTTTTTACAATGCAGTTCCCCAGTGGTTTGGCTTTGTATTGGGTGGTGTCCAATGTCGTAGGAATCGTAATACAGGGCTTTATAACAGGATGGGATCCGATAAAAAATATAGTTAATTTTGCCAGTAACCGGCCACCGCAACCAGCTGCGGCTCTCGCAGGTGGAACTCTGCCGGCACTGGAGGAGGAACAAACAGATGAAGTCAATAGAAATGACAGCGAAGACAGTGGAAGAGGCGATAGAAATCGCTCTAAGAGAACTAGACGCAGACCGCGTAGAGGTAGAAATAGACGTCATTAGTAGAGGCAAGCCAGGAATTCTAGGAATTGGTAGTGAGTTGGCTTCTGTAAGAGTGACAAAGGTAGATGGGACATCTGATGTCCTGGATTCAGCTAGTGAAGTTCTTAATAACTTGGTGTCTCATATGGATGTGGATGTAGTGGTTAATCTCAAAGAGGCAGATAACCAAGAGACGGGAGGGCCAGTTTTTGAGATAGAAGGTGATGACTCGGGGCTCATTATAGGGCGCAAAGGTGAAACTCTAAGATCACTTCAATTTTTGACTAGATTTATTGTAGGACGACAGACGGGGGAGAGGGCCAACCTTACTGTCGATGTGGAAGGTTATGATGAAAGGCGAAAGCAATCCTTGTCTAACTTGGCAAATAGAGTGGCAGAAAGAGTCGTCAAAACGGGCAGGTCTATTGAACTAGAGCCTATGTCACCAAGAGAGAGAAGGTTAGTTCATGTAGCTTTGTCTGAGAATTCAGATGTATATACTGAAAGTTCTGGCGATGGAAGAGATAGAAGAGTAGTAGTAATACCGTCCTAGTACCCCTGGGCGGTTTTGTAGGTTCAGGCTTTTTCAATCCATCAGATAGATCCCTTGGGAATTTGATGGCCTTGCGTCAAAAAACCTTAAGCAACATAATTGGCCAGATACTCATGATTCGGATTGAACACTATGCAAAAGCCGAATAATTTTAATGCTTCACTTGAAAAGGTGGCCAAAGTATCGCTTTATGTTTTTATTGCGGTTGTAGTTTGTTTTGTAATTTACCTTGTGAGAGGAGCTCTATTTCCTTTTGTCTTGGGTATAGTACTAACTTATGTACTAAATCCATTTGTTATTTTTTTTGAAAGAATTATTCCGCTTAAAACCACTAAACCTAAATTAGCTAGAGCATTGTCTATAACTCTAGTATCAGGAAGTTTCTTCCTGATACTAGCAGGCTGTCTCCTTATAGTAATTCCGCCGATGTTTAAACAATCCAGTGAACTAATTGCAGACATACCCAATCTCATTACTGACGCAAGAACTACCGTGGAGAGTTGGAATGTGGAATATGCATCCAACATCCCAGAAGAAATTAGAGTTGAAATTGATCGCTCGCTCGAAAATGGTGGAGAAATATTGTTGGGAGCATTTAGAGGAATTATCGGTCGAACAGCTCTAGCTGCTGTGCATGCTTTAACCTTAGTGGTTGGTCTTGTTGTATTGCCCCTATTCGTCTTTTATTTTTTGAAAGATCGTGAGGTGGTTAGGGAGTCTTTTGTTGAAATATTTCCCGCAGATATTCAAATCCATGTTGTTTACGTACTTAGAATTTTAAACCGAATTATTGGTGCATATGTCAGAGCTCAATTTACTTTGGCTGCTGTCGTGTGGGCTTTAATTTCTATTGGTCTGATGTTCATGGGCGTAAAGTACGCGATTCTTTTAGGTGCGGTTGCAGGGGTTTTTGAATTAGTTCCTATAGTCGGCGCTTGGCTTGCGATCATCCCAACTATCATTGTGGTCCTTTCTACCTCCCCTGAAAAGATCATTTGGGTGTTGTTTTTATATCTCGGGGTGCAACTTTTCCAAGGTGGAATAATAGTGCCTCGAGTGCAGAGTATTGCTATGAAATTACACCCATTAATGATATTGGTAGCTATTGTGGTTGGGAGTGAAATAGCTGGTTTATGGGGTGTAGTGTTGGGGCCCCCGATTGCAGCATGCGTAAAAGAATTAATAATATATTTCAATAATCCACATCGGTATGGTGTTTTGACAGAAGAAGAAGAAATTGTCGAACCTGATGAAAGAAGGTAGCTTGTTTAAAAATGAGAAGTAGATGCTAGAACTACAATCGTTCAAAGAGGGTAAGGTACAGCTTATTACCTTGAGATCAGCGGATAGGGAAGATGTCTCCTATTTAGATCTTTCGTGGAAACTGCAAGATTCATTGGAAAAATTAAATGATGAAGAATCTACTGTGGTTGTTCTATTTGATATGAGCAGAATTAATCTACAACCCCGCATGAAATATGCAGATAGCGAGACCTGTTCAATAAGTGATCTCCTAGCCGACATTAAATTCCCCACCATTGGTGTTGTTGAATCTGGAGCGAACCTTACTGTCCTCGAATTGTTTTTATGCTGTGACATCAGGATCGCCAGTAACCAGAGCACATTCTCAATGTCGCATGTGTTAGAAGGTTATAGCCCTATAGATGGGGGAACCCAAAGATTGCCACGAATAGCGGGAATAGGTAGGGCTATGGACTTACTATTGACGGGGAGAATTTTTGAGGCTGAAGAAGCCCTTGGAATTGGTGTTGTGCAATATCTTTTTTCAGAAAATGTGATAGAGCAAGCAATTGAGTTGGGTTGCAATATAGCTGATCATGGGCCGATTGCGGCACGCTATCTAAAAGAGGCTATATTGGATGGGGCTGACATGACATTGGAACAAGGATTGAGGTTGGAAGCCGATCTCAATGTCATTTTGCAAAGTACCTACGATAGAGCAGAGGGAATCGGATCTTTTCTGAGTAAGAAAACACCAAAATATGAAGGACGATGATGATGTTGAAGGAGAGATTTCAGGGTTCAGAAGATGAAGTCGTNTTATATAACTCCTCAGGCGGAATAGCCAGAATAACATTGAATAGACCGGAACAAATAAACGCTTTTAATGTTGATATGCGAGATGCACTTTTTCGGGTTTTGGAACTTTTTAGGGATGATGAAGAATCCAGAGTTGCCGTTATTTGCGGTGCCGGAAAGAGGGGCTTCTGTGCTGGAGCAGATCTAACTGAATTTGGAACNACTCCCTCTCAGGTTGTTTCTAGGTTCGTAAGGTGGGAAAGAGATTTGTGGGGCCTGTTTTTGTCTCTTAAAAAGCCTACGATAGCTCAACTTCATGGATATGTTATCGGATCCGGCATTGAAATAGCGGCTCTATGTGACATTAGGGTTGCCGGCAGCACTTCAATTTTCAAGATGCCTGAGGTGGCATTGGGGATGATACCCGCAGCTGGAGGAACTCAAACATTGCGTAATCTGATTGGCTACAGTAGAGCTATGGAAATGATTATGACTAATAGATCAGTCAGTGTGGAAGAGGCGATCAAGATGCGCCTTGTTGACCGGGTTTACCCCGATGAAGGTCTAGATGCTGTAGTCCAAGGTATTGCGAGATCTTTGATTCGAATAGACCCCAAATTACTGTCATCTTTGAAATCGTCTGTTATCAGAGGTTTTGATTTACCAATTCAGAAGGGAATTTTGTATGAAAAACGAAATGCGTACCACTCTCAATCGAATTTATCCTAAATTTCGGTTAGATAAGAGTATGGCTGCCCGGCCAGGATTCGAACCTGGGTCGAAGGAGTCAAAGTCCTTAGTGCTACCACTACACCACCGGGCATCAAAACAATGGGACAATAACAAACTCTAAGTATATCTCAATAAAAGTTTATCTAGTTAAATCCAGGTTGTATATAAATCGATTTAGAGTATGCAGTAACATGCTTCATCTTGTAATAGCTGTCAGAAAGGTATCTATATTTAATAAAGGAGACGTGTTTGGTTACTACGGTTAATGAATTTAAAAATGTCGTAGAAAAAATAAAAGATAATATTCAAAAGGTTATTGTTGGTAAGTCAGAATCAATCGACCTAATCTTGATTTCTTTATTGTGCAAAGGTCATGTACTGATCGAGGATGTACCCGGTTCAGGTAAAACAACTCTTGCCAGGGCCGTATCAGATTCGTTGGACTGCACTTTCGGAAGAATTCAATTTACCCCTGATTTAATGCCTTCAGATGTGTTGGGAGTGAATTGGTTTAACCAAAAATCAAGTGAATTTGAATTTCAAAGTGGGCCGATATTTAACCAAATAATATTGGCTGACGAAATAAATCGAGCCACCCCTCGGACTCAATCTGCGTTACTTGAATCCATGCAGGAATTCCAAGTGACTGTTGATGGGGAGACAAGGATTTTGCCGTCACCTTTCATCGTTATGGCGACCCAAAATCCTCTGGACATGGAAGGTACATTTCCACTTCCAGAAGCCCAACTGGATCGGTTTTTAATGAAAATATCCTTAGGATACCCTACCGAGCAAGAGGAAACCGACATTATATTGAGATTTCATAAGGATGGTGATCTAAAAAATTTGGACCCGGTTATCGATTCTGAAACGATAGAAAATTTGGGGCATTTTTCATCAACGGTTAAAGTCACTGAAAACATACGCGATTATATTATTGCTATAGTCAGATCGACGCGAGAGAATGAAAAATTACTTATTGGCGCCAGTCCGAGAGGATCTCTAGGACTTTTTAAATGCAGCCAGGCTAAAGCTGCGCTGCAGGGCAGAGGATATGTCATACCTGATGATGTAAAAAGTCTCACTAATGTAGTGTTATCTCATCGGATCATTCCCACTTCCAATGCTAGATTAAGAGGATTTGATTCGAAAGATATATTGGAAGAAATAGTGTCTGAAGTTCCTGTTCCCATGGAAACTAAATAGGCTTCCCAAATGATCAAAAAATTTTGGCATGACTTTTGGATTTTCATAATTATTATTTTAGTAATTATTGGCGTATTCTCAGGCCAAGGTCTGATTCTCGGATTGTCTGTCATGAGTTTGACAGTATTATCTGTTGCCTGGTTTTGGAACAAAGTTTCTCTTGAAAACGTTGAGTATATTAGGTTGATACCTCGAAGAAGAGTTTTCATTGGAGAAACGATTCCTTTTTTAATCGAGTTACACAACAAAAAGCCAATACCTGTACCTAGGGTAGATATTATTGATAATATACCAGACTCTTTGAACCTTATTGGTCCGGAACTCAAACCTAGTTCTACTTTTAACGCTGTTTCAATGACGCATTCAACTTCCGTGTCTGCCTATCAAAAAACTACTTGGGAATATTCTGTCCGGCCTAATAAAAGAGGGTTTTATCGATTGGGATCTGCGAATATTTACGGCGGAGATATTTTTGGATTGTTTGAAAGTAAAAAAACAACACCGAGCCGGGATTATATATTGGTGTATCCGCATGTATTTAATCTGCCAGATATAGGGATACCAGAATCTCGACCATTGGGAGAACAAATAACCAGTCTCAACATGTATCAAGATGTATCGTGGACTAGAGGTATAAGGGGTTACGTAAAAGGAGACCCCTTGAGGACAATTGACTGGAAATCCACGGCAAAAAAATCAGAATTAATGGTTAGGACATTTGAATCTACGAATAAGAACAATGTTATTTTGGCCGTCTCGGTTGAGACATCATTGAAAATTTGGGAAGGGTACTCAGCTGAAAATTTAGAACGGGTTATTTCGGCTTCAGCATCCTTGGCGAGCTATTGCACTTCGGAGGGATTTAATCTTGGTTTTTTCTCCAATGGAACTCCAGTGCTATCAGACTTACCGATGACAATACCTACCTCTAGGTCCGAAGATCAATTAAGGGACATTTTAGAAACATTAGCCACAATTGGACCAATGTCCTCTGGATCCATGTCGAGAAATTTGACCCACACGTACAAAAACTTCCCTTTAGGATCTACTGTGGTGCTAGTCACTTCTATTGTTAATCAAGATTTATTAGATTCTTTAAGGCAGATTGAAGAATCCGGTTGTCAGGTGGTTCTAATCAACGTTTCTGATGAAATTTGCGATGTACAAGATAATTTTCTTAAATATGAGCTAGGCGCTCATTTTAGTCGTTTGGAGTCAAACGGTGAATTCGTACCAATCTAAAATAGTGGGTCTATGTCTAGCATTAACAGAAACGATATGGTTATATTCGATTCTTGCAGTGCTAGGATTGATGGTGTCCCTAGATCGTAGTCCTTTGACATATGGAGCGTGTTTCGCAATATATGTCACTTCATTCTATTTGTCGAAGTTGCTAAATTCTTTGAATCTTAAACTCTCTATTGCCGGCATTATTCAACTGTCGCTGGGAGTTATTATCTGCTATTACCTTGTGGGATCTTCGAATGTTCCTGCCGGTGAAGCGCGCTCTTTTTTGTGGACATTGAGATTAGATGAATGGATTTATGAAGAAGGGAAAGTCGGGACATCTATTGTTATAGCAGCTTGTATGGGAGTATTCATGTGGGTCAAAGGAGGTCGTATTGGATCTACTGACTTTCCTTTAGAAGCGTTATCTTCAACTTTTAGGGTTGGATTTATAGTCATGGCATTTACAGTTACGATTGATATTTTTCATCCATCCGATTTATCGATGTCTTTCCTGATGTATCTATTTTTCGCTGTAAGTTTGCCCGGTTTGGCCATCGGCCGAGTGAAGCCTTCCTCTGAGATAGGTGTAGTTAGTTACAGATGGTTCAAGATTCCCGCCCTAACGGTGGGAATAGTTGTTTTGTTAGGAATCGTTTTTTCATCTTTTACCAAAGACGTTTTGGGTGCTGTTTCTTCACCTATTGCGACATTGGTAAGTTGGGTTGCCATGGGGATAATTTATTTGTTTGTCGTTCCAATTGTTTTTGTGATTCAGTTTATTNTCAAAATGTTTGGTTGGATTTTCCCCTACACTAATTCTGATGGAGAGCCTGTTCAAAAACAAAAAGCTTTTGAAGGGTTGGATATTGTTTTTGAAGGATTTGCTAAACCTCCTGCTACTGACGATCCGTCAGTGTTCATGCAATATTTTGAATATGCCGCTATATTGATACTAATAGGGGGCTTAGTTTTTGCTCTTAGTCTTGCTTTCAGGAAGATAAACAGGTCACAGAAAATAATTGACGCAGGAATTAAATCTGAGATTTCAGGATCAGATGGGTCCATGAATGATTTGCTTAATATAGCGAAAAAATTATTATGGAAACCTCATTCTGGGAATGAACATAGTTTTGTTATACCTGATGATCTGGATGGTAACAGTAAAATTATTTTGAGTTCTTATTATCAACTACTGAATATAGGCTCTGGAAAAGGAGTGAATAAATCCTTTTTTGCCACCCCAAAAGAATTCAGCTTTCTACTATATAAAATTTTTGATGAGGGTATCGTACGAAAAATGACAACCGCTTTTATGGATGTTTGCTATGGTCGACTAGCCCCATCGTCTAAGGAAGCTGATGAAATAAAGAGTTTGTTGAAAAACTTAAAAGATAAGAGTCACTAAAAAGATTCTTTAGCGATTAATATTCCAATGAAAGCAGCGAATAATCCTACTATAATGCTGGACGCAAGATAAATTGCAGCCTTGCTGTAATTACCATTGGAAATAAGTTGTACACTTGAAACCGTCACTGTTGAAAATGTGGTAAACGAACCACAAAAACCAACTCCCAATACCAGAGTGTAATCTTGATTCCAATTGGTTTTGTATAGTGCACAACCGACAACAAAGCCTAAGATTAGCGACCCCAAAATATTGACTGAGAAAGTTCCTACCAAATTCGACCCAATATAGGAATTAGCCATCCGGTCCGCCCCATACCGACAGGCAGCTCCGACTGCTCCTCCCAGGATCACTAATAGCAAGTTCATTTAAGTTTAGTCCACCACTTTTATTTTGCTCATAGATGTCAATGGAAACCTGCAGCGGTTGTTAAGCCCAATTTAAATCAGCTGGATTTTTGGGTTGAGAGATATTTTTTTACATTCACTGCGGCGGTTACGCCATCTCCGGCTGAACTTATTAGCTGAGAGGCTGAGTTTGCTCTTATGTCCCCCGCAGCATATATGCCGTTTTCACCAGTTTGAAGGTTTATGTCAGTCTTAATATGCCCGCTGTCATCAGTTTCGAGAATGTTATCCAGGAAATCAGAATTTGGTGTGAGTCCAACAAATATAAATACCCCGTCAGTTTCAATTCTGGTGGATTCTCCTGAAAGGGTGTCAACCAGTGAAAGCCCTTCTACCATTCCGTCACCATGGATTTCGGTTACCTCAACATTTAGATGAACTTTTATTTTTTCATGATTCATGACACGGTCTTGAAGTGTTTTCTGAGCGTGTAAGACTTCTGATCGGCAATACACTTCAACTGTTGAAGCGTATTCAGTGAGAGTAATAGCCTCTTGAAGTGCAGAATCGCCACCTCCCACTACAGATACCCTTTGATCTACAAAAAACGCTCCATCACATGTGGCGCAGTAGGACACTCCTGCTCCGACAAGCTCATCTTCACCTTCAACTCCCAGTTTATTTAGTGCCGATCCTCCTGCGACTATTATCGCTTTTGCTAATTTCTCTCCATCATATGTTTCCACTATCCAATCATTGTCGGATTTCCTGATACCAGTTACCTCTGACATTGCAAACTCAGTACCTGCGGAGATAGCTTGTTCTTGAATCTTGCTGGAAAAATCCGCACCGCTTATTCCCTCAGGGAATCCAGGATAATCTTCAATCTGTTCTACGTTAATAATTTGGCCACCTGGGATTAATCTTTCCACAAGTAGGGTTTTCATGCCTAATTTGGATGCATACATTCCGGCACTGAACCCCGCTGTTCCTCCTCCTATAACTATGACGTCATATTGATCCATGAATTTATACTCCTTTGAACTCAAAATTTTCACATATTTTATTATCAAAAATTAATAGGAACCCTAGCTTTCACTAGAACTTTGCCGTAGCCTTTCTCATGCCAAAAACTTGATGACCAAATCAAAACTAAATCATTTGGCACATCCAATATGCTAAATCTTTTTTATTATTGGTCGTTGTATCATACTTTTGTCTGCTTAATAAGTGAATTGGATCTTAATTTGTTCCATGAGGTTGTAAAAATGCGTAGTTACCTTTCAAATTTGGAGTGCACATATTGTGGTGAAATATTTTCAGCTGATGAGCCAATGAGGCTTTGTGAAAAATGCGGTAAAGTTCTTTATCCGAGATATGATATAGAGGAAGCCTCGAAGTATTTTACTAAAGATGTTTTGAGTGCTAGGTCTCCAAACATGTGGAGATATTTTGAAATGCTTCCTATACGAGAGGTATCCAACATAGTCAGCCTAGGAGAGGGTTTCACTCCTATTTTTGAGACTTCAGCTTTAGGAAAAAAAATAGGATCAGAAGCACTTTTTATCAAGGATGAAGGATTGAATCCGACGGCTTCATTTAAGGCGAGAGGACTTTCAGCGGCAGTATCCAAGGCAAAGGAATTAGGACTAAAAAAATTAACTATGCCATCTGCAGGGAATGCCGCCGGAGCAATGACTTCCTATGCAGCGAGAGCAGGTCTAGATGCTTTGGTATTTATGCCTCAAGATGCTCCTGACGCCAACCAAAAGGAAGTATCAGTAACTGGAGGGAATCTTCATTTAATTGATGGCCTTATCAGCGACGCGGGTGTAATTTCAAGAGAAAAAGCAGCAAAAGAGGGTCTTTTCGATATCTCCACTTTACAAGAACCTTATAGGGTCGAAGGCAAGAAAACTATGGGATACGAGATAGCAGAACAATCAGGATGGGAGCTGCCTGATCACATTATTTATCCAACAGGAGGAGGAACCGGAATCGTGGGTATGTGGAAAGCCTTCCAAGAAATGGAAGATTTGGGATGGATTTCCTCGAAACGCCCAAAAATGTTCGTGGTTCAGGCTGAAAACTGCGCTCCTATAGTCAGGGCCTTTCAAAACGGCGATGAATTCGCGGAACCATGGCAAAATGCTTCTACGATGGCTTCGGGCATTAGGGTCCCCAGTGCCATAGGCGATTACTTAATTCTCAATGCAGTACGGCAGAGCGGTGGGAGTGCGCTTACTGTTTCGGATGAAGAGATGTCGGATATGACAAATGTGGTAGGAAGCCTCGAAGGATTTTTTGTATGTCCTGAAGGGGCTGCCACTGCCTGTGGAGCCCAAAAGTTAATCCAAGAAGGATCTATCGACCCTCAGGAAAAAACTCTTTTGTTGAATACAGGATCTGGTCTAAAATACCTTGATATGCTTCCTTAGCAGCCTATAGCAAATCCGATAGAGACACGTGGGGTGCGTATATGGTGAGTGAATTTTCAATCATCATCTTGACCATATCATGATCTGGAACACATTCAGGACATTCTTCGTTAACGCCCTTATTGTATTTTACGGTGAGCTGATTTTGGTCTAGCGATACCAGATCTAGAGATCCGCCCTCCGATGCGACGATAGTCTCCATGTTGTCTAATACCGTTTGGACTCCTGCGTCATTAGTATTGATTGTCATCGATTATCTCCTTTGCTTAATTTAATCTTTCAAATATTGTGGCCACCCCTTGTCCTCCTCCAACACACATTGTAACTAATCCTGTGCTTGAGTCGGACCTTTCCATTTCCTCCATTAATTTTACTGTCATTATGGCACCTGTGGCCCCTACTGGATGACCAAGGCTAATCCCGCTTCCATTGACGTTTGTTTTTTCCAGATCCAGGTCCAATTCTCTAATGCAATAAAGTGCCTGGGAGGCAAAAGCCTCATTGAGTTCAATAATATCTAAGTCATTCACAGCCATTCCAGATTTCTTCATAGCTTTTTCTACAGCAGGAACAGGTCCTGTTCCCATTACCGCAGGTTCGACCCCTGCAATCCCCCTCGTCTGCCATTTCATCCTGGGTTTCAATCCTAATTCTGTTGCTTTCTTTGAAGACATCATCACCACTGCGGCAGCCCCGTCATTTATGCTAGAAGCATTTCCCGCGGTTACTGTTCCGTCCTTTTTAAATACGGGTCGTAGAGTTGCTAGGCTTTCTATTGTGGTTTCTGGTCGAGGGCCTTCATCTTCAGTGACAACCATAGGATCACCTTTCCTTTGAGGAACCGATACTTCAGTGATCTGATTAGTAAATCTGCCCTCAGACATGGCCATGCTGGCACGCTGATGGCTAATCGCCGCAAGCTCGTCTTGGTCTTCACGAGAAACGGAAAAACGCTCGGCTACATTTTCCGCTGTAACACCCATATGATACCTGTTTACAGGACACCCCAGTCCTTCGGTGAGCCCATCGATCAACTGTGAGTTTCCCATTCTTAAACCATCAAACCTAGCTTGATATTCTATTAGAAAGGGCACCTGACTCATGTTCTCGGTTCCTCCCGCAACTACTATTTCTGCCTCTCCTGTTCGTATGAGTTGAGCGGCCATATTTATTGCTTCTAACCCGGATGAACATTGTCTGTTGACTGCTATAGTTGGGGTATCGTGAGGGATTCCTGATTTTAAAGACGCTAATCGAGCAGCATAACCGGCCTCCGCTGATTGAATCGCGTTTCCAATTATGACCTCCTCCACCATGTCTGGAGATATCCCAGCCTTTTCTAAGGCTGACTTAATAGCAATGGCCCCTAGGTCTGGGGCACTTAGATCTTTAAAAGCTCCTCCAAATCTACCTACCGGTGTTCTCGACCCGGAAACGATAACAGCGTCATTCATGATTTATCCTCCAACGGCTACGAATTACCGAGCCTTACCTTAGCAGAGCTAAGGATCTGTATCAATTTAGCATTATTTTAAAAGTATGTTGTATTGTAATATTCATTGATCTAGTTGGATAGTAAATTAAGGATTTGTTGTGTATGTAATTGGTACTGCTGGGCATGTTGATCACGGTAAATCTACCCTTGTCCATTCATTGTCTGGTATTGAT
Organism: Chloroflexota bacterium; assembly: GCA_002722155.1. Classification (GTDB taxonomy): domain Bacteria; phylum Chloroflexota; class Dehalococcoidia; order Lucifugimonadales; family UBA826; genus UBA11996. The sequence goes on from PBKS01000006.1 coordinate 62,518, forward strand.
CCTGATAGGTTTCAAGAAGAGAAAGACCGAGGTATGACAATCGACCTCGGGTTTGCCTGGGTGACTCTGCCATCGGAAAGAGAAGTTAGTATAGTTGATGTCCCTGGGCATGAAAGGTTTGTTAGCAACATGCTGGCTGGGGTGGGCGGAATAGATTTGGCTCTATTGGTAGTGGCAGGTGACGAATCTGTTATGCCTCAGACCAAAGAACATTTGGCAATATTAGATTTATTGGGAGTGTCTAATTGTGTGGTCGCTATAACAAAAAAAGATCTGGTTGATGAAGAGTGGCTACAGCTGGTTTGTTCCGAGGTCGAAGAGATGTTAGGTCCAACCACGCTCAAAGGATCTGAGATAATACCAGTATCGGCAACCACGGGGGACGGTATTGAAGATCTTTTGCACTCGATTGATGCTGCCCTCGACACCACTGATCTCAAAAAAGATCTTGGTAGACCTCGCTTGCCAATAGACAGGTCTTTTTCAATTAGTGGCTTTGGTACCGTTGTTACGGGCACTTTAATCGACGGATTTTTGTCCGTAGGGCAAGAGGTAGAGATTATTCCCACGGGATTGACCGCACGAATACGAGGGCTTCAATCGCATGGTGAATCGGAGAAATGTTTCGGGCCTGGGACAAGAGTAGCGGCAAATTTGTCTGGCATAGAAGCTATTCAAATTTCCAGAGGTGACATGCTGAGCCTACCCAATTCCGTAATGCTATCAGAAGCTTTTGATGTGCAATTGCAAGTGGTTGAGGATGCTCCGCATCCATTGCGCCACAACATGTTTGTAAATCTTCACACAGGTAGTTCAGAAGTGGTCTCACGATTAAGATTGCTTGAAGCAAATGAAGTTCAACCAGGTCAAACTACGTGGGCTCAGCTTAAACCAATGAAATTGTTGCCTGTGGTAAGAGGGGATCATTTCATTATCCGTTCGAATATGACGACTCTGGGCGGCGGCAATGTTGTGGAGACAAAAGCCAAGCGTCATAGAAGAAGACATTCTCCCACCTTGGAAAAGTTAAAATCCCTCCAATACGGTTCTCCTTCTGAAATCGTGATTAGCATTGTGAACTCAAACATTTCTTGTTCCTTCAACTGGTTGCTTTCACATTCATCATTTGATGAGAAGGAATTAGCCGATATTATCAAGAAATTGATTGAAGAAAATTCTTTAATCTCCACGACCCCGGATATTAGCAAATCATTTTTCTTTTCAAAGGATGGATGGGAACACATGCTAGGGGTAACGAACGAAACACTTGAATCCTTTCACAGGCAATTTCCTTTGAGGCAAGGCATTCAAAGAGAAGAATTACGAAACAAACTCGCACTTTCTTCCGAAAGTTTTAATTCGGTTGTGAATGTTTTGGAGGAGAAAAAGCTGGTTAAGGATTTTAATTCCCTTATCTCCACTTATGCGCACAAGCCTTACTTAACTAAGGAACAGATTCAGCTTTCTGAGTCTTTTGTCGCTCATATCGCAAAAGGAGGATTTTCTCCTAGAACCGACTTGGAAGTCGATCATGACATATTGAATTTCCTGATAGAAAATAAGGAAGTTGTGCAAGTTGCTGACGGAATAGTTTTTTGTACAAGCATATTTGAGGAAATGGTTATAGGACTTCGCACTTATATATCACAAAATGGTGAAATCACGGTGGGTGATTTTCGCGATCTCTACAAAACCAGTAGGAAATATGCACTTGCTGTCATGGATTATTTAGATCAACAACAGATCACAAAGCGGGTAGGGGATGCAAGAATATTGAGGGAATGAGAAAAACAATATGTTTTTTTATTGTAAATGGGCCTCGTAGGTCAATTCTTCTTGAATTGTATTTGACACATGCTCTAGGATTTCAGATTCGTCCGTGCACATCTTCTCGATTGCCATCTTAAATATGGTCAGTTGACCTCTAAGTATGTGGTCGGGTTGGTAAATTTCTGATTTAGGCACATTTTCAAAAAGGCTTATTAAGTCTATTTCGTCCTCAATGTTAGTGCCAAGAAGGTCAGATTTATTGGCGATATTTGATACTATGACGTCGATTTCCTCAATGGATGTCTTTAATTCATCGGGCAGTTCTTCCACAGCCATATCTACGATTGATTGAAATTTTCGACCTGATAAAGTGAACACGTAAAAATATTAGCATCTTTTTCTAATATTTCTATATCTAATTGACCCACATTTTAGCTTGGGATACTGTACCGGGTATCTTTATCCACATGTTTAATATGACTTCACTGGAAAATGCGAGGTAGTCGAATGAAAATTACGCAAATAAAGAATTTCCCGATATCTGACGGGTACGGCAAGGTCTATTACATTGTAAAGGTTGAAACCGATGCTGGTATTTACGGATTAGGGGAAGTAGGAATTCCAAATTGGGGTGGTGCGATTGGCAAAGCGATCGAACATTTATCTGAAATTGTGATAGGGGAGGATCCTTTTAGTACCGAAAAATTGTGGCAATACATGTTTAGAGGAGGTTTTTTCCCTGCGGATAAAGTTTATTCCTGTGCAATCAGTGCAATTGACATAGCACTATGGGATATAAAAGCCAAGGCGCTAGAAATGCCATTATATAAATTATTGGGAGGCCCTGTAAGGGACAAGGTGATTTGTTACCCACACACACAAGGAGAAACTATGGCCAATCTCCTAGATAATTGCAAAAGACATATTGAAGATGGATGGAAATTTGTACGTTGGCATCAGCCGGAAACTGGTCCTTCTAGTGTTTATGTGGACAATATGAATATATTGGAACCAATTGACTCCGTCAGGTTAGCAGAGGAACAAATAGCTACCATTAGGGAAGCTATTGGACCAGACATACAAATATGTTTCGATATGCATACCCGTCTGGATACTGCCCATGCGGTGGCACTATGCAAGGCAGTTGAGCCGTATCGACCTTTTTTCATGGAAGATCCTCTCAGATCTGAAAATCCGGCTAGCTATCGTACTTTATCTAAACACGTCTCTTTGCCTATCGCAGCTGGAGAACAGTGGTCAACGAAATGGCCCTTCAGAGAAGTTATAGAGGAAGAATTGATAAATTATGCTCGCATTGATTTGTGCATAGTTGGCGGAATCACAGAGGCTTTAAAGATAACTCACTGGGCCGAAACTCACTATATCGACATCGTACCTCATAACCCGCTGGGGCCTGTAAGTGCAGCTGCTTGCGTTGCCCTTTGTATGGCTTCAACCAACGTGGGTGTGCAGGAAATGCCTCGCAGGCCAGGCTCTTATGCCACCGACCTTTTCCCCAAGCAGATCGAATGGGAAGGCGGCTATGCATGGTGTCCGGATGAACCAGGGATGGGAGTAGATTTCAACGAAGAACTGGCCTTAAGTAGTATTGTAGATCCGACTGGATGGCCTCCTCAACTAAGGAGAAATGATGGCTCGTTCACCAATTGGTAGATGGATTTATATATGGGTTTGTGTATATAGAGATTTCGATGTATTCTTCCATCTGGACTTTGCAGAATCAACAATATGATTCCTAAGTGCCGTACTTAAAATGGTATCTGAACATGGAGGTACATAATTAATGACCGATTTAAGAAAAACTGCTGCCATAGTTGGAGTTGATGAATCAGATGAAATAGGTAAAGTCCCTGATAAATCTAATTTGCAACATCACGCTGAAGCAGCCCACAATGCTCTAGCAGATGCTGGACTTTCTTTGAAGGATGTTAATGGGCTATTTACAGCTGGAACATCAACTCTTGGATTAGGGGAATATCTAGGAGTTAAACCTTCTTTTGTAGACACCACCGCTGTTGGCGGATCTTCATTTATTATTCATATTGCTCATGCCATTGCGGCTATTGACGCTGGATATTGTGATGTGGCCTTGGTTACGCATGGTGAGGCTGGAAGAAGTATGAGGAGCAGAGCTGGCGCAAATCCATCAGATGCTGATCCTCAATACCAAATACCATATGGGTTTATTGGTCAGCCAGTAGCCTATTCCATGGCAGCAAGAAGATATATGCATATTTATGGTGAAGATAAAACTCGACAGGGGATGGCAGAAATAGCAGTCGCTACAAGAAAGTGGGCATTAAAGCATCCAAAATCTTATATGAAAGACGAAATGAGTTTTGATGATTATCATGACTCACGGTGGATTTCATGGCCATTTCATTTGCTGGATTGTTGTCTAGTGACTGATGCGGGCGGTGCTTTTGTGATTACATCTGCGGAAAGAGCAAAAGATACTGCCAAAAAGCCAGTCTGGATCTTAGGGGCTGCAGAAGGGCAAACTCACGGAATGATTAGCCAAATGCCGGATTTGACCGTAACAAATGCTGCTAATAGTGGGCCTAAGGCTATGCAAATGGCAGGAATTACACATTCGGATGTCGATTTGGCCATGATATATGACTCGTTTACCTATACGGTAATGGCCACATTAGAAAGCCTAGGGTTCTGTGGGCCAGGTGAGGCTGCAGATTTTGTGGCGAATCAAAGAACTGCTCCAGGTGGGGATTTTGCAATGAACACCAATGGCGGAGGTCTTTCCCATACCCATTCAGGGATGTATGGAATGTTTTTGGTTCTTGAAGCGGTTCGACAGCTTCGAGGAGAATGTGGAGATAGACAAATTAAAGACCACAATATCGCTTTAGTGAACGGAACCGGCGGATCCTTGTCATCTACCGGGACTACAGTTTTAGCGGCTGATTAATTACAGGAGAAAATAATGGCTTATAACAAACCAATTCCAGTCCCTCAAGGGGAATCAGATGTATATTGGCAAAAAGCGAAACAGGGAGAATTGTGGTTAAGGTATTGTAATAGTTGCAATGAAGCATATTTCTTTCCCACTGATATTTGTAGGGCAATACCTTGTGATAATCCAAGAGACACAAAATGGATAAAGGCATCAGGAAAAGCTACCTTGTTTACTTTTGCAATTGTGGGATATGAAACAGGTAGGGCTCCGCATCCAGGATTTGAAGCTCCTTACGTGACGGCGATAGTCGAATTAGAAGAAGGACCTAAAATGCCGACTAACATCGTTATAGAAGACCCGAGCCCAGATAATTTGCAAATAGGAATGGAATTAGAAGTTGTATTTGAAGATATAACGGATGAAATCGCCCTTCCTAAATTTAAACCTGTTTAAAGGTTGTAAAATGAGGACAGGTTTTGTGATTAAAACCTGTCCTTGTATCCATTGTTTGGATTAGGATCCAACGCAGCAAGGGCACATTTTCCTTAATGTGTCAAAAGGAAAAATCCCTGTGTAGTGTGCGTCACTCCACAGAAATTGGATTGCGTAATTTCCGATCATTAGGTGGTCTTCGGCAACCAGGTCAGATGGTACTGTAGCAGGATCTAGCAATTGCCTTTTGCTCCACTCCTCAACGCACTCTGCACATTGACAACTGATTCGGATTTCCCTAGCTCCATAGGTGCTTTCGTGTCCATCGGACCATCGTATTATAATTTTATCGCCGTAAACCCCGATTTTTTCCATTTTTATGTCTTGAGTCAAATTACACTCCGTATCTTGGTCTACATACAAGGATAACTTCATACAGTATTTTCCAACAGGTAAAAAAATTCAAATAAAACTTGTTTTATAATCTCCTAACTCAGAGTCAAAATAAATCACTAAATGAGGCTTCATAATTTGGCGAAACGTAGAATAGGGAAAATTATCAGGAGACCTGGTTCAGGTTATGGGGACTCTGAGATTGAGATTCCGATAGCTGAAGATCTTCTTAAAGTTGAAGGTATACCGCAAAGGGATGCAGAAGTGTCCTACTACAGTAGGGAGTTTCCTCTAGAAAGTTTCGCCTTGGAGAATAGCGCATCGGCGGAATGGGCTCGGACTGAAAGGTCTGAACATACCCCTGCAACAGAAGAACTTTATAGTGAATACCAAAAAAAGATGGCCCCCTGGATCGAAAAAATAAAAAGGTCTGGGGATAAAAATCCGAATCCGTCTGGAAATATAGATGATCTCACTGAGGAAATACGGGATAAGGCGAGGAGGCTAGGATACGGGGAAATCGGGTTTTCACGGTTTGATCGAAGGTATGTATATCAGAGTCGGAAAAAGTTTGTGAGAACTGATCTAACTAACGCAATATGCCTTGCGTATGAACAAGGATACGTGGAAACCCAAGATATGCCTTCTTATATGTCTGAAATCGCTCAAGGTGATGCATATATGTCTCAGGCGGACTTGTCCTTGAAACTTGTTGAATTCATAAATGACATGGGGTTTAGTGCACAGATATCGGGACCAGCCTGGCATTTTGGGCCCATGATTCCAATGTTTGTTGAAGCTGGATTAGGGCAGTTGGGAGTGAACGGACAATTGCTTTCGCCGCATTTCGGTTCACGAGCTAGGTTGCAGGTGATAATAACTAATGCACCACTCAAATATGATTCGCCAGTGGATTATGGGATATATAAGTTTTGTGAACTTTGCCAAGTTTGTTTTATGAGATGCCCGGGTAAAGCGATCCAANCCCAAAGGGTATGGTTTAGAGGGGTAGAAAAAAATAAGTTAATTGCAAAGCGTTGTAGGCCTGTAATGGCTCGCTATTCAGGCTGTGGCATATGCATGAAAGTTTGCCCTATCCAGAAATATGGTATGAAGCCAGTAATGGAGCATTATGTGGAAACTGGTGAGGTTTTGGGTAAAGGAACAGATGATCTTGAATCATACGAGCTTGAAAATAAAGGATATTATAGGAGTGGTAAACTCCCAGTTTTCGACAGAGACTTTTTTGATATGCCGGAAGGCAGGTTGGAACATAATTTGTTGGAAAAATTGAGGAATGATCTAATTAATCCAATAAATCAAGGACGACAGAACGAACATGAGTTGCTTTTTGACTTTAAGGACCAACTAGATATCTCATCTGAAAATAAAGGTAAGGTAGTAGACATGGGGATGGATATGGAATTTTAGTCTAAAGTTCGTCTTGTGATTTATTGACCCATGGTTTCAATTTATGGTAGCTTGAGCCAATATTAAAAAATGGATACTGCAACTTTGATAAGGAGGGTAACATGGCAGGTGAAGGAAAATTTGAGGTAGAAATTATTTACTGTGTGCCTTGATCACACCACGGAATGGCGGCCTGGATGGCCAACGAGTTTTTCGCAGAAGCAGGTAGTGATATTGCTATAAGAATCACCCCTGGTGTCGGTGGGATTTTTCAAGTGTTTGCTGATGGAGAGAAGATCTATGATAAAAATGGGGAGGAGAATGGAGTATTTCCTAATTTGCCAAGAGTTAAGGAACTGAGAGCTATAATTAGAGAAAAATTGAACGCCCCCGTTGCGTAGATAGAAAAGAATTTCATTTAGGAAAACCCTGGGTTCAATCGAACCCAGGGTTTTCTTTTTATCACGATAATTGAGCTTACCAGAACAATATGACTTCTTAAACTATTATTAACGACGAGAGAATGATTCCCACACAAGCTATTACGATTTTTGGAATTCCCATGCCCTGACATTAAACTGCCCTCATGTTAGTAGGACATTAGGATTAAAATACTTTAAGGGTTAGGAATGGGGTATACCGTGATAAATGCAATTGTTGAAAATGGATCCGCAATAACATCCTAATCTGAAGAGATATCCTGAATGGACAGATTGAATGAGAGAAATGTTCGCTTATGTTCGCTTTTGAGTGGATATATTTTGGTATTTGTGACTATTCAATTTTGGGATAATGGATTCTATTATATTTCTCTGCCAATCTTTTTTGTCGGATGCGTAGCTACCTTAATTGCCGTAAACGGTACCAATCACTGGGTTTCTACTAAGGAATATAGTTCTGGATCTGATCCTGGGTTCTTTAGTTTGAATGAGTCATCCTCAAAAATATTGTGGACGAGAGTTGTTGAAAAAGCATCAGCTTGTTTGTTACTGGGGATATCCTCAGTTTTTGGATTAGTAAGTGTTTTGTTTTTCAACAAGTTGGAATTTGGACTTGCTTGGACTTGTTACCTAGCTTCAATATTAGCGATCTTGTTTGTACCTTTTTTGTTTAGAGGTAATAATTTATCAGTGTTTAGAAAGCCAGGTGCTACCGCTGTCCGCATCCCTTTATTTATCACATTATTTCTCATAGCCATAATAGTAATGGCTGTTTTTATTCGGATCTACAACATTTCTGAACTGCCCGCTGGGCTTTGGTACGACGAGGCGGACAACATCATGAGAGCTGCCCAGATTCATGCCGCACCTCTTGACACACCAGTTTTTGTGCCATCCACACATCTTCCATCCGCCTTTCTGATTCCTATAGGGATGTTGCAGGAAATAACAGGGCCCGTATGGTGGAATGGCAGGCTTGTGGCGATGGGGTTTTCGGTATTTCTGATTCTAGGAATGTTTTATTTCTCAAGGGAGATTTTTGGCCCCCCGTGGGGACTTGCTGCAGCCTTTTTAGCTTCCGTGATGAGTTGGAGTTTAAATTGGGGACGGATTGGTATGCATGGTATAACCGCCGCCGGATTTTCTGCCTGCACCGGATTTTTATTGTGGAAAAGCTTGATTAAATGGAGTCCTTTTTGGTTTTTTTGGACTGGGTTTACTCTTGGGATTGGGATGTGGTTTTATGCACCATTCCGGCTATTTCCATTAATCATATTGGTAGGGTTTTTGTTGCGGATGATTTCAGATCATCCCGGTTGGAAGAAACTTTTCATATGCATTGTCTCTTTGGCTATTCCAACAATAATTACTACTTCACCATTGATTCATTATGCATATGTGAATACAGATATATTTTTCAAACGCACGAATCAAACTTTCATAATGAATCATCTGTCAGGTAGCAACCCTGCTAGAGCAATTTGGGAAAACTTAACTGAACATATTTCAATGTTCCATGTATCTGGAGATCCAAATCCTAGGCACAATTTGCCTTTTGAACCGATGCTGGATGACGTGACGGGGGCCTTGTTGATAGTTGGGTTGATTATTGTTTTATCAAAATGGAGACGACCTCTCTACCTGTTATTTGTGTTTTGGCTTCTGATAATGTTGTTGCCTGGGATTCTTTCAGTTCCTTGGGAATCTCCGCACTCCCTGAGGTCAATAGGAGTTATCCCTGCAGTAATAATCATAGCGCTTTTTCCTGTGGTGTTATTTTGGAACTTGGCAAGTTCATATTCCGATTTCATTATTAGGGGAATCACTCCGTTTGCACTACTGATTTTATTCGGACTTGTCGGCTATCTGAATCTAAATGTTTATTTTGGGAAACAGGCGAGTCATTCTGAAGTTTTCTCTAATTTTTCAACAGCTGAGACTATAATGGCTAAAGAGATGGCTAAACATTCCCAGAATGGATATACCCTTTATTCGTCTAGACAATTTCTTTACAGTCTAACCGCTTCGGTGGTTTCCGGTAATCTCCACTATGAATCCCTGTTTGCTCCGAGAGATTTACCTTTATCTTCTGAAGGTGTTTTAAACGGGGCCGCTATTTATCTCGAACCCAGAGACAGTGGAATATACGAACTGTTGGCAGAATATTATCCCTCTGCCAAGTTTCGGGCCATCACTGCTCCAGGTGCTGAGCATCCAATACTTTATGAGGTTTTGATAAGTAGAGATCAACTGAGAAAGATAACTGGGGTTGAGGCAACATTCCGCCATGGAGATCTAACAGTTGAAAAGAAGATAGACAGGTTCTCTTCAAAATGGGTTAAAGATCTGACCGACATAAATTTGCCGGCTACTTTCATGTTGGAAAGTAACTTACATGTTCGCCGATCTGGGATATATCAATTCGAGGTGTCCGGGAAAGGCCAACTCTATATAGACGATCTACCCTATCTTAAATATCAAGACGGTATTAGCTTAGGGGCCGGATTACATAATATCCGAGTTGAAGGGATGGCTTTGACAGAGTCTGGATTCACGGAATTACTGTGGGGGAAATATGGCGACACACTGGAGCCAATACCGGCAACTGAACTTTTTATAGGCCAAGTACGCCCAATGGGACTGCACGGTGTCCTTTACAAGGAATCTCAACCAATGGACTCCCATATTGGGATTCCGACAGACGCTTTCTATTATGATTCGCCAGTTGAAGGGATTTACAAAGCGTGTTGGTTCGGATTACTGAAGGTATCAATTCCTGGTAAATATCAATTTAGATTGGTTGGAAGTGAGGGAATGGAACTTTTTGTTAATGGAATTATGGTTTCTGAAGTGATACATCATTCATCGACGGAAGAAGTAGGAGGAATAATTCTCGGTGAGGGTGATGCCAATATAGAGGTCCGATATATTTCTTCAGGGGAAGCGCCTTGGTTTAAAATATTCTGGAAATCGGAAATGAGCATGAATGAAGTATTAATTCCGGTCAGCTTGATTGAACCGGACTATTCTTTTATGAAGGTTCCTTAATCCGAATGGAATCTTTGTTTGTAGACATTTTGCTCACAGGATTAGCCATATTTGTTGGTAGCCTTGTTCTAGTAACAGCAGGATTTGGCATAGCTATTGGGTCTTCTCCAATCATGTTACTCACTGTGGATCCTCAGTCAACGGTTATAGTAATTAATACTGTCTCACTGTTGGTATTTGTTCTTATGATCTACCAGAACAAAGGGAACATAAATTACAGAGATATGGCTGTACCAGTAGTTTTTGGGTTGATAGGGGTACCCGTTGGGATTTATATTCTCGCCAATTCCAATCCCGCCACTCTCAGAGTATCCATTGCCTTGTTAATAATATTTTTGGGTATATCACTGGCATTTAATCTGTCTGTTTCGGCAATGAAGCATAAATATACTTTGTGGGGAGCCGCTTTTTTAGTGAGCGTTATGATTACCTCCACAGGAATAGGTGGGCCAATAATGGCGGTCGCAGTCCTTGCTCGTGACTGGAACAGAGATACTATTCGTGGATCCCTCCCTTTTTATTATATTTTTATAGAAACTGCGGCAGTGATAGGCTATGTGGTAACGGATTTGTTTGATTCGGAAAGACTGATACTGGTAGGAATAAGTGTTTTTCCTGCCTTGCTAGGTTTCTTCCTTGCTTCTATTCTAGTTAACAGAATTAAGCAAAACTACTATCGTAACTTGATCCTAGGTATAGTTATAGGTGCTGGTATAACCATTTTGGTCAAAGAGATTTTCCTTTGAACCAAATTTACATTTATCAGTTCATGAAAATTTTCAGGTGAATAAATGGTTACTGACGGACTGAAAGATTTAAGAGAAAAGATTAGACATTCAACAGCACACGTAATGGCTGATGTGGTCAAGCAATTGTATCCGGATGTGAAACTTGCGATCGGTCCTCCTACAGCAGACGGGTTTTACTACGATTTTATGGTGGCAACACCATTTACTGAGGAGGATCTCGAAAAAATAGAAAAAGCTATGCAAAAGGTCATATCCAATGATTTACCTTTCATATATTCAGAATATAGCAGGGATGAGATAGTGGATATGAATCAATCAGAACCTTTGAAGTTGGAAGTTATCTCGGATATCCCAGAAGATGAAATAATTAGTACATACAGTCATGGTGAATTTGAAGATTTATGTGCAGGCCCTCATGTTGAATCTACTGGAGATATCCCCGTTTTTAAGCTTTTGAATGTAGCTGGCGCATATTGGAGAGGTGATGAGAATAGGCCGATGTTGCAAAGAATTTATGGCACCGCATTTGAGAGCCAAGATGCTATGGATGAACATCTTGGAAGACTTGAAGAAGCCCAGCGTAGAGATCACAGGGTGCTAGGAAGAGAATTAGATTTATTCTCCATTCATGAAGAAACAGGCCCAGGGTTAATAATATGGCACCCCAAAGGGGCAAGGGTGCGGAGTCTTTTTGAAGATTTCTGGCGGGATGAGCATTACAAAAGGGGTTATGATCTTATATATACCCCCAACATCGGGCGGGAAAATTTATGGCGGACTAGTGGTCATTTAGATTTCTTTCAGGAAAATATGTTTGCGCCCTCTGAAACAGATGCCCAAAATTACTATCTTAAGCCAATGAACTGCCCTTTCCATATTATGTATTATAAATCTTCTTTACGTAGTTACCGAGATCTCCCGATGAAAGTAGGAGAACTTGGTACTGTTTATCGCTACGAGAGAGGAGGAACTCTTCATGGGATGTTAAGAGTTAGAGGATTTACTCAAGATGATGCTCATATATTCTGTATGCCTGGACAGATTGAAAGTGAGATAGACAGTGTGTTAGACCTCACATTCGACTTGTTGCAGGCATTCGGATTTGATGATTATACGATGAATTTGTCAACTAAACCGACCAAAGCTGTGGGATCGGACGAGCAGTGGGAAGTGGCGGAAAATTCACTAAGAAAGACTTTAGACTCTAGGGGATTGGAATATGAAGTGGAGGAAGGAGGAGGGGCGTTCTACGGTCCTAAAATTGATGTGAACATTAGAGATGCAATCGGGAGATCTTGGCAATGTACCACTGTGCAATTCGACTTTAATTTACCGGAAAGATTCGGCTTGAATTATATAGGTGAAGATGGGGATTCTCATCAGCCGTACATGGTTCATCGGGCAATTTTTGGTTCTTTAGAAAGATTTATGGGTATATTAATAGAGCATTATGGAGGGGCATTTCCTACATGGTTGGCTCCAGTTCAAATCAAGATTATTCCAATAGCGGATAGACATATAGAATACGGTATTGCCTTACGTGACCAACTGTCTGAAAGAGGAATAAGATGTGAAATTGACGATAGAAGTGAACGAATGAATGCTAAAGTACGAGATGCTCAGCTCGCTAAGATTCCATACATGTTTATAGTCGGTGACAGGGAAGTTGAATCAAAGACTGTTGGAGTAAGACTTAGGTCAGGCGAAGACTTAGGGGCCGTTGCTTTGAATGAAGTCTTAGAACGAATTGTATTAGAAGTGGAAGAGAAAATTACTTAGCGATTAATTGGAACAATTTTGTTGATCCCCTAGTTACTGTGTGCTATATTCAATATGGTCCAGTGTGTCACTGGACTATTTATTTTGAGGAAAGGAGGAGTGCCATACCTAAAAATTATCGAGTGAACGATCAAATAACTGCTCAATCTGTGCTAGTTGTTGATGATAAGGGAAATCAGCTGGGGCAGCTAACCATCGATAAGGCCCTGGAAATGGCTGTAGAGAAAGGATTAGATCTCGTAGAAGTCGCTCCTTCGGCGAACCCTCCTGTGTGTCGATTCTTAAATTATGGGAAGTTTAGGTATGAGGCAACACGCAAAGAACGTGAGGCCAGAAAAGCATCGCGGGTCAAGTCCAACAATTCGGTAAGAGAAGTGAGGATGAAGACTAGGATTGGAGACCACGATAGAGAAGCGAAAACAAGATTAGTCAAAAGATTATTAAGTGAAGGCTCCAAAGTCCGGGTTTCAGTGATGTTTAGAGGAAGAGAGGTCCAGCATCCCCAAATTGGTATGGCCTTGCTGAAAAATGTAGCCGAAGATCTACAAGAAGATGCTTTGTTAGAAAAGGCCCCCTCATTTGAAGGTCGTTTTTTAGCGATGATTTTGGCTCCTAGCCCATCTTTAAAAAACAACAAGAATAATAGGGAAACTGAAAGTGCCAAAACTTAAAACTCATAAAGGTGCAAAGAGGCGTTTTAAAGTGACTGGATCAGGCAAACTGATGAGGATGAAAGGAATGAGAAGCCATCTGCGGCGTAAGAAACCCAAAAGTGTAAAGAGATTGTACACTGGCAGGCTACCGGTCAGTGAGTCAGATGTGCCCAGAATTAGGAAATTGCTTCCGTACAGTGATTAGCTGTAATTAAGGAGACTTAGGTGACTAGAGTTAGGAGTGGCGTCACAAGGCGTCGCAGACACAAAAAAGTATTGAATATGACTAAAGGTCATCAAGGGGTTCGTCATAGCTTGTATAGACGCGCCCATGAGTCGATGATACATGCATTACAATACTCGTACGACCATAGAAAACAAAAAAAAGGTGACATGCGGCGTCTGTGGAATATCCGGATAAATGCTGCTGCGCGGTCTAATGAAATCACGTACAGCAAACTTATCCACGGTCTCAGGCTCGCCGGAATAGACATTAATCGGAAAATGCTGGCTGAAATGGCAGTTAGTAATCCTGAAGCTTTCACTGAAGTAGTGGAAAGTGCTAAAATTGCTCTCAAGGCCGCCTAGAGTCACAAAGATACAGCTGACTATCGGGCCGATATTGTAAGAATGTCCTTATAAAGATGAGTAGGCTGAATTGGATTGGTGTGCACGGCAGCTGGTCTCCCGTCCTTAGCCACCACGAACACTGGAGAAGTGTGGATCACGTCATACTTTCTATTACTCTCCCTGGCGAGTGTCTCTAATGCAGATTGATGCGGATTTACGTAAAAGTCTGACCATATGGATTGAAGTGCTTTTTCGGAACCGTTGAGATAGCTCCAATTTGTATTCAGTTCCCATCGGTCTTTAAATGCCAATCTAGATTCCATGCTATCTCCCTCTGGATCAACTGAGATAATCAGAATGGGAATGTTTTTTGTAGATTCCGATTTCTCAATGGCCTGTTTGATGTTAGAAGTAACTATTGGACACAGACTAGTGCAATTGGTGAACAGAAAAGTAATTAAATGAACCTTACCCATGTGGGTTTGATTGGTGACTTCTAGTTTATTTTCGTCTTGGAGGCTGAAAATTGAACCATTATGGTTTTGCAGAATTGTACCGTATAGATCTGAATTACTTGTGGGCATGCACGATGTTAGGAGTAAAATCACACAGATGGACACCGGAACGAAGTACAGATATGTTCTGCTAACCTGGGCGGGATTGGTGGTAAGGATATTTTTAGGTACGGTCGGTGTCCCTATGGAGAGGTCTTTTTTTCCAGAAGGAACGCTATTAGAGGAGTCAAGATCAATAGCGCCATTCCAATAATAATTACTCCGATGGTACCTAAACTAGTATTGTGATGTACTTGATAGAAGGTGTACCCGAGCGCAATAGCGAATGCAGCAATCATGGCAAATGAAGCCAATGGTACGACTAGGGATAAT
>PBKS01000007.1 GCA_002722155.1 Chloroflexota bacterium
TGCCTTTGGCACTCCGCCTAACGATTTCCCAACAAAAAAACTATCTTCAATCCGAACAACTTCATAACCGGGATGATCCATGTGAGCCACATATGCAATCGGACGATGTTCATCTTCAGTCCCAGAAATTTTCGCTATAATGTTTCCGTATTCATCCTGGAAATTCTCAATATTATTTTCTTCTAAAATTGCACGTAATTTCGAGGAAACTAAACCCTCATGGAAAGCAGTCGCGGGACATTGGCCCAGATCTCTCAAAATTGCTAGGGCTGTAGTATGAATTCTTTTCAAATCTGACTCCAGAATCGCTCACAAAATCTCATTGGTTTGAGAGCGCTATTTTCCTATCATATACTTCTACAAGATTCGCACAGTATCAAAGAAGTTTGCAATGACATCTAATTTGGACTGTTGGCAAAGAACCAATAATTTTTTCGAATCATTCATAATGTTTTATACCACTGAATATAAAGGGATTTAGATGGGTGAAATAGTCCTAGCATTGGTCGGTAAAGAGTTGAAATTTTGTGAGTCGACATCTGAATCAACAAGTGGCGCTCGAACTCAAGTAAAGGTTAGTAGGAATAAAAAAACCAAATTGCCTACAAAAAACGTGGTATATCGGTCAGGGCTATTTATTAATGATTTCCTGGAAATGCAGAAATTTTCTTCTGAAGCCCAAAAGATATGTTCTGAGTTAAATCTCGAGGAAATCTGGAAATTAATGGCCCAAAAATTGGAAAAGAATGGGAACAGTAATGTTGATATAGGTGACATAGCCGATTTATTGGACCTTAAGAACAGTCCGCATTTGATAGCAGCACTATATCTCCACATAAACGAAAATCCAATGTTTTTTTCATTGAACAAAAACAACCTGGTAATACATTCTCATGAAACGGTTGAGGCAACAGAGGCCAAGCAGAGAAAGGCAAAACGCGAATACAGGGATGAAGTGGAACTAGCAGATGCAATTACTAATAAATCCATACCTCCTAATCTTACAGATCACCAACTTCAGCTTTTGGATCATTTGAAAAACTTTGTCGTTCTAGGGGAATCCTATACTCGAAGTGCCAAAGCTATCGATTTAATCAAAAATATTACTGCCGGTTCGCAAGGAGACCTTCAAAAAACAGGTTTCAAGATACTTGAAACTGCGGGGCTCTTTAACCTAGACATTCCCTATGAACTGGAAACCCTCAAAATACATACCGTATTCCCAGAGGAGATAGCTAAAGAAGCAAAAAGAATGGCATTTCCAGACCAAAACTGGGAAGACCTATCAGATCTACCAACTTACACTATCGATGATGAAAGCACTCTTGATAAAGATGATGCTTTTTCCTTGGATGAAAATGGCAATCGGATATGGATACACATCGCTGCTGCTTCCACAGTTATAGCTAAAGATTCCATCTTTGACTTGGAAGCAAAATACAGAAAGTCGTCAGTATATTTACCAGAGATCACCATACCCATGCTACCCAAGGAGATTTCTGAAAACATAGCTTCACTTAATCCAAATAAAAAAAGGCTATGCTTATCCTTGGTGTTGGACCTTGATGAAAAGTCAAACATAGTAAAGAGTAATTTCGTAAAAACCTTTATAAATACTGATCAATCATTTACATATGAATCCGCTGACCTAATCTTCGACAACAGCAAACATAAACTTCACAAAATCTTTTCCAAATTACAAAAATTCACCAAATCTCACAGTACTGACAGAGAAATACGTGGTGCTCAGATTTTCAACAAACCTGACGCTATGATAAAAATTGGGGAAGAAGGCAAGGTATCTGTTTCAATGTCGTCACCCAACTCCCCTTCCCAAAAACTTATATCTGAATTAATGATCGTCTACAACGTAAAAATGGCCGAATTTTTTTCTACAAACAGAATCCCGGCTCTCTATAGATATCAGCCAGAATCACAGATCCTACCTCCCAAAGAAAAATCCGACTTGCTAAATTGGTATCGAGCTTCTAAACATATGAGGCCAGCCAAAATATCGATAGACTCAGACGTTCATTCTGGATTAGGAGTAGACCTATATTGCCAATCAACCTCACCAATTAGACGTTTCTCAGATTTATGTCTGCAACGGCAAGCCATTGAATATATTGAGAGTAATACTCACTCTTATGAAAATGAGGAGTTATCAAACATTGGTTTCGAATCTGAAATACGGGTGAAGGAAATTCGCAGGTATGAGTCCAAGAGAAAAAAATATTGGCTATTAAAATATCTGTCACAAGAGTTTCTAGTTGCTCAATCGTCAACGCCATTAAGCGCCACCGTATTGGAAAATCAGCCTGAGCGCACCGCAGTAATTGAACTGACAGAATATCCAATTAGAGGACGTTGTCTCCTGCCGCAAAAATACAAACCAGGTAGTCTATGTGAACTTAAGTTGAACGGTGTAGACCTATGGGAGCAAACAGTGCAATTTAGCTTAGTTTAATCAACAAATCATAGAGCCTAGTGGTCGGGGTGCTCGGGATCGAACCGAGGGCCTCCTGTTCCCAAAACAGGCGCGCTACCGCTGCGCCACACCCCGAAAAATAGCCTACCTAGATTACATCCAATTCCTTTGCAGGTAAAGGAAAAAAACAGGCTTTATTTTGAACTGTGTGTCAATCAACATGTAGAATCGATCGATAAATAGGATCGAAGTTAAAAATTTACCTGATTTGAAACAATGAGCCAAAAGCTGAAAGAAAGAGTACATAAATTCGTAAAAGTATGATTCAAAACAATTATTTACTTGGAGGAAAATCATCGAAGAGTCAAAAATAAGAGCTCTGCTGTCAGAAGTACAGTCAGGGGATAAAACCATAGACCAAGGGGTTGAAGATTTTAGGAATTTACCATTTGAAAACCTTGAGTTTGCACGCGTAGATCACCATAGGGCTATTAGGCAAGGGTTTCCAGAAGTGATTTTCGGTCAGGGCAAAACGCCAGATCAAATAAAGCAAATTACCAAGACTATCTTAGATACCTCTGGAAAAGTGGTGGTCACAAGGGCTGAACCTGCCGCTTACGAAGCAGTAATAGAGTGGGTCCCAGATGCATTGTATGACCCAATTGCAAGGGTTATAACTGCCATCAGTGAACCAAATCAAAATCCGGTTAGCGGGTTAACTGTTGTATGCGCCGGAACTTCTGATTTGCCTGTCGCAATGGAAGCTATTCTGACAGCTGAGGTGATGGGATGCGAAGTAAATAGAATTTTTGATGTAGGTGTCGCAGGTATCCATAGGCTATTTGATAAATTAGATGAAATTCAAAACTCAAGAGCCATAGTAGCTGTTGCAGGAATGGAGGGAGCCCTCCCCTCAGTGATTGGAGGGCTGGTCAACTGTCCGATCATAGCCGTTCCAACTAGTATTGGATACGGAGCTAGCTTCGGAGGAATTGCGGCTCTACTTGCTATGCTAAACAGCTGCGCACCCGGAATAACTGTTGTAAATATAGATAACGGCTTTGGCGCAGGATACTCTGCAGCCAATATAGTCCTCGCTAACAATAATAAATAATCAGGATGGTAATAATGAATGTCCAATACAATTTGGGTGTAGATAAATCAGAAAATCCTATAATGGGTTTTACAGACTCAATCTATCACTCCTCAGATAACATACATCGAGTGGCTATTATCTCTGGGCTTTCAGGTCTTGATAATAGTGATTCATTTTTTTCTACCGCTACGAAAGGTATTGAATCAATATCAAATCAAATAGGTTTTATCGCTTCCAATCTTGGTGCAAATACAACTGGAAGTTCCGAGTACCAATTCCCGCCTCCAACCAAAACATTTCATGAACTGGAGAATCCAGAAGAGATGTACATTTGGCGTTGGCTGACAATGGATTCCCCCGATGTAGTCATAGAATTAGTAGAATCGAGTAGATCGGAAACTTTGATTGAAACCATCGGTTTCGGGGAGAAAAACAAATATGGCTTAGAATACACGGCCTTTCGAGGAGACAGTTCTCTTTTGAGTGCCCTTGCATCTGGATCTGGCCCCACACCCGGACCTATACCAGGAATAAGAATTACATCTGAGTCCAAAAATGTTAATCAAGCATTAGCAGGAATAATTACGGAGATTTCAAAAACTCCCCCTTCAAGATCAGAAGCCTCAGAAGAACTACAAAGAAGAGTATCCAGGACCCCAAAAGAAGTAAGTAACAGACTAGCGCAAGTTTACGGATTCAAACTGGACCAACCAATTAACTATGTCCAAGGAGTGGCCATAAGCGGAAGGCTTAGATTAAAAGCGATTGACCCGGATTATTCTGATCCAAATAAAGATATAGTTGCCTTAGTTGAATTCCTTACAGAAGACCTAGCATTTAATGAAAATAGTAAAGAAGGCCCGAACCTCGCTGCTATGTGCTGGGCTGAAGATTTATATGAGGCAACCTCCGATTCCAGATGGAAAGATTTACTAGTAAAAACAGCAGAAACGTATGAGAAAGTACCGGCAGGTACATCTCCAAAACCTTGTCATCCTGAATTCGGTTGTGAGGATATGTTTTTCATTTCAGCCATGTTAGGAAGGGCATACAAAGTTACTGGGCAAACAATCTATGCCGATGCCTATGTAAACTTTCTACTCGATGCCAATATTCAACAGGACAACGGGCTATTCTGGCACAACAGGACGACACCGTACTTTTGGGGAAGAGGAAATGGATTCGCATCTTTAGCCTATGCTGAGGCACTTTCTTACCTACCTGAAAACCATCCAAGGAGAGACGAACTTTTAACTATTCATATCAAACATTTGGAAGGAATGATTGCTCATCAACTACCAAGTGGAACGTGGTCCCAACTAATCGATCTTCCAGGAACGTATCAAGAAATGTCCGTCACTTGCATGATTGGATATTCAATAGCCAGAGGCATACGGAAAGGATGGCTCGATAATTCTTACATGCCTAGTCTTGAAAAGATTTGGTCAGCAGCAAAAAGAAGGATTGCAGACAATGGGGACTTAGTAGACGTGTGTTCTGGAACAGGTTTTCAACAAAAGAGAAGTGACTACATCTATAGAAAAGCTGAATATGGGTATGATGACAGAGGGGGATCTATGGCGATATGGTTCTCAACCGAAATGGCAATGCTACAACAAAACGACTAGATCAGTTATGGAAATCGAAATCAAATGAGGTATTTAAATGGACATCGGTATTGGCCTTGACCCAACATTACGTCTAAACATAGAGCAGCAAAAGGAAATGTCTAGAGAAGCCGCCCGAATAGGGTATCAGAGTATCTGGACGCCTGAAGTACCTGGGCAAATGGATTCGTATCAAATTTGCCTTATGAGATGGGCTGCTTCCAACGAAATTGTCGAGGGAGGATTACAAACCGGTATAGCTGTCTCTCCAGTAATGTGGAGAACCCCCATGGCCTTTGCGATGACGGGAGGGGCAATCAGTCACATGACCAATGGTAAATTTATTATGGGAATTGGGGCAGGAGGAGCCTATAGGCCTGACGTCAGAAAATCAATAGGACTTCCTAAAATGTCTGCCCTGGCATTAATGCGGGACTATATAACAATCATAAAAGAACTAGTAAATGAGGGGAAAACAGACTATGAAGGTGAGGTCGGGGTTATGAAAGGTGGAAGAATGTCCATAAATCCATTACCCGCCACTCCCGTTTATCTAGGGGCATTAGGTCCCAAAATGCTTCAGTTGGCCGGGGAATTGGCAGATGGAGCCGCTTTAAACTGGTGCGCTCCAGAACAGGTGGCCTGGAGTCGAGAAAAAATAGTAGAAGGAGCGGAAAAAGTAGGTAGAGATCCTTCAGAAATAAAGATTTCAGAGTACATAAGAATCTGCGTAGATGAAAATGAAGATAAAGCACGGATCGCTTTAGCCAAAGCAACCATGCACTATGCCTTGGGGGCAACAGTGCCGACCGAAAAAGAGAGATCTTTCGGGTACAGGGCTCATTTTGAAAGAATGGGGTTTACCTCAGAGCTAGCGGACCTAGACGAAATGCGTAAGAAAGGTGCATCTCGTGATGAAGTAGCCGATGCGTTCCCGGTAGATTTGCTCAGAACTGTCGGATATTTCGGTAGCGCAAAAAATGCAGCGGCTGAATTTGCCCGAATATCGAAGGGGCTAGACCATACTATAGTCCGAGTCGTGTCTTCTCGCCCCGGAACGATAGAGGGAACCCTAGACGTAATGAAGGCCTGTGCTCCGGATAAAGTAAGGCCCAAGTTATAAAAATATGCCTGATTTAATTAGTATCGGGGAATGCATGATCGAATTATTTTCTGAAGATCCGATGGAATCTTCAGAGATTTTCCATCGATCTTTAGCTGGAGATACTTTCAATGTACTAGTGGCCGCCGGTCGGCTAGGCACCTCGACTGGATACATAACTTTGCTCGGAGATGACCCATTTCAGACCTACCTGAAAGCATGTTTTGTAAAGGAAAAAATTGACACATCTCAAGTAAGGACTATACCTGGTTTTAATGCCGCCCATTTTGTAGCAACCAAACCTGATGGTGATAGGGAATTCATATATTATAGGTCTAATAGTGCTCCAACTCACCTCACCCCTGATGATATTGACGAAAATTATCTATTATCGGCAAAAATACTTCACTGCAGCGGAATAGCTCAGGCTATTTCTGAATCATCAAGAAAAACAGTTTTAGAAGCCGCCAAGAAAGCTCATAAAAACAAAATAATAGTGTCATATGATCCCAATTACAGACACCAATTGTGGGATTTTGAGACAGCTATAGAAGCTATGAAAGAATTAATGCCCTTCGTCGATATTTTTATGCCCAGCATACCTGCGGATTCACAAGCCCTTTTCGGACATGATGACACTGATCAAATCATAAAACAAACCACTGATAT
This sequence comes from Chloroflexota bacterium, assembly GCA_002722155.1. GTDB lineage: Bacteria > Chloroflexota > Dehalococcoidia > Lucifugimonadales > UBA826 > UBA11996. The sequence goes on from PBKS01000007.1 coordinate 6,903, forward strand.
GGGGGTTGAAACCATTATTGTAACTAAAGGTCATACGGGCTCGTCGTTATACTCCAGAGGAGAGAAAATCAATCTGGATCCCTACCAAACGCAGAAAGTCGTAGATACAACTGGTGCCGGAGACGCATTCAATGGTGCTTTCCTGCATGGAATTATGAATGGGATGAGCAATTATGAGGCGGCCTGTCTTGCGAACGTCTCAGCCGGTTTGAATATAACTGGCCGTGGAGCTTTAGGTGGCATGGCAGAAGGGGCAGTTATATACGATTTACACGAGAAATACATGGAGCAAATGGCTTGAATCGAGAGGAAAAGGTCCAGTTTTTAATAAATCATTTAGATAATATACAGCCATGCCAAGGGTGTGGCATGAGGTGGAGTACTGGTGATTACGAATGCCCACATTGCGGAGAGGATTTGGATTACAACCTTCGAGTTTGGGCTGAGTCGATAATAGACACCCTTAGTCCATGACATTGAGTTTTTAACTATTAACCCACTTTACTCCATTCAGAACAAGGTTCTGGAATCCTTCGCTTTGATGACTATTCCCATCATGTCCTAGTAAAGTCACAAACACCTTGCCCGCACCATAGGACCTGGTCCATGCAAGAGGAAAGGTTCCTGCCTCCATTTCGATATCCTCTGCTCCCGCTCTATTTTTTCCGTAAACGCCACCTTCAAAATCAGCCGTTATGAAAACATCGTTTCCATCTCTATAATCAATGTTCATATACAATTCATCATCTGTGCTAAACCTCGAAATGTCCGAAGCGCATGGATGTGAGACGTTTGAAACATCCACAGTAAAATTGCTGTAGGGAGGGTGAAAACTTTGACCCATAACCCATCCTCCCCCAGTTATGTCTCCGTATTCATTCCAGGTATCCGGTACACATCCAGAAATGTGGATACAAACAAAACCGTTACCGGCACTAATATATCCCTTTAAGGAATTCTGTTGATCAGAATCCAGGGCCATATCTCCTTCCCTTAGGGTATTAAATATCAAAGCATCAGACTTATTTAAAGTCCCATCAGTCAGTGCCTCCGCATCTTCCCGAACAGTTACAATATGGCCAGCATTTTCCAAAAACTGCTTCAATACTGGAGTCGATTCCTCATATGGATGCCTACCTCCACTCATTAATAATAAATTCATATTATCCTCCTTACTTTCAATTTTTAACTAAAATCATCTAAAAATGTCTCTATTGATTTTTAGCTGTTTCTCCACCAAATAAACGATTCATATTTCTATAATTATCTGGATCTAAATCTTTGTCCAAAATAGAGGAATGCTCTGGCGGGTATCTGTGAGCCCTGAACACCATATTGGTTGGATCCCCTTTCCTGAGATCAGGGGAGTAGAAAGGGTTTATATATTCCCAGACAACCTTGCCATTTTTGGTTATCTCAAAAAGCCTACCAAAAGCTCCCTCACAAATTAGAGTATTTCCATTTGCCAGTCTTTCAGAACTACTTATATGAAAACTATAAAAAGCCAAGGCGGGAGTTTCAGTATATTGCCATTCAATTTCATTGGTTGCCGGATTAACTTCAATCACCCGAGACCTATCCATCCCCTGGGAGTGACTACCGTTATCAAAGATCAAAACGTTCCCATTTTCCAAGAAAGTGGGATGATGCTGATGAAATACATTTCCAGGACCCCACTTCCAAAGAAATTCTCCTGTTTCTCTACTTATTATCCCTACAGTACTGGTATTCCTGAAACTAACCAAGAAATCTCCATTAGGCGTTAAATTCAAAGAGTTAGCATGAGTCCATTCTCTACGATGCTCTAGCGGACATATCACGTCTTCATCGAAGTCCATCTCTTTGTAGATTTCCCACTCATTTACTATCCCCCCGCTTATATCAACCTCTCTTATGACATCTCCCAAAATAGTTTTAGGGTCATCTTCTCTCGGATGACCTCCTTTTACCTGCTGAGAAGTCTCTTCATCCAAAGCAGTGAATAAAAGAACCACGGTGTTCCCATTTGGCAGCCTAATGTAATCGTGATGTAACATCGGGTCTTTGTATTCCCATACAACTTCAGAATCCCAATTCATCTCTACAATCGAAGCTGAAGAACCCCCTAAACCCTTCACGATATCTACATCTTCTGGAGGCTTGGTCCTAGCTAGCAAATTCCCATTAGGTAAGAGATATGCATATACAATACCTCCACTGTAGTTCCATCTATGTACGATTCGACCGTAATTATCAATTAGAGTCGCGTGATCACCTCCATTTGTGCTAAACAACGTGTACCCGTTGAAAGTGCTAGACGGTGAATTATGTATCAGACCAACCGGATGATGAATCGATCTCCCCATAAAAACTTCCTTTCTATATTTTCTAAACCTTGTTGATCCAATTTATTTGGCAATCTACTTATTAAACTATTAGAGGTGTATCAGAACGGTTAGCCCACTCTCCCATTGAGCCGTCGTAATTCCTTTTATTCTCATATCCCAGAAGGGCAAGGACAAACGCTCCGTGCGCCGCACGGATTCCACCTTGTCAATAAGTTATTATCTCTTTCTCAGGTGTCACCCCAACCTCCTCTAGCATATTTCTAAGTTCAGAAGGTTCTTTTATGGTGTGGTATTTGTCATCGGTTATAAAGTTTGTCCACTCTAAATGAACAGAACCAGGAACCCGGCCTGATCTTGAATTACCTCTAGAATTGGTCCCGTCCCATTCACCATCCGATCTTACATCTAGAAATACTACATTCTCATCACCAATTTTAGACACGGCTTGATCTAGAGAGCATATAAGGTCTTCATCTATTTTGGGGTTGAATGTCACTTCTTTCATATCTGGTGGGTCAATGGATACCGGCCTCCCTTCATCGAACCACTTCTTCCAACCACCATTCAACACCTTGGCATTGGAGTGACCATAATAGTTCAATACCCACCAAAACCTACTGGACCAGAGACTTCCGCCACTGTCATAACTAACCACAGTAGTATCATCACCTATCCCCATATCTTCAAAAAGTTCTTTCACGACCTCGGGTTCAGCCACCCAGGGATACGCTGTAGGGTCTTCAGGATAAAGTGGATGTTTTATGTAATGGTGCACTTTTATACCGACCGCACCTTTAATATGGGCCCTGGAATAGGATTCAAACATATCGCAGTCAATGATCCTAACGTTAGGATCATCTATATGATCATTCAACCATTCAGTATCGACGAGTATATGTGGATTCACAAAATTTTCAGTATTCAATGCGTACCTCCATTTGCTTATAACCGCAACCCAGGAGCTAGGTTCCGTGATTGCATAAGATAAACGACTAACTAGCAGGGGTCAAAAAAGGCATAACTTCCTCTCTCAATACTTTCTAATGAAACATATGGTAGGAAACCTGATTAAAAATCACCATGCCGGCATCTGCATCAATGAATTTTTAAAGCTTGCGAATAATTTCTTCGCTAGTCCCCCATATGGAGACCTCTGACCTAAGTTCAGAGCCTTAAGATCATTGAAACCCACTAGCACCACCTATGAATTCATCATTTCCAGTGGTTGGGAATCAGTGGAACTGCCTCTTGCCCAAACAATTTTTCCGTTAACCATTCTTCCGTAAAAATACCATCTCTGTAACTCGATCGTTCAGAAGTCCGGACAGTAACTGGGCCACTCATATTTTCTGTCAGATCCGACAAGGTTTTCTCATCATGAAGGCCGCCCTCATGATCAGCTATTATAAGAGAGTCTGCTGTAATGGCTGGAGCATGAAACCTTAAATCATAATATGCAAGAATTTTAGAGACTTTTTTTTCTTTTTCTGGATACAGCCTCAGATAGTCATTAAACTCTTCTAGGGGGTACGTAGAAGTTTTCAACCTCTGATTAATAGAATCATATAAAAAGGAAGGGGTTGAAACTATATGGGTTACTGATCCATGCAGAGCACCTGCTATCAAAGCTATATCATTCCCCCAAGCAACGATCGACGATTTATCGACATTAGGGACTGTCAACAAAAAATCCAAGCCTCGAAGAGTATCTGCCACAATCCCCCTGTAAACGTAGGTGGAAATGGAGTCGATCCCATCCGTCAGCTGACCAGGGTACATAGCAGAGTAAGGACTATCAGCTGTTCTCATTCCCCGGCAGGCCAAAGAAAAAGTGATATATCTGCTCCGAATCTGATTAGAGGTTCCCTGTGGAATTATTTCCAAAACACTGGCATTTTTAGGAACATAGTAGATCACTGGAAAGGGTCCATCACCTTTAGGAACACTGAGATATCCATATATGTTGTATGGCCCAACACTAGACAAATGGATCCCATAGAGTTCTGCAAAATCCGTCGACCGAATTGTAAGAATTTCGGTTTCTGCACCTATAGGAATTTCATTCAATTCTTTGCCCAATGAATACCAAAATTGCCCGAAGTCTAATGGTCTATTTTCCGACATATCTTCTCTAATCCTTCAAATGGTTATCAAAAAACTGGTCTATTACAGCTGCGTGAACATATCTTCCAGCTTCATGACCATGACCGTCGTATTCAAATAGTTTCTTATTTTCACTTCCTATTGAGTCAAAAAGTGAATATCCTGTTTCAGGAGGACATATATTATCCTGCAACCCCAAGTTGACCATAATCGGGCAACTTATTTGATCGGCAAACGATATACCATCGAAATAAGACAAAGTGTTCTCGACCATCTCAACCCTATCAGGATAGGCCTGGATGTAATCGTTTATTTCTTGGTACGGATATGTATCCGTCAATTCGATAGCGTCCATAAATCCGCACAAATACGGTGCCCCTGCTGAAGCTGCTTTGATCTCTTTCCTCATAGCTGAAGTGGTTATTGTTAGTCCCCCACCCTGACTGCTACCAGCAACACCAATCCTTGCAGCGTTCACTTCCTCCCTACCCAATAAAAAATCAACACCACGCCAAGCATCCGCATAAAACCCTCTATAGGAATATGTATTTCGATCTATTATTCTGTGCGTGAGTAATCCAGGATAACCAGGATCAAATTGAGATCTACTTCTAACTTTTCCTCTCGGATTTACAGATAAACAAGCGTAACCTTTGGCTGACCAGTCCTTGGGTATCGGCGGATCACTCTGATAACCGGGCACCAAGAGAATGGCCGGTAATTCTTTAGAGTTTGAAATAGGTACGGTATACCATCCTGACACCCTAACCCCATCTAAACTATCGTAAAAAACCTGGTATACAGTGATCTTTTCATCGGACCTTAGTTCGTCCCTTTCACAATCCACATTTAGGTCTATTAATGCTAGTTCATCTAGGACTGAACCCCAAAATTCGCTAAAATCGTCTGGTTTAACAACCCGACATTTATAATCTCTATCCACTCCCATACTATTACTCCTACCAAATTTATAAAAGTAAACACCAATAGCAAGTCAGAGGATTTTACCTTAATGATTTACTCAGTCAATCATGTAAATACAAGGTATCGGAACGGCGGGCAATCTCCTTATAGAAATAGAACTGCATAAAATGTCTAAGCTAATCCTGCTACTCGAAAATACAACAAAAATATACTGGATATCCCTGATATTAATAATTACAGTTGCTGCGTTTCTCAGGATTAACGGGATAAGTTGGGATCAAGGTTTCAGCTTCACACCCCATCCAGATGAAAGAGCCATATTAATGAAGGTATCGGAAATTGAATTTCCCCCTTTGTCAAACCCTACAATACTATTTGACCCTTCAAACAGTCCTTGGAATCCTAACTGGTTTCCCTATGGAAGCCTCCCAATATATCTACTGAAAATTGTCCAATCAATTTGGAGCATGATTACCGGATCGGAGGTTCTTGACTCCAGGGTCATGGCCAGATTACTTTCTACTTTGGCAGATCTAGGGACTATACTCGGAACAACACTTTTAGCGAGAGCGTGTTTTGGCAGGAAAGTTAGCCTGCTAGCATGTTTACTGGTTTCCTTTTCGGTAATCCATATTCAATTATCAAACTTTTTCGCTTTTGACACTTTTATCACTTTTTTTGCTATTTGGGCGCTATTTTTTCTCTACCGTGTGGCTAAAAATGGACATCTCAAAGATTCTGCTATTGCTGGGCTATTGATTGGTCTGGGTTTAGCCTCAAAAATAAGCCTTTTCCCTATTCTGGGGGTGTTTTTATTCTCCCACATAATATGTTCCATAAACTATTATTTCCATCCTCAAGGCGGACAGTTTCCTGTTTCTATTACGGTCAGGAATATGTTGATTGGTCTCTGCATAGGCTTCATAGCCTTCACCATTGCTGAACCTTACGCGCTTCTCGATTGGAAGCAATTCATTTCAGACAACAAAGAACAATCTGAAATGGTGAGGAGGATCAGAGATTATCCCTATACCAGACAATACATAGATACCACTCCTTATTTATATCAAATCACTCAACTCGGTAGATGGGCGATCGGGTGGCCATTCGCAGTCATAGGGCTGATCGGAATAATATCAGCGTTGGTGAGTACAAAACACTGGAAGTTAGGGGTCATCACTGCTGCGATATTTGTCGGGTTGGGCTTTGCAATGACTACATCCAACTCAATCCTTATGATTCTAGCTATTTCATCGGTTGCCTTCTTGGCTCTGATATTCAATTTTATATTGAGAGGTAATAAATCAATAGGAACATTATTAATTCTCTCTTGGATTATCCCTTACACACTCATAGTAGGCAGCTTCGAAGTTAAGTTCCTGAGATATCTACTCCCAATAATCCCGCTATTAGCAATCCTGGCAAGCGTTTTAATGGTTCAAATTGCCAGTAATCCCCGCATGACTGTAAAGATAATGGGGTACGGAGTATATATTTTCGTAATATTCTCGACGATCACATTCGCTTTGGCATACCAAAACATATATAACACTCCGCATCCTGGAATCGCGGCTTCCAATTGGATAAATGAAAACGTACCTCACAAATCTATATTGCTGAAAGAACATTGGGAAGAAAGTTTACCTAATTTAGAACAATATGACGTTAGAGAGCTTCCGATTTATGACCCCGACACACCGTCTAAATTAGATACTATGACCGCATCACTTTCACAATCAGATTATTTGATAATTTTCAGCAATCGCCTATACGGCACAGTTACCCGAATTCCAGAACGCTATCCTATGATGACGGGATACTACAAATCTCTATTCTCGGGAGATCTAGGATTCCGGCCAGTCCGTATCGAAGATTCATACATGTCTTTAGCAGAAATCGAAATTTATGAAGATTCCTTCTCAAGGACAAATCTAAAAGAGGTAGATCAAGCGTTCCTAGTGGGTGACGGCTTCGGAATCAATGGTGGGTTTGCCGATGAAAGCTTTTCGGTATATGACCACCCTAAAGTAATAATTTTTTTGAACATGGCGAAATTGAGTACAAACGACCTGAGAAAGATTATAGAACAAGAATCACTCGATTTTTTTCCTGGCGACAAGATCAAACCTTCAAGTGGAAAAAATATGAACGACATGATGATGTCTGAAAATACCAAAGTGCTGCAAAGGAAGGGAGGCACCTGGTCCGAAATAATTACTGAAAACTCAAACTCAAACAGGTATCCAATCCTATATTGGATTGGATACCTGACACTCCTGTCCTTAGTTTCATTCCCTATCACCTACCAGATATTTTCTAGGTTTGACGACAAAGGATACCTATTTGGTAAAACTATAGGGCTACTCACAATATGCTTTACAGCATGGATCCTGTCGAGCCTACGTATAGTGGATTTCGGAGAATCCGCTCTGTGGCTTGCTATAAGCCTAGTATCTACCATATCTATGTCCATAGCCCTTAGTAAATATCGCGATATTTTCAACTATCTCAGAAAAGAATGGGCAAAAATATTAAGTTTGGAAGCTTTGTTTCTGGGATTGTTTTTGATATTTATCTGTATCAGAATGATGAACCCTGACCTATGGCATCCTTACCGAGGTGGGGAAAAACCCATGGATTTAGCCTATCTGAACGCTATAGTTAAATCGACACATATGCCCCCATACGATCCCTGGTTTTCGGGTGGATATTTGAATTACTATTACTGGGGACAATTCATTGTCGCCTCACTTATCCACCTGACTGGAATAACTACTGAGATATCGTATAACTTGGCCGTCGCTACATTCTTTGCATTATCATCCTGCTCAGTTTATTCCATAGGTAGAAACCTTATTCGGACCAATGAGAACTCCTACAAAATCAGACCCGCCATAGCCGGGCTGATTTCTATCCTTCTAGTGTGTGTGATTGGTAATATCGACGGTTTTTACCAAGTATGGGACTCTATCAGGAATGGCTCGCATGTTTTAGGTGACTTCGACTACTGGAGAAGTAGCCGAATGATGGCTCCTGATCCGCCAGGATATGAAATCACTGAATTCCCTTTTTTCACCTTCCTTTTTGCGGATTTGCATGCCCATCTAATCTGCATACCCTTTGCCCTTTTGGTAGTGGGAATATCCTTACAAATAACACTCGATAATTTTCACAAACCATGGTGGCGAGCGATACCGATGCTATCGATTTTAGGATTGGCAATAGGAGCATTGGCAGCAATTAACACTTGGGATGTACCCATTTACACTGGCATAGCAATAGGAGCCCTTCTAATTGGTGAAATAAAGAGAGAAGGTGGGCTAAACCTCATGATCATTCTTAGAACATCCTGGAAATCTCTATACGCCCTATTATCCGCCTACATTTTTTTCTTGCCCTACCATTTAAATTCAGTGACCTTTTTCAACTGGATAGAAAGGACAACTAATACGACAACTTTATTCCAACTTTTTTCAATCAATGGTTTATTTATAATAATAATTCTTTTTTGGTGTGCTTTTTCACTATATCCGCACATAATCCGACCATTCGTAGACAAATTGTCACCTCAATTATTCTTGAGGAAAATATATGAGTTATCTCCTAAATATCTTATCTTGACCTTAATTGTGATTTTAGGTTTGGGGTATCTCTTGATAGCACTCGCTTCAGGAATACTCGGAGGGGCTATCCCCGTATCACTGTTAATGTTGTTCCTTCTGGGGATTGCCTGCTTCACCAAATTTAAAAATTCAAAATCCTCTTATTCCGATTTATTTTTCCCATATCTCCTAGCGATCGGAGCTTTTTCACTTATATTAGGAGTTGATATATGGAGGATTGAAGGAGATATAGACAGAATGAATACTGTGTTTAAGTTTTACCTTCAGATTTGGGTGCTTCTCGGAATAGCTTCAGCTTACTTTTTATTTCGCCTAGCTAACGAAATTGAATTTTCATTTAAATCACCCCTTGCTTTATCAGGGTCCATTTTTATATTCATTGTTATAATGTCCAGCCTAATTTATCCGACGCTAGGTACGATCGACAGAATACAGGATCGATTCTACAGATCAGACATATCCTTTACTCTAGACGGGTATAAATTCTCCGACGATGTCATTTACAAGGATGAAAAAGGTGAGATAGATTTATCCTCGGACATGAGAGCCATTAGGTGGATTAGAAGTAACATCAACGGATCACCAATAATTCTTGAAGGGATAACTCCCACCTACCGCTGGGGCAGCAGAGTATCAATCCACACAGGTTTGCCCACCGTGATCGGCTGGGAATGGCATCAACAGCAACAAAGATGGGGACAACGTAATAAAGTCAACTCCCGAATGGACGATGTGAACACTTTCTACACTAGACCTGATTCAGAGCTTACTGAGGACTTTTTACATAAATATGAAATTGAATACATATTCATTGGAGAGGTAGAAAAACTGTACTACCCCAGCAGTGGATTAAAAAAGATATATAACGGACTAAACGGCAAACTTGAAAAAATATATGACCAAAAAGGTGTCGTTATCATGAAGGTACAAAATCTATAGAAATCCTACTTCTACAGAATTTGGATATACTCCACTGGTTGCTTTAAAGAGATATTCCTGTTTGACACCCCACGCGCACATATAGACAATGGCAGCCAATACTTAGCTAAAGTTCATTACTGAAATATGCCTTTCGGCGCTCTCGAAAAAACCATAGTATTAGACCTTTCCAACAGATTGGCATCTTCCTTTTGTGCAAAAACACTCGGATTGTACGGTTGCGAGGTTATTAAGGTAGAACCTCCCGGCGGGGATCCACTCAGGTGGGGGACCACTGGGGACAAAGATAACCACAATAATATTAGCCCTTTGTTCATACATTTAAATGCGGGGAAAAAAAGTATCACTTTAGATGTTGATACAACACAAGGCCAAAAAATATTAGCTGACTTGATGTTAGTATCCGATGTGGTTATTGAAAACCAAAAGCCAGGGAGTCTGGACAAGATCGGGTTATCTTACAACCAAATTAAAGAATCCAATCCATCAATCATTTTTACTTCCGTAACGCCGTATGGTCAGACCGGGCCCTATAAAGATTTTGAATATGATGAATTGACCTTGTTCGCTATGACGGGAGCTATGAACAGGGAGGGTTTACCTGATAGAGAGCCTTTAAGGTACGCCGGAGAAATAGCCCAATATTTCGCTGGCAATGCAGCGGCTGCGGCAACCACAGCTGCTCTGTTCAAGCGAACTCTAACAGGACAGGGGGACTGGTTAGATATTTCAATACAAGAATGCATGGTCGGTCATCCTCACCAAATAGGAAGAAGAGCTCCCTATATTTACGCTGGTGAACCCGACCTAAGATCACAGCCTAGAACCTCTGCTTCAGGAGCAAGGGAGCCATATGCAGTTGGAACTTTTCGGTGCAAAGATGGCTATTTTAGTTTCCTACCTTTGGGACCTAGAATGTGGCCTAATATAGCCAAAATGATATCCAGAGAAGATCTCATGGTTAATCCCAAATATAACGACACCCTTAAACGATCAGAAAATCGGGAAGATTTGGAAGCTATATTCCAGTCTTGGCTTGATGAAAGGACTAGAGAAGAAATTTTTCAAGCAGTACAAAAAGCAGGAGTCCCCGGGTCCCCGATTCTGCAACCCGAAGAAGTTCATAAAAATAAACAATTCATTGCAAGAGATTTTTTCCAAAATGTGGATTTGCCAAATGGAAATAACTTACGTATGACAGGTGATCCTTTCCGATTTTCGAATGTTCCGCAGTCGCCAATCACAACTGCTCCTGAACAAGGGCAAGATACCAAGGTAATCCTTCAGCAACTATTAAAATTAACTTCTCCTGAAATAGACATCCTAAAGACGGAAAATATTATATGACCATACCTAATGGCCACCCATTATCCTCCATAAGAGCCCTAGAATTATCTGAAATATGGGCCGGGCCATTTTGTGGATGTTTGCTCGGAGATATGGGAGCTGAAGTGATCAAAATAGAATCCATTCAACGGATCGGTAGAGGACCAATCAACCCTCCTCCTAACTCAGGAGGATATCCAGATGATGATCCTGGTAAAGATCCCTGGAACCGGCAGTCCAATTTCAATGCCACGAACCGAAACAAAAGAAGCCTTACTTTGGATTTAAAAACCCCTGAAGGATTAAATTCTTTCGCTGATCTGGTCTCACAAAGCGATATCGTTTTTTGTAATTACGCTCGTACAGTGATGGGGAATTTTGGACTCAGCTACGAAGAGGTGCGAAAAATAAAACCGGACATTATCTACATGCTAATGCCTGGATATGGAAATGACGGTCCATACGCTGACTACCGCAGCATGGGAATGGCGATCGATGCTATTACAGGGCATTCATTCTTAAGAGGCTATCCAGATACCGACCTTTCTTCCAATTCACTAGTTCATCACCCGGATGCTGTAGCAGCCACAAACGGTTTGTTGGCCCTAACTTCGGCTTTGGTGTATCGGGCAAAAACCGGAAAAGGTCAATTCATAGATATGTCTCAAGCCGAGTCATTTATGACCCATTTAGGGGAAATTTATATTGAAAACCAGATGTTAGACACTCCCAGGAAAAGAAGAGGTAATCGACATCCAGATTTTGCGCCCCAAGGAGTATACAAATGCCGCGGAGAGGATAATTGGATAGCCATCAGTATTAAAACCGATGAGGATTGGTCCAGATTCAAAGCTATTGTCGAAGATAATTACCTAAGCTCGCAACATTTCGAAACTTTGTCAGGAAGGCAACAAGGCCACAACCATATTGATGAAATCATAAACAAATGGACCTATGGCCAAGATAGGTATGAAGTTCTTAACAGTCTGCAAAAGGCCGAAATCCCCTCTGGGGTTGTATTAGATTGCGGTGCTGATTCATATGCAGACCCACATTTAAATGAAAGGGACATTTTCCAAGTGGTGGATCATCCCGCCGCGGGCTTACACCCAATGACCGGACCTATTTTTAAATTTAACAGCGCTGAAGGTCAGGTCATTCACAATCCAGCCCCCTGCCTGGGACAGGACAATATGTATATATTGAAAGAAGTGCTTGGGTATGGTGAAAATAAAATAAATCTATTAGAAGCCAATGAAATAATTGGTACAGTTCCTTTGACTGGTTCAGACATGGGAGGCTCTCGACGGATAGCAAATAAAAACTAACAAAACAATAAAACAATACGGAATACGGAAAAATCATTTTGCAACCATTTATATTTGACTCTCAACCTTTGAGTAAACGTTAGGATGACATCAAAAACAATCGCACCTTATGGATCTTGGAAATCTCAGATAAGCCCTAAATCAATTGTCTCTGACTCGATTAGCTTAGGCGAAATTTTTGTATCCAACGAAAACATATTCTGGCAAGAAATGAGACCTTCTGAAGGTGGTCGATACACGATCATGCATCAATCTATGAGTGGTGCGAAACATGAACTAATACCCAAATCATACAATGTCAGAACTCGTGTGCATGAATATGGTGGTGGGGCATTTCTAATAGACGAAGATAACGTATATTTTTCCAACTTCTCCGATCAACAAATATACAAAACCACAATTACGGGTGCTAAACCATTTCAAATTACAAATGAACCTACATTCAGATTCGCAAACGGTATTAAGGACTCAAAAAACGACCGTATTATCTACATTGCTGAAAAACACGATGGCAAAAATGAACCCGTCAATTCCATCGTCTCGGTTGATCTGAATAATGGCGGTGCAATCACTACGATTACTAGTGGGGCCGATTTTTATTCTTCCCCTGTAATTAGCCCTGATGGTGTAACTCTCGCATGGATTCAATGGAACCATCCCAATATGCCTTGGGATTCGACCGAACTTTATATAGCTGATCTGGAGGACGGATATATACGAAATCCCAGAAAACTCCTTGGTAACGGTGAATCAATTTGCCACCCGACTTGGTCTCCAAACGGAATACTTTATTACGTGTCTGATGTTTCAGGATGGTGGAACATATACAAATATGAAAATGGAGCATCCCATAACCTCACACCATTTGATGGTGAATTCGCACAAGCACAATGGAGTTTAGGGGTCAGCTTTTACGATTTTATTAACGATAATCAAATAATATGTGCTTACAACAAGTCTGGGTTTTGGAAAATTGGCCTACTAGACACGATTACTTGCGATTTAAATGACATAGATACTGTTGCTAAATTCACTGAGATAAATAGATCAGGCCTAAAGGCCAACAACAATAGAGCATTGTTCACTTTAGGTTCACCTGACACCCCATATGCATTATATCTATATCAACCAAATGCCCTCCAAAAACTTAAAAAAATACAAGAATCTACGCCAAATGAAATAGATGCTGCTCATTTTTCAGAACCTCAGGCGGTTAGCTATACTACACTCGCTGAGAAAGATTGCCATGCCTTCTATTACCCTCCCCACAATACAACCTATGAAGCCCCAGGCTCTACAAAGCCTCCTCTCATAATACTTAGTCATGGTGGCCCAACCGGAGCTACCTCAAACACTCTTGATTTCAGTATTCAATATTGGACCAATAGGGGATTTGCAATACTAGATGTCAATTACAGAGGTAGTACAGGTTACGGAACAGAATACAGAAAAGCTTTAAATGGTAACTGGGGAATAAGTGATGTGGATGACTGCGTTAGTGGCGGGATGTACCTTGTTTCTAAGGGTCTGGTTGACCCTGAAAAAATTGCGATCAGAGGTGGAAGTGCTGGGGGATTTACAACTTTAGCTTGCCTGACCTTCACGGATTTCTTCAAAGCAGGGGCAAGTTACTACGGTGTAAGTGATCTTATTGGCTTAGCCGAAGAGACGCACAAATTTGAATCAAGATATCTCGATTCGATGGTTGGAAAATATCCTGAAGAAATCCAAAAGTACATAGAGAGATCTCCCATCAACCATACAAACAATTTATCCTGTCCTGTGATTTTATTTCAAGGGTTAGAAGATAAAATTGTTCTACCAAACCAATCCCAGAAAATGTACTCCTCATTGAAGTCTCAGGGCATACCAGTATCTTATATGGAGTTCGAGAATGAACAGCACGGATTCAGAAATTCGGAAAACATAATACGAAGTTTGGAGGCAGAATTCTACTTTTATTCTAGAGTTTTTGGGTACGAACCATTTGACGTAATCCACCCTATAGACATTGAAAATCTGTAGCTCTTTTTTAAAACCCTTCGAATCTCAATTGCATCTCATCATGGCGACTTTCGGCTGTTGAAAACCCTGAAACTCCCACTCCTATTAAACGATATTTATCATTAGAATGTTCCAGTTCATAGGCTAAAAGTTCTAGAGCAGATTCTGTAATTTCAGATGGAATCTGGACTTTCTCTGGAAGTGTTTTTTGCCTGGTCAAAATAGTGAAATCTGATCGCCTGAGTTTTAACTTCACTGTACTGCCTCGCAGGTCTCTCTTCAGTAGTGAATCAGCCACTTGACCACTTAATCTCATCACTATTTCATTCAGATCCGTCGGATCTGCGCTGTCTTCTAAAAGGGTAGTTTCCGAACTTATTGATTTGCGCTCCCTTTGTGTTATCACAGGCCGTAAATCGACTCCTTCAGATATGCTTTTAATATGTGTGGCATTACTCCCCAAAATATCGGAAAGTGTCTCTGTGGGTTGTGAAGCTATATCACCCACGGTGTATATTGATAATTCACGCAACTTGGCAGAACTTTTCGGACCGATCCCCCAAACTACCTCAATCGGCAATGGATGTAAAAACGAGATTTCATTTCCTGGCCTAACTATTGTCAGCCCATTGGGTTTATTAATCCCAGAAGCAATTTTAGCTACTGACTTAGAAGTAGAAACCCCTATAGAGATGGTCAGTCCAAATTTGGAAAAAACCTCACCCTTTAAATTCTTTGCGATTTGGGGAGGAGTAACATTGCCTACAATCAAATGTGTTACATCCAAGTACGCTTCATCCAATGACAATGGCTCTACCAAGGGAGTGATATCCCTAAAAACTTTCATAACTCGACTTGAAACTTCTTTGTAAACGGCAAAACGCGGAGATACCACAACTATCTCCGGACATTTCCTTACCGCGACACTCATTGGCATCGCAGATTTTATTCCAAATTTTCTAGCCTCGTAGGAAGCTGAAGCTACCACTCCTCTTTTCCTAGGACTACCTCCCACTGCAACGGGTCGATTAATTAGTTCAGGAAAATCACGCTGTTCGACCGAAGCATAAAAAGCATCAAAATCAGCGTGCAATATTCCTCTATTTTCACCCAAACTCACATCTTTTTCCTTCAAATTACAAAATTTTTTATTCACCGATACAAGTTTATTGAAAGACAGCTTAACTTAATGTTGACAAGTGTGATATATAGTAGCTAGAATGGAAGACTGTATGATTACACATGCGCTGATTCGCACAAACGTTTTTACTAATCCACCTATCTTCTTGGCGATTTTAAAGTGCCGCTCTTCTGTCTTGGAAGAGTTTTTATTCGTTAACAGTTAGGAATATTTCTTTCCCTGAAGGAGTGTAAGGCTAATGACCTCTTCTGCATTGCAGGATAACAGTGTTGTTTTTCCAAAGATAAAATCTTTTTCCAAAATTGAGACCATTTTAGACGTACCTGACCTCATAGACGTACAAAAAGAATCCTTCAAATGGTTCACCTCAAATGGTCTAACTGAGCTTTTTGAAGAAATTTCACCTATTGAAGATAGTCAGGGACAGAACCCGCGATTCTCTCTTAGATTTGTAGATTTTGAATTTGAAGAGCCGAAATTTACCGAAGAATACTGCCGTAGTCAAGAGAAGACATTCGAAGCCGCCCTTTACGTAACAGTAAGCTTACAAATTAACGCGGCTGGGCCAGGGATGGGGGAAATAAAGGAACAGCGTCTTTATGTTGGAAACATACCAATTATGACTTCAGCTGGGACTTTTATCATCAATGGAGCCGAAAGAATTGTGGTAAGCCAATTAGTTCGATCTCCTGGTGTTTATTTCACGGAGGAAAGGGATGCTGCAACTGGTCGCCCCCTTGCATCAGCAAAAATGATCCCGTATAGAGGTGCCTGGATCGAATTCGAGACTAGTAACAGAGATGTAATCTACGTAAAAATTGACAGGAAAAGAAAAACCCCCGTTACTACCTTTCTAAGATCATTAGGCTATGAAACGAACGAAGAGCTTTTAGAATTATTCAGTGACGTCGATAACAATCCTGACCACCAATTCCTACAGACCACGATAGAAAAGGACTCAAGCGTTACAAATCAAGAAGAGGCGCTTATAGAGTTCTACAGGAGGTTAAGACCAGGGGAACCTCCCAACGCGGAGAATGCGAAATCCTTAATAGAATCCCTATTTTTTGACAGTAGAAGATACGATTTAGGGAAAGTAGGAAGATATAAACTGGACCGGAATTTAAAAGGTGCCGAAAATGCTGACAAAGACGGAAATCTAGAGAATCGTATCCTCGCAAAAGAAGACATCATTAATCTTTTGAAAAGGTTAATACAGGTAAATAATTCTGAACGCCGAGCTAATGACATTGACCACTTGGGTAACAGAAGAGTCAGGGCTGTTGGTGAATTGATCCAAAACCAAGTCCGAGTTGGGTTACTGAGGATGGAAAGAGTAATCAAAGAAAGGATGACCATACAACCCGATCCGGAAAGCACCACACCTGCTGCTCTGATCAATGTGCGCCCTGTCGTGGCCGCAATTAGAGAATTTTTTGGAGGGTCTCAATTATCACAGTTTATGGATCAGGCAAATCCTTTAGCAGAGCTAACTCATAAGAGACGTCTATCTGCTCTGGGCCCAGGTGGATTATCCAGAGAAAGAGCTGGTTTCGATGTTAGGGATGTTCATCATTCTCATTACGGCAGAATATGTCCTATTGAAACACCTGAAGGACCCAACATCGGATTACTAGTCTCGCTAGCCACATACGCACGAACCAATGAATTCGGTTTTATAGAAACGCCATATAGAAAAATACTTAGAGAAATTGATAACGGGGACCCCGATGACTTGATTGGTCACACTCCCATTGAGGACCTTCAGGCTGATGATGGAAGAACTATTGTTAAGGCAGGCACCCAAATATCCATTCGGACGGCAGGGAGAATTGCAGCGCAAAATAACAGAATCATAAAGGTACGACCATACGTCTCCGACGACCCGAATGACATAGTTCATTTATCGGCAGACGATGAAGAAGACTACTACATTGCTCAGGCAAATTCGGCAATCAATGAGGCTGGTGAGTTTGTCAATGATAGGGTCGAAACCCGTCGAGGTGAAGAGGTTGGAATGGAGCAAACTGACTCTGTCCGATTCATGGATGTGTCCCCACTTCAGCTGGTAAGTGTATCGACTTCATTAATCCCATTCTTGGAACACGATGATGCAAACCGGGCTCTTATGGGGTCTAACATGCAACGACAAGCCGTACCCCTATTGAAACCGGAAAAGCCCCTCGTAGGGACCGGCATGGAAATGCGAGTTGCCAAAGACAGTGGACAAGTTGTGATGTCTAAGACCGATGGTACGGTTACCAGTGTCGCGGGCAATCAAATAATAGTGACAAATGAAAATGGAGATGAAATCCATCATACATTAGTAAAATTTCACAGAAGTAACCAGGGGACTTGTATCAATCAACGCCCCATCGTTGACAAGAACACCACAGTTAAAAAGGGAGATGTTCTTGCAGACGGATCGTCCACGGACCAGGGAGAGTTAGCCCTAGGGCAAAATGTTTTAGTAGCTTTCATGACTTGGGAAGGATACAACTTTGAAGACGCAATCATATTAAGTAATAGATTGATCAAAGAAGATAAATTTACTTCCGTACATATTGAAAAACATGAGGTCGAAGCTCGTGATACCAAATTAGGGCCAGAAGAAATAACAAGGGACATACCTAACATAGGTGAAGACAGCCTTAGAAATTTGGATGAGGAAGGGATCATTCGAGTCGGAGCCGAAGTTTCGAACCGGGACATATTGGTTGGTAAGATAACTCCCAAAGGTGAAACGGAGCTTTCTGCGGAAGAAAAACTTCTTAGGGCTATCTTCGGCGAGAAGGCTCGCGATGTAAAGGATTCTTCCCTGTACGTACCCCACGGGCAGGGAGGTAAAGTAATTGACGTAAAAATTCTAGACAGAGAAAACGGAGATGACCTTTCACCAGGGGTAAACAAATTGGTCCGTGTCTGGATAGCTCACACCAGAAAAATCACCGAAGGGGATAAAATGGCCGGTCGACACGGCAACAAAGGTGTTATAGCCAAAATCCTACCAGAAGAAGATATGCCTTTCCTAGCTGATGGGACTCCTGTGGATATCATACTCAATCCCATTGGCGTTCCGTCAAGAATGAATTTGGGTCAAGTACTCGAAACCCATCTAGGATGGGCCGCAAAAAGGTTAGGATTTGACGCAAAAACTCCCGTTTTTGATGGAGCACAAGATTCAGCGATTGAAGATGAATTGGCTAAAGCATGGCTTATAGACCAGTCTGGAGCGGTGCCCGCCAGATCGCTTGCAGACAACAATCCTGAATTGGTGGATTTAGAAATACTGTCAGAATTCCTTGAGACAAGAGGGTTTGATTTTAGGGAAATATACATTGAGCCCAGACCTGACGCCGCCAGATATGCATGCTTGAAAATATGGCTGAATGAAGTTGCAAAGAAAGATACATCAGGCATGTCGGTCGACGATCTTATGGAAGAAGCCCTGATACTCAATAGAGATTATGGGCTCGCGGCACCAGTCTTAGGAAAATCCACTCTATATGACGGAAGAACCGGGGATTTATTCGATCAGCCCGTTACAGTTGGATACATTTACATGTTAAAACTAATTCACTTGGTGGAAGACAAAATTCATGCCAGAGCAACCGGGCCTTATTCTTTAATCACTCAACAGCCACTTGGTGGTAAAGCACAGCTTGGAGGCCAGAGATTTGGCGAAATGGAAGTATGGGCCTTAGAGGCCTACAGCGCAGCCCACAACTTAAGGGAAATGCTCACCATAAAATCAGATGACGAAATAGGCCGAGTAAAAACATACGAAGCGATTGTAAAAGGTGAGGACGTAGCTCAACCAGGAATACCACAATCTTTCCATGTCCTCATGAAAGAACTGCAAAGCTTAGTATTGTCAATCGAACTTGAGAATGACAGCGCACCGGAAGACCGAGGGTTATCAACAGAAGATACTCTATTTGCAGATCCTGCTGAAATCTCAGACCCATTAGCACTCCTAGAAGGGGCTCTAAATATAGATGGCAGCGATTCTGACGAGGAAAAAGTTGAGCAGGAATCCGCGCCTGAAAATTCAGAATCTTTAGAAGATGACCGGCCAGTGCCCGGGGGAGAAGACTAAAAAAAGTAACTGCACAAATTTCTTAAATGGAACGGAGAATTTGAAATGGCTCAACCTGGAAACGATTTCGACGCAATATCAATTTCGCTAGCATCTCCTAACGATGTCCAAAGATGGTCATGGGGAGAAGTAACTAAACCTGAGACAATTAACTACAGGACTTTAAGGCCTGAAAAAGATGGTTTGTTCTGCGAAAGAATTTTTGGTCCAACGAAAGACTGGGAATGCTACTGTGGAAAATACAAAAAGATTAGGTTCAGAGGTGTCACATGTGACCGTTGTGGGGTAGAAGTTGCTAGGTCAAAGGTTAGAAGAGAAAGGATGGGACATATTGAACTTGCCGCACCGGTTGCTCACATATGGTTTTCCAAAGGAACTCCAAGCCGTCTCGGTCTGTTATTAGATTTATCTCCGAGAAATTTGGACAGGGTACTGTACTTTGCGCAATATTTAGTAACAGATGTGGATCAAGAATTAAAAGGTCAATTGCTCGAGCAGCTACATTCCAATCTGGAAGAAAAAACTCTTGAAAAGGAATCGAAAATTCAGACTGATGAGAACAGTCTGACCGAAGAATATGAAAAACAAATTGAGTCTCTGAAAGCTCCTATAGCAGATGAGGAAGAGGCCCCAACGGATGAATCAGTAGAAACTTTGGCGAAAATAGAAGAACTCGAAAAAGAACGGGATCAGAAAATCGCTGAGATTGTAAACGATATTAACGAAGAATTTGAAGAAATACTAAATAATATCGAAGGCCAGATTTCTTCTCTTGAAGAAATTGAGGTGACTAGATTATTAACTGAAACCCAATATAGAGATAATCGAGATAACTTCCCTGGAGTTTTCCAGGCAGGAATGGGGGCAGAATCCGTATTATACGTCCTGCAAAACCATATCGATCTTGATGAAGTAAGAGATGAACTTCAGGAGGAGATGCAATCTACCTCAGGCCAAAGAAGGAAAAAAGCGATCAAGCGACTTCGGGTTGTCGAATCCTTCAGAAAAAGTACAAACAAACCCGAATGGATGATACTCACCAATCTACCGGTTCTACCTCCCGACCTAAGGCCCATGGTGCAATTGGATGGTGGTCGATTTGCAACCAGTGACCTGAATGACCTATATAGAAGGGTCATAAACCGAAACAATAGGCTAAGCAGACTGATTGAATTACAAGCACCTGAGATTATCATAAGAAACGAAAAGCGCATGTTGCAAGAGTCAGTAGACGCTTTAATTGATAATGGAAGAAGAGGTAGAGCTGTAGCAGGCAGCCATAACCACAAGTTAAAATCCCTGTCTGATCTTTTACGGGGTAAGCAGGGCCGCTTCAGACAAAACCTACTCGGCAAACGTGTTGATTACAGCGGAAGGTCCGTGATCATCGCCGGGCCTGAATTAAAGCTCCATCAGTGCGGTTTACCTAGGCGTATGGCCTTAGAATTATTCAAACCTTTTGTGATGCATCGTCTAGTTCTAAAAGGCTATGCCCACAACATAAGAAGTGCCAAAAGGTTAGCGGAGCGTAACCGATCCGAAGTTTGGGAAATACTAGGAGACGTCGTGAAAGAACGACCTGTCTTACTAAATCGGGCTCCTACTCTTCATAGACTTGGAATCCAAGCATTTGAACCAGTACTGATAGAGGGTAGCGCTATAAGGGTCCACCCATTGGTGTGCACTGCCTTCAACGCAGATTTTGACGGAGACCAGATGGCAGTACATGTACCTCTGTCAAGGATAGCTGTCCTCGAGGCCAGAAAACTAATGTTGAGTACATTCAACATGCTAGCCCCTAGTTCAGGAGAACCTATCGTCACCCCGTCTCTGGATATGGTGCTCGGATGCTACTACATGACGTCAATCGATGAAAATGCCCACGGAATAGGAAAAAGGTTCAGCAATTTTGATGATGCCATACTGGCCCATGAGGTAGGTGCAATCGACCTAAGGGCTCCCATACACGCTAGAAATGGGTCGGGCGACTTAATCGACACAACGGTAGGGCGAATTTTGTTCAACGGTGTATTGCCTGAAAACCTACCTTACGTAAACGAAGAAGTAGAAAGAAATAAGTTAAAAGAAATAACTGGACACTGTTTCCGACTACTTGGAAACGAAGAGGCGGCCGTAGTTTTAGATGACATAAAGAATCTAGGATTCAAAAATTCCTCCAAATCGGGTGTATCCATTGCCATAAATGACGTAAAAGTATCGACTAAGAAATCAGGGATAGTCAGTGAGGCTGAAGTGGCGGTCAGCCAACTTGAAGAACAATACATGGACGGTTTGATAACTGAAGATGAACGCTACAATGCGACTGTCAGAATATGGACCGATGCCAATGACAAATTGACCCAGGTCATCGCTGAAGATCTACCTAATTATGGTGGAATCTATATGATGGCTAATTCTGGAGCAAAAGGCAACATAGCCCAAATCAGACAGATGGCAGGGATGAGAGGTTTAATGTCAAACCCACGAGGTAGGATTATTGATAGACCCATTAAATCGAACTTCAGGGAAGGCCTGACCGTGTTAGAGTATTTCATATCCACACATGGAGCCAGAAAAGGATTGGCTGACACCGCCTTAAGAACAGCTGATAGCGGTTATCTCACCAGGAGACTTATTGATGTAGCGCAAGAAGTAATCATCACTATAGAGGACTGCGGTGTCAGTAACGGTGTCACCGTAGAAGATTATCAGGATGACACTCTTAAAGATTTATTCTACGATCGAATAAAATACAGATATACAGCCAATCCAATCGCTAACCCAGAAACCGGTGAAGTAATAATAGATGCTAACCAACCATTGAGGGAAGATGACATTGAAGTTCTAAGAGATGCGGAGATTACAGTTGTGGAGGTCAGATCACCTCTGTCGTGCCAAGCTGAAAAAGGACTTTGCAAAATGTGCTATGGCCTTTCACTGGCTAATTTACAACCAATAATGATTGGAGACGCAGTAGGAATAATAGCTGCACAAAGTATCGGTGAACCGGGCACCCAATTGACTATGCGTACCTTTCATACGGGTGGCGTAGCTGGTGCTGATATTACAAGTGGTTTGCCCAGGGTAGAGGAATTGTTTGAAGCAAGATCTCCAAGGGGCGCTGCAGTTCTATCAGAGATATCAGGAAAAGCTGAAATTATTGAAACTCCAGAAGGTCGCACAGCCCGAATAATTAATTCTGAGGAACTCATCGACGAATATACTTTGGAAGGCTACAAGGCCTTAGTAAAGAACGGAACCACCGTCATAATAGGTACACCAATAGCCGAGTCAAAGGACTCAAACGACGATTCAATGATTCACGCCCGGAATTCAGGCACCGTGGGGATTGACGGCAATATAATAACGATAACATGGACAGACGAAGAGCAAAGAGAATATTCAATTCCAGCAGCCTCGCACATAGAAATAAATGCTGGAGATGAAGTTGAAGCAGGGGATGCAATCACAGCAGGACCAAAAAACCCTCAGCAAATTTTGGAAATACAAGGAAGGGAAGCAGTCCAATCCTATTTAATTGAGGAAGTTCAAAAAGTATACCGCTCCCAAGGTGTACCAATTCATGATAAACATATAGAAACGATAATTCGACAGATGTTACGGAGAGTACAAATCAATGAGGCTGGTGATACAGAGTTCCTACCAGGTGATCCAATGGATAGAAAGGAATTTGAAGAAAAAAACGGCGAAGTTATAGCCGAAGGGGGCGATCCAGCTACCGCAGTCCCCATATTGTTAGGTATCACGCGAGCCTCACTCCATATGGACAGTTTCCTAGCTGCTGCCTCATTCCAAGAAACTACGAGAGTGCTGACTGAGTCAGCAGTTACTGGAAGGAGGGATGTGCTATCTGGATTAAAAGAAAATGTTATTATCGGGAGGCTTATACCAGCGCGATATGACATAACTGAGGAAGGCCGCGAAAAATTAGGGGTTGCTGAATTAGACAAAATGTTTGATATGGAAGGGCTCCCTGAATCCCCTCCTCCTCCTGCCTTGGAGGATGGTTCAGAAATATCTATCCTAGACACTGACATCTCCACCATGGAGGAGCCACAAGAGTTACTGTAAAAATAGATTCGATCTAATTGACAAACCAGTCCCTGCCATGGTTTTATGGGACTGTTAAAAACTGAAAACAAAAATGGTACAAGTGCCCTTCAGGGTTTAAAAGAGGAAGTCGGTCAAAATCCGACACTGTCCCGCAACGGTAGGCTTAAAAAGCAAGTCCGGTCAACCACTAAGTGCCACTATCTAGGTCTTCGCGGAAAGGCCGGGTTGAGCTAATGACTTTCCCCGCCGGCCCACAGAGATGTGGGCTTTTTATTTTCCTGCTATAGATCTTAGAAAATTTTATAGCGAGGAAAATAACTTGATTAGACCCGTTTTTCTATTATTGACTTTATCCCTGACATTAATTCTAAGTACAGTTTCTTGTACCAACGGAGCTGTTCCTGAAAGCCCTAAGCTTGCCTCCCCTGCCCCAACGCCAATACCTATTCCTACTAAATTCTACTCTCAAACAATGCCGGCAACTCCTTTGCCCGCCCCAACACCCTTGGTAAATACGGAAGAAATAACTTCTCCTATAAACGAAAATGTAGGAAAAGTTGTCCATGACACCCTACCCGTAGAGAAATCCTCTGAAAAGATCTTTGTGAAATTTCCTCTAACAATCCTAGACAGGGAAGAAAAGCCATTAACATTCACAGAACCGCCTGAACGAATAGTTGTCTATGATGCCGCAGCAGTAGAAACCATTTTTGCAATTGGTCAAGGACACAGAATTATCGGTACCCACAGCTGGGTATCATACCCTGAAGAATCAGAAAAAATTGAGAAGGTAGGAGACGCCTTCAATATGGATATTGAACGTATTGTGGCCTTGGATCCTGATTTAGTATTTTTATTCTATCCAACCTTTAAACAAGAGTTAGAAAAAGCCGGATTAAAAGTTCTCTTGCTGGAATCAGTTGACGATGACTTAAGAAAAATGGCAAATACTTTCAGAATTTGGGGACAAATCACAAATGCTCCCAACGAAGCGGAACTATTGGCAAAAGATTTCGAAAATAGGGTCATGCAAATTGAATCTATTTTAGCTCCTTACGATTCTGGTCCATCAGTTTTCCAAGACGTAGGCGATCTTTGGACCCCGGGTGATAACACCCTCATGGGAAGTGTATTCAACTTGCTGAAACTCCAGAATATAAGCCATGACGTGGCGAACTACGGTCAACTAAGTCCTGAAGTGATAATTGATAGAAATCCTCAAATCCTTATCAGTTCGAATCCAGATTCAATTTACCAAAACTCTGCCTTCCAAGAGTTATTGCCAGTCAAAAACAATTCTATTTTCAAATCAAACGACGATTACCTTAGTATATCTGGACCAAGGTTTATATTAGGGGTAGAAGAACTCGCACTTGAATTTTACCCAGGGCTTTTCAAATAAGACCCATGTCAGATAACTCTACCAGAGAATTGGTTTCCATCTATAAATATCCTTGGACTCATATAATTACAGGCATATTTATAGCTTTTATTTGTACCGTTGTCGCAGTCGCCATTGGCTCCGTATATATACCTGTCACATCAGTAATTACTATCATCTTTTCAAAATTGGATGTTTTTCAACAACAAGAACAAATAAGCTCATCGTGGCACACAATAATCTGGAACATTCGTTTCCCAAGGGTTGTTCTCGCTCTCCTAGTAGGTGCCTCTCTCGGCATTTCTGGAGCAACGTATCAAGGTCTCTTTAAAAATCCTCTGGCGGATCCATATCTCATAGGAGTAGCATCAGGAGCTTCACTTGGAGCTACGATAGTCTTCCTCACTGGAGTACCATTTACATACGGATATTTTAGCTTTCTGCCTTTGGCTTCATTTTGCGGGGGACTGGCTGCAGTTTGTTTGGCTTACCTAATTTCCATCAAGTCGGGCGACACTCAATTATCTACCCTCCTATTAGCAGGCATAGCAATAGGAGCTTTTGCCACCGCAATAACAGGAATCCTCATGCTGAGCAGTGATCCTGATTTGAGACCCCTATTGAGCTGGCTTATGGGAGGATTTATAAGAGCCCAATGGTCTCATTCTATATTGATAATTCCCTATATGACCATAGGAATAATATTTATTTTAGGTTACAGCCGTGTCCTAAACACAATGCAACTTGAAGAATATTACTCTGAATCGTTGGGAGTGGACGTGGAGAAAGCTAAGAGAGTGCTAATAATATCCGCTACCCTGATGACCGCAGTTGCTGTCTCATTTAGCGGCCTAATTGGATTTGTAGGATTGGTAGCTCCTCATGTAGTAAGACTGCTATGGGGCACAGATTATAGAACTATTTTACCGCTTTCAGGAATAGCCGGTGCCACATTCTTAGTTATTGCCGACCTAGCAGCTAGGACAGTGGTAAGTCCAGTTGAATTACCAGTTGGAATAATAACAGCGTTAGTAGGATCTCCTTTTTTCGTTTACCTGTTACTCAAGGCTAAAAGAAGGGCGGGAAATGGCTATTAACATAAAAGACGTTTCATTCAATTATGGATCCCCGCAGATAATAAAAGGGATTAATTTGTATCTAAAGCCAGGGCAATTAGTTTCTTTAGTAGGCCCCAACGGAGCTGGAAAAACCACCCTTCTGAAGCTAATTTGCGGGACTTTAAAACCTACCACGGGTGAAATATATATACAGGATCGACCAGGGGAGACTTTTACAAAAAAGGAAAGAGCATCCAAAGTATCATTAGTTCCTCAAAACCCGAAACTACCGGAAGAAATGAAGGTTTCAGATTTTGTAATGCTGGGGCGCAATCCTCATCTGGGACTACTTGAATGGGAATCGGCAAAAGATTTTCAAGTTGCCGGCGAAGCAATTCAGCTAACAGAGATAGGTCACCTATTAGAAAGAAAATTAGGTGAAATTTCTGGTGGGGAAAGACAAAGAGTCATGCTAGCTCTGGCGATGACACAGGGCTCACCAATAATGCTCCTAGATGAACCAACTGCTAGCTTGGATATATCGCATCAAATGAAAGTAATGAAGTTGATAAAAAAAATACATGGTCAAAGGCGATTAAATGCAGTAACCGTTTTGGCTATTCATGATTTGAATATCGCTGCTCAATTTAGCGATCGCGTTATCCTATTTTCAGAAGGTAATGTAGCAATAGATGGAACCCCGAAACAAGTGTTGACAAAAGACAACATTAAAGAAATATACGGTTCACAGGTAACAGTAATGAGTCATCCTGAACATGGGTCCCCTCTAATAATTTCCTAGACCAGTTTTTATTCCAAATTTCCTTGCCCTTTGTATTCTTTAGCCTTGTTAAGATAAATGTCAGCTGTTTCTTCCTGGAGATCTATATGCTTTTGTTGCACCTCCCCTCTCACTCTTCCTGGCATACCCACAGCAATGGATTTTTCTGGTATATCCATATTTTCCAGTAACATAGCCCCCGACCCCACAATACTATTCTTACCAATAATAACCCCATCGTTTATTATAGATCCATTCCCGATAAGTGATAGGTTGCCAATATATTTAGCGTGACACATGACTCTGTGTCCTATCGTAACGTAGTCCCCTATTTCAATATCATCATCCCCATGGACCACCGAATTATCCTGAATGTTTGTGTATTTCCCTATTGTCACCTTCCCACTATCCCCTCTGATGACAGTTCCAGGCCATATACTAGATCCTTCCCCTATTTCAACATCCCCAACAACATAGGCGGCTTCACTAATAAAAGCACTCGGGTGCACTAACGGCTTTTTATCTCCTAGATTTCTAATCAAGATGTCCTCCATTAATTGTAAACTGGTAGAATAAAATCACTAATTAAGTATCGACTACAGCCAATTCTCTAATTATTATGTCAAATAAATATGCTCCGGTGTTTATTAATTCCACCCATTTCACTTCGATAGCATTGATTATCTTGGTTTTTTTGTTTTTATCTTGTACTGGAGAATCTAATACAACTACCATCGTAATTCCAATGGAGAGTTCTATTCCCACGTCAGAAGCAACCCCTAAACAGCCAAAACAGAACTACACTCCTCCCTTAACAAAATCTATAACTCCGACGGCAACTCCAGAAGTAGAAGCCCTTTTCCTATATAGTCGTGGACTAAATCTTTTTAGGGCGGAAAAATTTATTGAATCTGTTAACGCTTTCTCCACCTTAATAAAAAGAATGCCCAATCTTGCTATAGCCTACAAATCTAGAGCAGCAGCCTACTACCACATGGAAAAATTCGAGCTAGCCAAGAAAGATATAGAACAAGCACTTCTATTAGATGTGGATTTGGGAGGGGCCTATCTATATCTAGGTTTAATCCACAAAAAAGAAGGAGATATTGAACTAGCACAAAAAAACCTGCAGATGGCTGTCAATTTGATTCACCCCATCAGGGAAACTGAAGAACTAAGAATAGCTGAATCAGCCCTAGGAAACCTAAATAAATAAGTCCAATTTCATTTATATATCTAAATAAATATTCAGCGAATCGACAAGATTAAATCGCCTTCCGATATTTGATCCCCTTCTCGAGCCTTTACATCAACAACAGTGCCTTCAACATTTGATTGAAGAGTCTGCTGCATTTTCATCGATTCCAAAATTATTATGTCTTGCCCAACTACCAATTTTTCTCCAATACTGACCAATATTGAAATTATCGTGCCGGGCATAGGGCTGTTAAATTGTGTCAAACTATTGTTTTTATTTTCCGGATCACGCATTACATCCGAAGTAGTTAAACTGAATTCGGACGTAAAAGAAGAATTATCTAATTTGACTTCAAATCTTTCTCCATCCACTAATACCACAGCAGGATCAGAGTCCATATCCTGTATCTCCACCGTATACCAATGGTTTCCTATCCGGATCTTCATCTAATTCCCCACCAAAGATATGAAAACACCTGCTATTACCGCAGATCCTATAACTCCTGCTACATTTGGACCCATCGCATGCGACAGTAAAAAATTATCTGGGTTAGCTTGTTGCCCAAGATGATGTGAAATACGAGCCGCCATTGGTACTGCTGAGACACCTGCTGACCCTATAAGTGGATTTATCTTTTCTTTAAGAAATAGGTTCATAATTTTTGCAAATAGTATGCCCCCAACAGTACCGCAGGAAAAAGCCAGAAATCCAAGAACCAGTATCACGATAGTTTGCCAATCGAATACTCTCTCAGCCGTAAGTTGAGTTCCTACGGTGATCATTAAAAATATTGTAGCTATATTCAAAATCTCATTGGTAGCAGATCTAGTCAATCTAGGCACTACTCCACTTTCCCGAAAAAGATTACCTATCATGAACATAGCTATCAGAGGAGCTGACTTGGGAACTACCAATATAATAATAATGAGAGCCACATTAGGGAAAATCAATTTCTCAAGCTTTGACACCTCCCTAAGGGGTCGCATGATTATTTGCCTCTCTTTCTCGGTGGTAAAAAGTTTCATTAAGGGTGGTTGTATGAAAGCTACAGCGGCCATGTATGAGTAGGCTATAACGGCAGTAATACCCAAAAGGTCTGGTGCCAGCCGAGCAGATAAAAATATGGTTGTTGGGCCATCTGCTCCCCCAATAATTCCAATTGATGCAGCCTCTTCAATACCAAAGTTCATTCCTAGTGACCCTGCGAATAATGCTCCCCAAAAGGCCATGAAAATGCCAATCTGAGCTGCCGCTCCTAGAAGTAACGTCTTGGGATTGGCAATTACAGGACCAAAATCAGTCAAAGCACCAATTCCGAGGAAAATGATAGGAGGCAATAAATTCCAATAAGACAATCCATAGTGAAAAAATATACCGAAAATCCCTGCCGTTTGATTCAGAGAATCTGGATTAGGAGGTTCCAGTAGGCCTGTCAAAGGCATATTTGCAGCAATTATTCCCAATCCTATAGGCAGCAACTCGTATGGCTCCCAACCTTTCTTTATCGCAAGATATATGAAAGAGATACCAACGCATATCATGACTGCATCCCGCCAGTCTATGTTGGCTAGTCCTGTAGTTTTTATAAAGTCCAGAAGTTGTTCAATCACCTCTAAACACCATTACCAATGAGAAGCAATTTATTAAATCTCAGAATCTACCTCACTTTCATAACGGTTGCCTGTCAGATAGGCCACTGCCACCGCCGCAGCTTTCGCCTTTCGCAGGGACTCGTCTTTCTGATCTTCCGAAGGAAGCACACCTGGAGGATTTATCTTGTTGGAGACATATCTGCTTAGAAATATTGAAGATATCAACAGGAACAGCAATAAAAAAGACGTGCCCATACCAATAACTGTGAGGTAGACACCTTGTGTTAGTATCGATTGGTCGATGACATTTTCACCATTTATGCTAGGATCGTATTCCTAAGGATTTTACACCATTATTGTTGTTCTGTAGGAAATTGAGGAAAAGTTCTGATGCTTAGTCCAACTTATGATAGAAAACATTATTAAAGCAGCTGTCCTAAATAGCCAAATTTATCCTAAATTCCGTAACCATCCAGAACTGGTGGCTGAATCACTAGGAACGGTGGCACTTACAGCCGTTTCAAGTGCTGTTTACCTAAAGTATAAAGGCAGTGGGATCAATCCAGAAAGCGATTTCTCCACGCTGCAAATGATGCTGGTAGCCTTTTCCACAATTTTTGTAGGTATGATGTTGTGGTCATTCATAAACAACACATTGTGTGGCCTTCTAGGCGGTGCAGCAGAATTCAGGGATACGATTCGCAGTACAGGAATAGCATATGGTCCAGGGATTTGCTTAGTATTTGCAACAATCCCAATTGTTGGTGACTACATATTGTTAGGATCTTTGTTATGGCTATTCGCGACTGTAACCAACGGAGTTAAAGAAACCCACAACATAACTTTATTAAGAGCAATTATTCCCTCGTTTATAGGATGGTTTGTATCGTGGCTATTACTCCCCTGGTTAATGATAATAGGCCCATATTTCACAAATCCGATGCTCGATTAAAGATCCGGTACGTATTTGTTTAATATCCCCCATCGGTGCGATAACAGCTGTCTCGTATTATGAAAAAGTGCAGTCTCCACACTAGCCTCATCCATATCTTTCAGCTCTGCAATTTTTTTCGTGATGGATCTTAAATAGTGTGGTTCTGTCCAATTATCTCTGTTCTTTTTGAACGGCTGAGGGGCAGAATCGGTCTCTATCACTATATTAGCAATTGGTATCTTTGATACTACTTCCTGAAGATGTGGTAGACGAAATATAGGTCTAGCAATGGATATATAAAACCCTAAATCTATAATCTCTTTAGCTTCCTTTATAGTACCTTGAAAGTAATGCATAACACCGCCGACTTCATACCCTTTCTCCTCTTTTAAAACTCTAAAACAATCCTGATGGGCCCCACGACTATGAAAAATTATCGGCAGATCCAGTTCACGAGCAATGTTTATTTGTTCTCTGAATGCAGGAAATTGCCAGGCCCTGTCAGGCATTCCTTCCATATAATCCAAACCGATCTCACTCATTACTACCACTTTTTCCTCTTTTATAGCCAAATTTCTTAATTCCATGTAATCCTCCCCCGTAAGAGGTTTTACGATATCCATAGGATGGACTCCCACTCCAGCAAAGAAAGAGTTAAACCTTCGTGATAAATCAACTGCCCGCGCAGATGACTCAACAGTCGTTCCTGCACATATAACAAAGCCAACTCCCACGGAGTGAGCTCGGTCCAATATTAATGGAATTTCGCAATCTGGAAAGGAATCCAGATGGACATGGGTATCAATTAGCATATGAAAGAATTAATAATGTGATTTCATACATCAACACTGTTGATTATACTACTTGTATAACTAATGCATAAATAGCCTAGTGATTAATTTGGTTAATAAATTTCACAAAGACAAATTCCTGGTATCAAAAGGGATTGTAGGAATTATTTTGATAATTCTCTCATTTGGATGCTCAAACGAATCTTATCAATCTAAATCGGAATTAACCCCCTTCCAAACTCAGCCTACCGTACAAAAATTGGCTAGTTCATTTCCTCAAGAAAAAGAAGCGAGGCCAACCCCTCATCTCGAAGCGACTGCGTCTCCCAACACACAATATATTACTCCGATACCGAGTAATAATTCACCTTTTATCAAGAGCCCTCCAACCATCAACCATTTGCAAAATGCAATGAATGCTCCGCTATCAGGTAAAAAAGGCGGAACTCTCAAATTAGCTTCAAAGGATTATTTCCAATCGCTAGATCCGCATCAAAATTATTCGGCAGCGTTTTCAACGTGGGGTATAGGAATAATATATCAGCGACTTTTGAAATTCAGCAGTGGCCCAAATATTAGCTTACCTTCAAAAGCTACAGAATGCGAAATATGCAAATCTTGGGAAATGCTAGACAGTAAAACATTTATGTTTGAAATTGACACGGAAAATATATGGAAAACTAGTTCCTCAAACTTATCAAATATATCGGCGGTGGATGTGAAGTTCAGTTTAGACCGTCAAATTCACATGGAAAGCCAAAATTCCAACCGTTTTCATATGATCCGTAGCGTGGAAATAAAGCCTGAAAACCATATCCAAATTAATTTGCATGCACCGGATGCTGATTTATTTATAGCTCTGGCAGATGGAAGGTCTAAATTATTATCAAAATCAAATGTGGAGAACTACCAATTTATAGATCCTGCCAACCTTGCCGGGTCTGGTCCGTGGAAGCTTTCAAAATTAAAAGATTCCTATTCATCAGTGGAGAATACCTATTCAGCTCCAAACATTCCATATTTAGATGCAATAGAGTTTCATATTCTTCCAGATTCTCAAACAAGATTAAGTGCCTATAGTGTAGGTTTGATAGATGTCTACAACATAGATGATCCCTCGTCGAATGTAGACATAACGTTTATAGAACCAAATCCAGGACAAGGTTTTGAGATAGCATTTAACACCGGAATACCTCCCTTTAATGATGACCACTTAAGATCTTTAGCTCGAGCCACCATAGATCCGGATGAGATAATACGGCGCGCCTGGAGTGGAAACGCATTTTTTTCTTTGGGCTTTTCTACAAACGATGCCTCATGGATACCAGAAGACTCAATATGGAAATCACACTTCTTTCCTTTTAAAAAACGTGAACATCTAAATAAGACCATCCCAATAAACATCACTGTTAGCCATTTTGGTCCACAATTCACCAAAAGCGTAGAAATAGTTGCTGATCAGCTTGAATTAATTGGATTCGACCCATTGATAAACTACGTTAACCGAAGAGAATATACAAAGGTTACACGGAATCAAGACGATTTCCATGCATTGATGGGACCAACATTTCCTCATTCATCAACAAATGGTTATGTTATACCCGTTTTACACAGCAAGGGTTTATGGAATACTACAAACCATGTGGATGTAAAGCTGGACGAACTAATAGAGGCCCAATCACAAGAATATTTTTCCCCCAAACGATCCAAAATCATAAAGGAAATTAACACACATCTACTAGAAAAATCCTATAGATTTATGCCTGCAACTCAAGAAAATTTGTGGGCTTGGACACAAGATCTGGAAAATATGTATCCGAATTTTTCTGGGTTCGAATATACTCACTGGGAAAAAGTATGGCTAGATCGCTAAATCAGTCCTTTGTTGATAGAGCATCCTCAAGGGCCGACCATGCGAGTAAAGCACACTTGATCCTAACCGGGAAATGCCTAACACTTATCAACGCTGAGAGCTCCCCTATAAATTCCTGGTCGACATCTTGATCAATTGATTGCCTCATTGTT
The DNA here is from genome assembly GCA_002722155.1 of Chloroflexota bacterium. Lineage (GTDB taxonomy): Bacteria > Chloroflexota > Dehalococcoidia > Lucifugimonadales > UBA826 > UBA11996. Next base: position 40,551 of record PBKS01000007.1, read on the forward strand.
TCGACAAATCTTATAGATAAGGCAGAAGCTTCGTCGATGGTTAAACCTTTTACTGATTCAGACAATAAGGATCCAGAAGCCATATTTATAGCGCATCCATCACCAGCAAACTGTACTCTCTCAATTTGATGCTCACCTGACAAACCTATTTGAAAATGAACCTCGTCACCACAAAAAGGATTTACAGCATCTCCCGATAGGTCGTAACTTTCAATAGGTGAAACATTCCGAGGATTTCTACAATGATCAAGGATAACCCTATCCCTATAAATGTCATCAATACTACTTAGGTCCATCCCTAAAATACCTCAGTGCTTCTGTTACACCATCTACTAAAATATCTACCTCTTTTTTCGTGTTGTACAAGTAAAAACTTGCTCTTGAAGTTGCAGCAACCCCCAGACTCCTCACCAATGGCATCGCACAGTGATGACCAGTCCTAACAGCAATGCCTATCCTATCGAGAAATGTACCTAGGTCATGGGGATGGACATCCGGAGTATTAAAAGAAAATACTCCACCCCTGATATTTGGATCATCTGGCCCAAATAAATCCAGTCCTTCTAAATCTGCCTTCCTAAACCTATCTAAAGCATAGGCAGTCATATCCTTCTCATGCTCCCTGACATTTCCCATACCCAAAGCATTCAGATAATCCACTGCACTACCAAGGGCTATCGAATCAGCTATGTTAGGAGTTCCTGCTTCAAATTTCATAGGTAGGTCTGCCCAAGAAGCCTTTTCATAAGATACCTCCAACACCATTTCACCACCAGTAAGGAAAGGTTCCATTGACTCAAGGATTTCCTCCTTGACATACAGGGCCCCTATACCAGTCGGACCTAACATTTTATGGCCAGAGAACGCCAAAAAATCGCAGTTCAATTCCTGAACATCAGTGGGCATATGAGGAACACTCTGAGCTCCATCTACTAAAATCTTTGCTCCCAATTTATGAGCTTCTTCTGCCAATTCTTTAATAGGGTTGATCGTGCCAAGAGCATTTGACATGTGAACAGCTGACACAAGAACCGTTCTTTCCGTTATCAACTCCTTCACTCGATCCATGTCCAAAGTTCCGTTCTCCAACATTGGAATGAATTTTATAACCGCATTTTTCCTTCGTGCCAATTCTTGCCATGGAACCAAATTACTATGATGCTCCATCGGGGTTAGCAAAATTTCATCACCTTCATGAACATTCTTTTCCCCCCATGAGTAAGCCACAAGGTTTAAGCTTTCTGAGGCATTCCTTGTCCATATGACCAGATCCGAAGATTCTGAGTTAATAAAAGATGATACTTTTTCTCTAGCCTCCTCATATCTATCAGTGGCTTCCATACTTAACGTATGGACACCTCGGTGTACATTAGCGTTAAAATTTTCATAATACTCAACCAATGCATCAATAACTTGACGAGGTTTTTGGCTAGTCGCCGCATTATCAAGATAGACTAAAGGTTTGCCAAAAATTTCCTTAGTTAGTATTGGAAAGTCCAATCTTATTTTTTCAACATCAAACATTAATTCATACACTCCGCGAAATTCATATCAACGTTAATCTATATCTGCAATTTAATGAATTCAGTTCTTCGAGCTAGGTCAGATACCGTAATCGCCGACAGAACCCCATATATTGCATCTTCCACCGTGATCCATATTTCCTTCTGAGCACAATAGGGCGAGTGCACACAAAACCCATCATCATCCAAGCAATTGATTAAATTATCCTTACCATCCAAAACTTCCATCACGGAACTTAATTGAATTGTGTCAGGATCAACCGCCAGTTCATGTCCCCCATGTGGTCCTCTCGTACTCTTAACAAGTCCGGCTTTTTTTAGTGAGTGCAATACCTGAGCTAAATACGCATTAGGAATAGCTGTTCTTTCTGAAATTTCTGCCGATCTCAATGACTTCCCATCAGAACCATACATCGCCAAATCTACTAGAGCTCTTACTCCATAATCAACTTTAATAGGCACATGCATAGTTCACCTCACCTTATGAAAGTAACTACTCGGTAGATACGACCTCATTTCCGTCTTGAATCGCAGAATGAAGAGTGTGCCAAGCAAGGGTGGCACATTTTATTCTTGCCGGATATTGTGAAACTCCCTTCAATATTTCCAGATCCCCCAACAGCTCAGAATCGTATGACTCTCCCGGTGCCCTAGTGATCATTTTTCGAAATGCTTCAAATAATTTCTCAGCGTGCTCGACGGTCTTACCTTTCAACTCCTCTGTCATCATAGATGCTGAAGACTTAGATATAGCACATCCCACCCCATTGAATGCTACATCAGAAACCACACCATCTTCTAGGAATAATTGAAGCGTTACCTGGTCACCACAGAGTGGATTAAATCCATCTGCTGTGGCGGTAGGGTCCTCTAGCTCGCCAAAATTACGAGGTCTCCGATTGTGATCCATTACGATTTCTTGATATAAATCTTCTAGATCATGCATTCTAAAATTCAAACCTATGACTGGGCAAAGATGTAAGAAAAGCCTCTTCCAGATAAGCCCTAAGCTCTTCGATTTCGACTTTGTCGATTACTTCGCCAGCAAACCCGTATATTATTAGTCGGCTTGCAGTCTCAAGATCCACTCCTCTACTTCTCATATAAAAAACCGTATCTGCATCTATATTCCCAGCTGTGGCACCATGAGCACACTTAACATCATCAGCATAAATGAAAAGGGCTGGTTTGCTATCCACTTCAGCATCTGGTGACAAAATCAAATTTTTATCTGATTGGATAGAGTCGGTTTTCTGTGCTTCTTTCCTAACAAGAACAGTTCCACCAAACACAGCCCTAGATTTACCATCCAATATTCCTTTGTAAAACAGATTACTCTGACAATGTGGTTTCAAATGGTCAATATTTATGAAATTATCCATATGCTGATTCCCACTGGTAAAATACAACCCTTGCAAATCACAGGAAGCATTTTCTCCGTCGACCAACACATTCAAGTCATAACGTCCAATTCCGGAACCCCTGAAAAACGCTCTTGAATTAAATCTACCACCAGTACCTATCTTTACTCTCCCATACCCGACATCGTATGTGTGATCTGTCTCACTCATAAGACGGTAGTGATTTACGGTCGAGCCTTCACCTACATATATTTCGGACACGGAATTAGTCAATGTATTATCTTCACCACCACCTACATAATTTTCTATTACATTGACAGATGATTTTTTGCCTGAGGTGACCAAAACGCGAGGATGGTTTACCGTGCCTGGCACGCCTTGGTTGAAAAAAATCAAATTGATCACTAATCCAGAATTCTCTCCATCTGGGACCGAGATAATTGACCCATCAGACATAAAGGCACTATTCCAGGCAGCAAAGCCATCATCTGAGTAGTCCATGATTCCGCCTATTGATTCAACAATATCCTGTGGAAAGTCATCCGATGCTATGTTGGAAACTTGTATTGCTGGGGAGGTGTCAGAAGAGAAAGTTCCTTGGTATTGCCCATTAACAAAAACTACGTTAAGCCATGAATCATGCCAAGGAGCAGCCTTCTTGATGGTATCCAAATCAACTTCCTCAAATGTAGCCAATGAATATTGAGGCTCTGCAATTGGTCTGGCGCTAGTGTATTTCCATTTCTCATTGCCTTTCCTATGCACTGGCAATCCAATCTGCTTGAATATAAGCATGGCTTCATTTCTGAATTCGGAAGACCATTCAGGTAGAGTAGCGCAAAGGTCTTGGAAATCTTCTTGGTATTGATCGGCAATCGTGATGGTGTCTTGCATTAAGAGTTGACCTCTTCACCTACAGACTCTCTCACCCATTCATAACCTTTTTCTTCAAGTTCCAGTGCCAATTTACTATCACCTGATCGTACTATCCGACCATCTACCAATACATGTACAAAATCAGGGGTAATGTAATCTAAAATACGTTGATAATGCGTCACAATCAAAACAGATTTCTCAGGACTCTTAAATACATTTACACCGTGCGATACGATTCGAAGGGCGTCTATGTCCAGGCCAGAGTCTGTTTCATCCAGTAATGCTAAAGAAGGATCCAAAAGAGCCAATTGAAGAATTTCATTACGCTTCTTTTCGCCTCCTGAAAATCCTTCATTCACTGAACGCTTCACTAGATCAGGGTCCATTTCAACTAAATTTCGTTTTTCTTCAAGTAGTTGATCAAATTCCCTCACACTAAGTTCATCTTCACCATTTTCTTTGCGAACAGCATCAATTGCGGATTTCAAAAACTGCCAAGTTCTAACACCAGGCAACTCAACAGGATACTGAAAAGCAAGAAATATTCCTGATCTAGCCCTTATTTCAGGTTCTACTTCAAGCAAACTCTGGCCTTTGTAAACAATATCGCCACCTGTGACACTATAGCCTGGCCGACCGGCTATAACATTAGCAAGAGTACTTTTACCTGAGCCGTTAGGCCCCATAATTGCATGGACCTCCCCTTCATGAATACTCAGATTTATTCCTTTAAGTATCTCGGTCTCTTCAACAGATACACGAAGATCTTTAACTTCAATCAATTTATCACTCTTTGACATTTAACCTACTGTGCCCTCCAAACTCACTCGCAACAATTGTGATGCCTCCATAGCAAATTCAAACGGAAGCTCCTTAAAAATACCGCGACAAAACCCATTAATTATCATGTAGTTTGATTCTTCCAAATCTATTCCTCTCTGTTGGAGATAGAAGAGCTGGTCATCATTCACCTTGGATGTAGTAGCCTCATGCCCCATTTGTGCTGTTGGATTACGCACCTCTATATATGGAACCGTATGAGCTCCACATTCATCACCAATCAGCAATGAATCGCATTGGGTGAAATTTCTAGCATTATCCGCACCTGGAAGTATGGAGACCTGTCCTCGATATGTATTTTCGGCCTTACCGGCGGATATACCCTTGGCAATAATGGTACTTTTAGTATTCTTGCCTACATGAATCATCTTTGTGCCCGTATCGGCTTGTTGATAGTTATTCACCAAGGCAACCGAATAAAACTCACCCACTGAATTATCTCCCTGAAGAATTACACTCGGGTATTTCCATGTTATGGCAGACCCAGTCTCAACTTGAGTCCAGGATATTTTAGAGTTTTCTCCTCTGGCAGCTCCTCGCTTAGTTACAAAATTGAATACTCCACCCTCACCATTTTTATCCCCCGGGTACCAATTTTGAAGGGTCGAATATTTTATCTCCGCATCCTTAAGGGCCACCAATTCAACGACGGCGGCATGCAATTGATGACTCTTCCTCATCGGTGCCGTACAACCTTCTAAATAACTCACGTAACTACCTTCGTCAGCAATAATCAACGTTCTTTCAAATTGACCTGAATCAGCCACATTAATTCTGAAATATGTCATCAATTCAATAGGGCACCGTACTCCTGGGGGCACATAGCAGAAGGAACCATCGCTGAATACGGCAGAATTGAGGGTAGCATAGAAGTTATCACTATACGGGACTACCGAACCCAAATATTTTTGCACCAGCTCTGGGTACTTTTGAACTGCTTCACTAATCGGGCAAAATATTACGCCGGCTTCCTTCAACATATCTTGATAAGTAGTAGCAACAGAGACGCTATCCAGCACGGCATCAACCGCCACTCCAGACAATTTCTTTTGCTCTTCAAGAGGAATACCTAATTTATCAAATGCCTCTAGAAGTTCCGGGTCAACTTCATCCAAGCTCTTTGGCGCATCATCACCCGATTTCGGGGCCGCATAATATATGATGTCCTGAAAATCGATCTCTTCGAAATTAACCTGCGCCCATTTAGGCGCGGCCTCATCCCCTTGATCTGTCCAATGCCGAAAAGCTTTTAATCGCCATTCCAACAACCATTCAGGTTCCTTTTTCTTTGCAGATATAAAACGGACGATATCTTCGTTCAAACCTTTTGGAGCGACATCAGACTCTATGTCTAATTCAAAGCCCCATTTATATTGAGAATCCTCAACCCCAGTTTGCCTAGATATAACCTTTTGATCAGCCATTCAGGACCTCTCCTTAACCAATTTCCTCATTTCACTAACCATTCACTTCACTGTGACATCAGACGAGCTATCACTTACCTAAAACCATCCAATGCTTTGTTGAGTTAATCAGTCAACAATACAGGATCAAATATAACATTTGCCGAATTAGGTGGTCAAAAACATCCGGACCCACCAATAAGAAAGTGGGTTTACCAAAACTCCAAACTTATATATATTCTACGCCAACCCCATTATTTGCACGATAACTTCCCTGCTCCCAACCATTTCACCTTTCATACCATCGAGTTCAACCATAAATATCCTCTGCCATTCACCAAGTGCCATTTTTCCTTCCACCACAGGAATCATCTCACTGGAACCAAGTGTTAAATGTTGGCAATGAGAATGCCCATTCGGACATTCATTCTCATGCATATGTACTGTTCGAACATCAAAGTCGTTGTGTCTGTATCGAGCGTCTTCGGAAGACAAACGTTCTAACATTTCCTTAAAATCTTCCAACAAAAGAGGTTCATTTTCTTGTATCACAATTGCGGAAGTGGTATGCCTAGAAAACACCACTAATATACCGTTTGAGATACCCGATCCTTTTAAAAATTCTGCCACTTCGTCAGTAATATCAATAAATTCTGGCGACGAATTGGATGCTACTTTCAGATCGCAAGTAAACACTTCCATTACCGAGCGCGAAACGCTCATATGCCTATCTACCTCTCACTGTAACTTAACACTATAGTTTTGCATTAATGATCATATTATAATCGATTGTTGATAACTCTACCTCAGTAGTTTCGAGTTATCAGAAAGTCTATTAATTCTTTAAATTCTGTGTCTGACTTTTCACTAAATCCGGCAGATTTTATGCCCTTATGGACCTGGAAAGCATAATTTTCTACGAGACCTTGGCAATAATCCATGGCTTTAGTGTCGTCTAAAATATCCAGAACACGAGACGTTTCATCTTCACTCAAATATTCTGACGAATACAGCGTTGAAATTTCCTTATCATACATTCCTTGCTTGGCCTCCCTGGCATGGATAATGGGCAAGGTATTTTTCCTCCTACGAATATCCGCACCAACCGGTTTGCCAGTAGCTTTACTTTCTCCCCATGTTCCCAAGATATCATCTCGGATTTGAAACATGAAGCCAAGAGCAGCTCCAATACACCTAAACAAATTCCCCACTTCATCGTTGCCAGAGCCGATTACAGCCCCCAAATGTACTGAAGACCTCAAAAGAGCACCAGTCTTACGAGAAATCATTTCCATGTATTGGTCTACATTGATCCTTGTTTCTCCTTCAAAAGATATATCCATGTACTGCCCTTCAATCATCTCAAGACAAGCCTCCGAAATAATCGATGAAGAATGATAAATCAGGCTAGGATTTTCAAAGTCCATATATGACATAGATTTTTCCGCTAATACTCTCATAACATTCCCAGCTACTAAGGCTTTGGGGACACCCCAAACATTCCACAAAGTGGGCCGGTGATGGCGTATTGCGTCAAAATCTTGTATTTCATCGTGTATCAGTGAAAAATTATGTATTAGCTCGAGAGAAACCGCCGCGGGAACGGCTCTATTAACATCCCCGCCCAATGCTTCGCATGTGAATAAACACAGGGAAGGTCGTATGCTTTTTCCTTTCTCCAAATCACACGGTTTACCTGCAACGTCTGACCATCCCATGCAATATCTCAACATGTCATAGACAAATGACGAACGATCCGAAATGGTGTTTCTCAAAGCCGGCTCCAAAACATCTTGGTATCGACTTAGAACCGAGGGGAGTTCGGGTCCGAATTCGACATTATTATTCAAAATTTGTTCTCAAATGGAGCATTTATGCAAACCTTTACTCGTTTATATCGCTTGCTACTAAAAGTTTAGTTCCGTCGCATTGAAACACTTAACAGCTTTAGTTTACAAAATTTGTGTTCCGCCTATGAGCAAATGTAGACAGCTGTTTGTGCGTTTTTTCACTTGCTAGCAAAAAGACCCTTGTGCTATATTTTCGCATGGAATTGTAGCGAACAAGTGGGGAATCTTAAATCTATCGCAACTATTATCAATTCTCATAAATGACGGTGTAAATCATGGCTGATGAATATTTCACACAATACGGTGTTATTGCCATATTTGCAGCCCTTGCTGTTGTGATACCTACAAGCATGTTATTAATTGGATGGGCTCTATCCCTCCTAAAGGTCAGGCCCAACAAACCATCCTTCGTAAAAAACAGCATATATGAGTGCGGATTTGAAACAATAACGGAAAGGTGGAGTCAATTTAACTTTCGCTACTACAGCATTGCGTTACTTTTCGTAATATTCGATGTCGAAGTGGTTTTCTTGTTTCCTTGGGCCGCATCTTTCGGCACAATGTCGGCACAATTCGGCTTGTTTGTGTTAGCGGAAATGTCTGTATTTATTGGTATTTTAGTTTTGGGTTGGGTCTACGCTTGGAAAAAAGGCTCTCTTGAGTGGAGTTAATTCAAACATGGTAAACACAAATAGTACAGACAACTCTTTGATAATTCCCCTGCATGATAAAACTTGGGATCTGGACCGAGAAGAAGGGAATTACGTAAACGAGCTAAAAGCAACCCATACTGAAGCGTTATCTGAACCTCTAATCGAAGTACCTGATGATATAAGCAGAAATATAGCTGTGACTTCTGTTGATGCTCTAGTAAATTGGGGGCGCAAATCTGCAGTATGGCCTTTATCGTTCGGCCTTGCTTGTTGCGCTTTTGAAATGATGGCAAGTGCTATGTCAAGGTTTGATTTATCTCGATTTGGAATGGAAGTATTCAGGCCATCCCCGCGGCAGGCAGACCTTATGATCATAGCCGGTACCGTTACATGGAAAATGGCCCCCGCAATCGAAAGAGTCTATGAACAAATGGCTGATCCCAAATGGGTAATCTCTATGGGAGTATGTGCTACAAGTGGTGGCCCCTATTATGGTTCTTACAGCGTGGTTCCAGGCGTGAACCACATTATACCCGTTGACGTGTATGTACCAGGTTGTCCGCCAAGACCTGATGCTCTTTTGTATGGGATTATGCAGCTTCACGAAAAAATAAAACGTTACTCTGTAAAAAATAGAGGGTAATTTTGACTAAAATTATCAGTGGCGACGAAATTTCAAAATCGATAGATGACACGTTAAACAATGCGGTACTACACTCTGACGAAACCGCTGCTTGGGTATCTCCGGAAAAAATACATGAAGTATGCGAAATACTTAAAGATCCTGATGGATTAGATTATTCCTTTCTAACAGCAATAAGTGCGGTTGATTACATTGAATATTTTGAAATTGTCTATCACTTATCCTCTCTCAGAAACAATCAATCTTGTGTGATAAAAGTTAAATGCAATGGAAGGGAAAATCCATCCATCGAATCCGTAACAGATATTTGGCAGGCTGCAGATCTTCAAGAAAGAGAGATTTGGGATTTGATGGGAATTGAATTCAAAAATCATCCCAATCTGAAAAGAATCCTTCTCTGGGAAGGATTTGATGGTCACCCCTTACGAAAGGACTTCATAGGTTAACTCCATGTCGACCATACGAACAGAACCTGTAACAATAAATTTAGGACCACAACATCCTAGTACTCATGGAGTATTCAGGCTTCGGGTGACTTTTGACGGTGAAGAGATCATAGACGTGGAGCCCGTATTTGGTTATCTGCACAGGGGAACTGAAAAGTTAGCAGAGTCTAGAAATTATGTACAAATAGTCACACTAACGGACCGAATGGATTATGTGGCCAGCATGTCTAACAATTTGGCCTACGTAAGAACTGTTGAAAAATTAGCTGACATTGAAGTACCAGAAAGAGCACAGTACATCAGAGTCATAAGTGTTGAGTTGCAAAGAATTGCCAGCCATCTTATGGCTACGGGATTTCTCCTAAATGACTTAGGAGCACTTGCTACTCCCTTGGTATATTGTTTTCGAGAAAGAGAACGGATCTTAGATCTCTTTGAAATGCTTTGCGGGGCAAGGATCACGCTGAGTTACATGAGACCAGGAGGCGTATTTCAAGACGCCCCTGATGACTTCTGGAATGCCTTATATGTTTTGATATCAGATTTTCCGAATTATTTGGATGAATTAGAAAGCCTCATTACAACTAATGAAATAGTTCTTGCTAGGACCATAGGTGTAGGCGTGCTATCTGATACACAGGCAGTTGACTCAGGTGTTAGCGGACCAGTTCTCAGAGCGGCGAGCGTGAAATGGGATCTAAGGAAAGCTAATCCTTACGAGATATATGACCGAGTGAAATTCGATATTCCAATTGGAAATTCTGGCGATACTTACGACAGATACTACGTCCGTCTCCAAGAAATGAGAGAGAGCATCAAAATCATATCTCAATGCATAGAGCAAATAGAACCTGGGCCCGTTAGAACCGAAACACCTTTCTTTATTCGCCCCCCGATTGGAGAGACATACTCATCCGTTGAAGGTCCAAAAGGCGAGCTCGGATTTTACATGGTTAGTGACGGAGGAATTTCTCCCTACAGATGTAAAGTAAGAGCTCCTTCATTCATTAATTTGACACCTCTAAAAGACATGCTAACAGGNTGGAAAATGGGNGATTTGATTATCATACTAGGATCCATTGATATAGTGCTCGGCGAGGTCGACCGATAATGACCNCNACCCCTGCTTTTTTTATCAGCTTCTATACCTTAAGAGATTTATTTGACAACCTAATTCAATCATTNGGTTTCGGAGNATCTTTTGGGTGGANNGCAGGTCTTTTAGCAGGAATATCGATTTCNNTTCTAATAATTAATGTAATGGTNATGTCGACTGCCTTCTACACATGGTTCGAGCGAAGGATGATNGGAAGATTCCAAGTTAGNCGAGGTCCTAACAGAAATGGGCCCTTCGGAATACTTCAGCCTTTTGCTGATGTACTNAAACTGATCATGAAGGAAGATACGATACCTGATGCCGCNGATAAACCNGTGTTTACGTTNGCTCCTATAGCACTATTAGCNCCTACATTGATGATTATGATCGTTATTCCTTTTGGAACCTANGCAAGTGANCAAGCNTTCCTTAGTAATNTAAACATAGGAATACTTTTTATTGTCGGAGTTACTTCCGTCAATTCAATAGCNATTTTCATGGCTGGCTGGGGCTCNAGAAACAAATATGCGATNTTGGGTTCCATGCGNGGCGCNGCAATGTTAATAAGTTATGAGATACCAATGGCCCTTGGNATCACCAGNGTTCTTCTTCTATCAGGNTCTTTGGCNATGACTCAAATAGTACANAGCCAATCGATATGGTTCATTTTGNTAATGCCTATGGGATTTTTTGTCTTTATGGCAGCATCCACAGCAGAAATGAGCCGTACCCCNTTCGACCAAATAGAAGCAGAATCTGAATTAGGCTCTGGTTACAACACCGAATACAGTGGCATCAAATTCGCAGTATTGTTTCTAGCAGAATTTATGGCACCAATAGTCACTGCAGCCGTAGTAACCACCCTGTTTTTGGGAGGGTCTCAAGGATTCGATTTCCTACCTGGCGGGATATGGTTCGCTATTAAAATGTTTGTTTTAATATTCCTTCTTTTATGGGTCAGATCGACTTGGCCTAGGTTACGAATCGACCAAATAATGGGCTTTGCTTGGAAAATCTTGTTTGGACTGGGTTTGTTTAATATCTTTTTGGTCGCAGTGGAGTTTATGGTAGCTGTGGAATTAGGCCACACAAAAGATGATGGATCATTAACTACGGAGTACATGCTTATAATGGCNGCTGTTAACTGGATTGTGACTATAATTGCATTCGTTATCCTTGCCAATTTTGTCGGGAAGAAAAAATACCACAGACCAGAACCCATAGCATCTCCATTAGCCAATATGGGAATAGGAGGGGATTAATATGTACGGATTAGGTTTGTTTAAGGGACTTGGCATCACCATGAAAAATTTGGTGTCCCCAAGTCGTCAATTTAATATAGTTCAGTACCCAAACAGAAGGGCCAGCCCATTTGATCTCGCTAAAGTAGATGGCCAAAACCCAATTTCCTTTATAGCGACTCATCCGATTAAAACCTTGAGATCCCTGCTAGGACTTGAGACATTAGTGGATCGAATGCCGCAGCACGCCAATTTCAGAGGGGAAGAGTTTGCATGGTATGACCGAAGATGTACTGGATGTGCAAGCTGCGCAAAATACTGCCCACTGGGAATAATAAAAATTGTTACAGGAACTAGCGGTGTAAATCAGCAAGAAGGCCAAAGCTATGACATTGATGTGTTCGATATCGACATAGGACGCTGTATGTTTTGTGGGCTTTGCGTTGAAGCATGTCCATACGATGCGCTACATATGGGCAGCGGTTTTGAGGAAGGAAAATATCGCAGAAGTGATCTTGTAATTAACGTAGACCAGCTCAAGGCCGCGGAAAAAAAGCCAAGCACATGGTTCAGACCGCAACTAACAGACAGAGGACATGACCCCATAAAAGGTTCAACGGCAGACTGGGATCAAGTAGGCCGTCATGAAAAACCGTCCCTAGAAGACCAAGGGGAGAGGTGGGCAAAAAGATGAGTTTAACTACAGAATCTTTTGCCGTCCAACTGGCCTTTTGGGTACTCTCTTTTTGTACAGTTATATCAGCAATTGCCGTCGTCCAAATTCAAGACTTATTTAGGTCCGCCCTATTCTTGATTGTTACATTCCTTGGAATAGCAGGATTATTTGTCTTACTAGGAGCAGAATTTTTAGCCGGCGTTCAACTAATGGTGTACGTAGGGGCCATATCTGTCCTAATAATATTCGCGATACTGATGACAAGGGATCTAGAAGAAGGTAACCCATCGCACAGTTTCAGAATACCTGTAGCGATAGTAGCAATACTTTTTATGCTTTTTTCCATTTACGCTATCACTGTGGGCACCAATTGGGATTCTCGATTGATTAGTGAAACCTTAAATCAAGAGCAACAGACTGAAGCTGGAAAAATATTCTTCGCAGATTCAATTCCAAATCTAGCTAACTTGCTGTTGACAGATTTTGTATTAGCGTTCGAACTAGTATCCGTTTTACTTCTTGCTGCTGCCGTTGGCGCACTAGCCTTGGTAAGGAATCGATAAATGACACTAGAAAGATTCTTAATACTAGGTGCGATTTTATTTGGGATTGGTTTGTACGGAGCACTTTCCAAAAAACATGCCATAGCCGTTTTAATGTCATTAGAAATAATGTTTAACGGTGTGAACCTCACAGCAGTAGCTTTATCACGTTATACCGTCCCTCAGGCCTTTGAAACAGCGTCCAAATTCTTATTAACCGGACATGTTTTCACAGTATTTATCATCACTGTGGCCGCAGCAGAAGTGGCTTTGGGATTGGCTATCATCATTGCAATTTATCGGACCAGGCAGTCAGTTTTGGTTACTGATGCTAAGGAATTAAATAGATAAATATTATGTGGATAGAATACAAATACGCTCCTAATTTGGTGACTGCAGAGATGTGGAAAGACACCTTTGAAGCAGAAGGTCTACCCACGAAAATACTTCCAGACGGCGATATAACATCGTGGGGAGAAAGTGTTGGATTCAAAATATATGTGCCCAAAGGCCGGGAACATGTAGCCGATGAAATACTTAGGAAACTTTAAATTATGATCACCGAGCAATTAGTCTGGGCAATATTTTTTATCCCATTAGCCTCATTTTGTATCCTGGCCCTAGTTGTACGCCCATTTTTTAACTCAAAGTCCCATTTTTCAGGTCCAATAGCTGTTATTTCAATCGGTATTTCTTTCATTCTTTCTGTGATGACATTGGTTACAGTCGCATCAAATAAAAATCATGCACAAGACTGGGGAACTCATTCCTGGTTAGAAATAGGAGACTTTCATTTCACTGTTGGAATCCTTTTGGATCCTTTGACCGCAATTATGCTTGTGGTAGTAACAGGGGTCAGCCTAATGGTCCAAATCTATTCCATGGGGTACATGAAGCCCTCGAGTCATGAACCTGAAAATAGTGAACATCACGGTCCTGAAGAATTAGGCAACCCTGTATATGCCAGATATTTCGCATATATGTCCTTATTCACGGCATCCATGCTTGGTCTTGTAATGGCAGCCAATGTCGTTCAGATGTTCGTATTCTGGGAATTGGTTGGATTATGTTCATACCTCCTAATTGGATTTTGGTTCCATAGGCCAGCAGCAGCAGCGGCGGCTAAAAAAGCGTTCATTGTCACCAGAGTTGGTGATTTTGGGTTTCTCATAGCATTAATGTATCTGTTTTTCAAAACATTCACACAAAGTGAAAATTACCTTGAGAT